>JBJDXI010000062.1:0-13066 GCA_051866595.1 Clostridia bacterium
GATCGTACCAATGTTTACATGGGGTTTTGTGCGTTCAAACTTTTCTTTCGCCATTTTGGTTTTTCCTCCTTGGGAATTTCTTGAATATTTAAAAGTTTAATAGTAGATCAACCTTTATATTTTTCAATAACGGTTTCCGCAATGTTCTTGGGAACTTCTTCATAATGCGCGAACTGCATGACGTAAGTCCCGCGTCCCTGGGTTTTGGAACGGAGGTCGGTGGCATAACCGAACATTTCCGACAGGGGAACAAAACCGCGGATGGTCTGCATTCCTTTTTCCGCTTCCATCCCTTCGAGACGGCCGCGGCGGGAGTTGATGTCGCCGATGACGTCGCCCATATATTCTTCGGGGACGACGACTTCCAGCTTGAAGACGGGTTCGAGGAGCACGGCGTTGGCTTTGGCCGCCGCTTCTTTAAAGGCCATGGAGCCGGCCACTTTAAAGGCCATTTCCGAGGAGTCGACTTCGTGGTAAGAACCGTCCACCAGAGTGGCTTTGAGGTCGACCATGGGGAAGCCGGCGAGGAAGCCGTTTTCCATTGCTTCTTTGATCCCTTCTTCAATGGGGGAGATGTATTCCTTGGGAACCACACCGCCGACGATCTTGCTTTCGAAGACGAAGCCGGAACCGGGTTCGCCGGGTTCGAAGTCCACAACGCAGTGACCGTACTGACCGTGACCGCCGCTCTGACGGACGAAACGGCTGTTGGCCGAAGCGGGTTTGCGAATGGTTTCTCTGTAAGCGACCTGAGGTTTGCCGACGTTGGCGTCAACGCGGAATTCTCTCAGCAGACGGTCGACGATAATATCCAGATGAAGTTCGCCCATACCGGAGATAATGGTCTGGCCGGTTTCGTGATCGGTGTGAACACGGAAGGTGGGGTCTTCTTCGGAAAGTTTCTGCAGGGCCAAGCTCATTTTTTCCTGATCCGCAGTGGTTTTAGGTTCGATGGCGACATCGATAACGGGTTCCGGGAAGTCCATGCTTTCCAGAACGACGGGATGTTCATAGGAGCAGAGGGTATCACCGGTGGAGGTGAATTTCAGGCCGACAGCGGCGAGAATATCGCCGGAATAACATTCATCAATGTCTTCCCGTTTGTCGGCGTGCATCTGCAGGAGACGCCCCATTCTTTCCTTCTTGTCTTTAGAAGAGTTGTAGACGTAGGAACCGCTTTTCAGTGTACCGCTGTATACCCGGAAGAAGGTCAGCCGGCCGACATAGGGGTCGGTAACGATCTTAAAGGCCAGGGCGCTGAAGGGTTCTTCGTCCGAGGACTCTCTGACGGTATCTTCTTCGGTATCGGGATCCCAGCCGCCGATGGCGGGAACATCGATGGGCGAAGGAAGATAATCCACAACGCCGTCAAGGAGAAGGCGGACGCCTTTATTTTTGAAAGCGGAGCCGCAGAAGACCGGGGTCATCTTAACGGCGATGGTCGCTTCACGAATGACTTTCTTGATCTGTTCAACGGTGGGCTCTTCGCCTTCCAGAACGATTTCCATCAGTTCATCATCAAGATCGGCCAGGGATTCCAGCATTTCTTCCCGCATTTCTTCGGCTTTATCACGGTATTCTTCGGGAATTTCACCTTCGGTCACGTTTTCGCCTTCGTAGAAATGAGCGGTCATGGTCAGCAGGTCGATGATGCCGTTGAAGTTGTCCTCGGCGCCGATGGGAATCTGCACGGGGATGGGGTTGGCATCGAGACGTTCTCTGATCATGTTCACGCCGCGGTAGAAGTCGGCGCCGACACGGTCCATTTTGTTAATGAAAGCGATGCGGGGAACACCGTAACGGTCCGCCTGGCGCCAGACGGTTTCAGACTGAGGCTGAACACCGCCGACGGAGCAGAAAACACCGACAGCGCCGTCGAGAACTCTCAAGGAGCGTTCCACCTCTACAGTGAAGTCCACATGGCCGGGCGTGTCGATAATGTTGATGCGATGGCCTTTCCAGATGCAGGTCGTTGCCGCCGAGGTAATGGTGATCCCACGTTCCTGTTCCTGAACCATGTAGTCCATGGTCGCGGCACCGTCGTGTACTTCGCCGATGCGATGTACTTTACCTGTGAAATAAAGCATACGTTCGGTTGTCGTCGTTTTACCGGCGTCGATGTGGGCCATGATACCGATATTTCTTGTATTGCCTAAGCTATACTGTCTCACTTTAAATCCTCCGAACTTATCTTTACCTTACCATCTGAAATGCGCGAAAGCCTTGTTGGCTTCAGCCATTTTATGAGTATCTTCTCTCTTCTTCACGGAAGCGCCGGTATTGTTGGCGGCATCCATCAATTCGCCGGCCACTTTTTCTTCCATACCTTTGCCGCTGTGTTTTTTGGCATTCATAACGATCCAGCGAATACCGAGGGTCTGTCTTCTGTCCGCACGGACTTCGATGGGAACCTGATAGTTGGCACCGCCGACACGTCTGGCTTTAACTTCCAGAACAGGCATGACGTTGTTCATGGCTTCCTCAAAGACTTCCATGGGATCTTTGTCGGTTTTTTCTTTGATGATGTCAAAAGCGCCGTAAACGATTCTTTCCGCGGTGCTCTTTTTGCCGTCAACCATAATCTGGTTAATGAATTTGGTCAAAACGACACTATTGTATACCGGATCCGGTAAAACTTCAATACGTTTGATTTTTCCCCTTCTGGGCATTTGGTTTCCTCCTTACTATATTATATATAGTTCTTATTTCGCTGCTGCTTTGGCTTTCGGGCGTTTGGCGCCGTACTTGGAACGGGACTGGCCGCGGTCAGCGACGCCTGCTGCGTCCAAAGTACCACGGATGATGTGGTATCTGACACCGGGAAGGTCCTTAACCCTGCCGCCGCGAATGAGAGTAACCGAGTGTTCCTGAAGGTTATGGCCGATGCCGGGGATGTAAGCGGTAACTTCGATAGCATTGGTCAGACGAACCCTGGCGACCTTTCTCAAAGCAGAGTTCGGTTTTTTGGGAGTTGTTGTATAAACTCTGGTGCAAACACCGCGTTTCTGGGGACATTCTTTCAATGCCGGCGCGGTGGATTTCTTTTCCGTAACTTCTCTGCTGTTTCTCACTAACTGGCTGATTGTAGGCAAAATTCCACCTCCTAATCGTACTTCAAATATTTTATATAATCTTAAATATTGGACAAAAATTTATAGTATTCCGGCAGAGGCTGCGGCGACTTTGATGCCGCAGCACTCTCCCAGATATTGCATATGATCGACGGTAAAGACCTCGACCCCGTTTTTCCGGCAAGCTTCAACAAGCTCCCTCAAAACTTCGGGGTTGGCATCTTCCGCGATAAAGACGGCCTTACACTGGTGTTTTTCCACCATTCGCAAAGTTTCCTTTGTTCCGACCACTTTTTTCGCAGTCAACAATTCTTTGGCATCCATTTACGACCTCCTGAAAAAGGGCATAGATATTCTCCCAAAAAACGCGTGTACTGCAATTGTATCACTGTACATCCTCATTGTCAAGCATTATTTCTTCGCCCTCTTCCGGGAGAATCATGCCGTCTTCCACAGGTTCAACAGCGGTTTCACCTTCGGCGAAAACGGTGGTTTCCTCGGTTTCCGCGGCGGTGGTTTCCGGCGCGTCCCCTTCGGCGCTGACTTCAATATCGCGGTAACGGAGCATCCCGGTACCGGCGGGAATCAGCTTCCCGAGAATGACGTTTTCCTTGAGGCCGATGAGGGGATCGACTTTCCCTTTGATGGCGGCGTCCGTCAGGACTCTGGTGGTTTCCTGGAAGGACGCGGCGGAGAGGAAGGAATCCGTGGCCAGCGCCGCCTTGGTGATCCCCAGCAGAACCGCGGAAGCCACGGCGGGTTCTTTACCCTCGGCCACCAGTTCTTCGTTGATCCGGCGGAATTCGTTGCGGTCCACCAAAGTGCCGGGAAGGAGGTTGCCGTCGCCGGCTTCCTCAATCTTGACCTTTTTCAGCATCTGGCGGATCATGATTTCGATATGCTTGTCGTTGATGTCAACACCCTGGAGGCGGTATACACTCTGGACTTCCTTGAGCAGATAGTAGTGAACGCCTTCCACGCCTTTGACTTTCAGCACGTCGTGGGGATTGATGGCGCCTTCGGTGAGGGCGTCCCCTTTCTGCACATAGTCGCCGGTCTGGACTTTCAGACGGGAATTGAAGGGTGTGAGATAGCTGCCCAGTTCCTCGCCGTCGTTGACGATGACGATCTTCTTCTGGTTTTTGTAATCTTCCACCTGAACGGTACCGGAGACCTCGGTAAGGATCCCCTGATACTTGGGTTTCCGGGCTTCGAAGAGTTCTTCGACACGGGGAAGACCCTGAGTAATGTCGTCCCCGGCGACACCACCGGTATGGAAGGTACGCATGGTCAGCTGGGTACCGGGTTCGCCGATGGACTGGGCGGCGATGGTACCGACAGCTTCACCGATGTCCACCATGACGCCGGTGGCGAGGTTGCGTCCGTAGCATTTGCGGCAGACGCCGTACCGGCTCTTGCAGGTCAGAACCGAGCGGATGTTGACTTTCTGCTCTTCCTTGGGCAGGGTGGCCATGTAAGCCATGATCTGAGGCAGATGCTGTTCGGTGATTTCCTCACCGGCGGAAACGATGACTTCACCGGTGTGTTTGTTCACGAGGTCGATGGCGGCAACGCGGCCTTCGATACGTTCGGAAAGCGGTTCGATATTGGGAATTTCTTCGACCCAGATGCCTTCTTCGGTGCCGCAGTCGTCCTCGCGGACGATAACTTCCTGGGCGACGTCGACAAGACGGCGGGTCAGGTAACCGGAGTCGGCGGTACGGAGAGCCGTATCGGCCAGACCTTTACGGGCGCCGTGGGTAGAGATGAAGAATTCCAGAATGTTCAGACCTTCACGGAAGTTCGCTTTAATGGGCAAGTCGATGATCTTACCGGAGGGGTCGGCCATGAGACCGCGGGCCCCGGCCAGCTGACGGATCTGCTGGACGTTACCGCGGGCCCCGGAGTTCGCCATCATGTAGATGGGGTTGAAGGGGTCGAGAGCGCCCATGAGTTCGGCGGTGACGTCATCGGTGGCCTTGCTCCAGAGGCCGACGACCTTACTGTAACGTTCGTCCTCGGTAACGAGACCCCGGCGGAAGAGTTCCTCAACCTTGTTGACGTCCTGATCGGCCTTTTCCATAATGGTCTTTTTAGCGGCGGGCACTTTAATATCCTGGAGACCGATGGTGATACCGGCCTGAGTGGAAGTGGAGTAGCCCATGGCTTTAATGCCGTCCAACAGTTTGGAGGCATAGGTAATGCCCATGATGCGGACGCAACGGTCCACGATATTGCCCAGCACCTTTTTGGTGATGGTGCAGTTGTAATATCCCATTTCTTTGGGAATCGGAATGTTGTAGTTGAATTTCAGACGGCCCACGGTGGTTTTGAGACGGCAGGGCATCCCGTTTTCACGGTACTCAAATTCCACCCGCTTCTTTTCCACCATCTGATAATCCCATTCTTTGGGTTTGATGATTTCAATCATGGCGTGAAGGTCCACATCACCGTTTTCATAGGCCATGTAAGCTTCGTCATAGGAGCAGAAAACTTTACCTTCACCCTTGGCTCCTTCCTTCACCGCGGTGAGATAGTAGGAACCGAGAACCATATCCTGAGTAGGAACGGCCACGGGATGACCGTCTTTGGGGTTCAGAATATTATAGGAAGAAATCATCAGCAGTCTCGCTTCGGCCTGAGCCTCGGCGGAGAGAGGAACGTGAACCGCCATCTGGTCGCCGTCGAAGTCGGCGTTGTAAGCCGTACATACCAGGGGATGGAGTTTCAACGCGCGGCCTTCCACGAGAATCGGTTCAAAGGCCTGAATCCCCAGACGGTGCAGTGTGGGGGCGCGGTTCAAAAGGACGGGATGGTCTTTGATGACGTCTTCCAGCACATCCCATACTTCGGGACGGACCCGTTCCACCATGCGTTTGGCGCTCTTGATGTTGTGAGCCATGCCGTCTTTGACGAGGCGTTTCATCACGAAGGGTTTAAAGAGCTCCAGCGCCATTTCTTTGGGGAGACCGCACTGGTGCATTTTGAGCTCCGGACCGACGACGATAACGGAACGGCCGGAGTAGTCCACACGTTTCCCGAGGAGGTTCTGACGGAAGCGGCCCTGTTTCCCTTTGAGCATATCGCTGAGGGATTTCAGCGGACGGTTGCCGGGGCCCGTTACGGGACGGCCGCGGCGGCCGTTGTCGATGAGGGCGTCGACGGCTTCCTGGAGCATCCGTTTTTCGTTGCGGACAATAATATCGGGAGCGCCGAGATCGAGAAGGCGTTTCAGACGGTTATTGCGGTTGATGACCCGGCGGTAGAGGTCGTTCAGGTCCGAGGTGGCGAAACGACCACCGTCCAGCTGTACCATGGGACGGACTTCCGGCGGAATCACGGGAACGACGTCGAGAATCATCCATTCGGGACGGTTGCCGGACATCAGGAAAGCTTCGGCCACTTCCAGGCGGCGGATGGCCCGGACTTTCCGCTGACCGCTGGCGCTGGTAAGCTCACCGCGGAGTTCCGCGGCCAGTTTTTCCAGATCGATACCGGCGAGGAGTTCTTTCACCGATTCCGCACCCATGCCGGCTTTGAATTCATTGCCGTATTCTTCCCGGGCGGCACGATATTCGCTTTCGGAAAGCAGCTGTTTTTTCATGAGGGGTGTGTTGCCGGGATCCAGCACCACATAAGAAACGAAATATAATACTTTTTCCAAAGCCCGGGGGGACATATCGAGAAGCAGACCCATCCGGGAAGGAATCCCTTTGAAATACCAGATATGAGAAACCGGAGCCGCCAGTTCAATGTGGCCCATGCGTTCTCTGCGGACCTTGGCCCGGGTGACTTCCACACCGCAGCGGTCGCAGATCATGCCTTTATAGCGTACTCTTTTATATTTTCCGCAGTGACATTCCCAGTCCTTGGTGGGGCCGAAGATGCGTTCGCAGAAAAGACCGTCTCTTTCCGGTTTCAGCGTCCGGTAGTTGATGGTTTCCGGTTTTTTTACTTCACCGTAGGACCATTCCCTGATCTGGTCCGGAGACGCCAGGGAAATGCGCATACGATCAAAATTACTTACATCTATCAAGGATTATCTCTCCTTTCCTTTACGGTAAAGATCAGAAGTCAACATCGTCATCATCGCTGAGATCAATGGAGCTGTCCAGACCGCCGAAAATATCGTCGTCGGACAGGTCTTCAAAGTCATCGGCCAGGGCCGATGCCAGATCCAGCGCGGATTCATCAATCTCTTCCTCGGGTTCGGTGTCTTCCAGTTCCACCACGTCGCTGACGTGTTCGCCGCTGGCGTCCACTTCCATCATGGCGTCGGCGCGGAACTGAGGTTTATCCTGACCGCGGAATTCATCTCCGAAATCGTCTCTGCCGCCGGGCAGATCGAGATCGTCGTCATCAAGTTCGCGGATTTCAATCTCTTCATTATTCTGATTAAGGACGCGGACGTCGAGGCAGAGACTCTGCAATTCCTTGATAAGGACTTTGAAGGATTCGGGCACGCCGGGTTCCGGCACATTTTCGCCCTTCACGATGCTTTCGTAGGTCTTTACGCGGCCGACAACATCGTCGGATTTGACGGTGAGGATTTCCTGAAGGGTGTAAGCGGCGCCGTAGGCTTCCAGAGCCCAGACTTCCATTTCCCCGAAACGCTGGCCGCCGAACTGGGCTTTGCCGCCCAGAGGCTGCTGGGTAACGAGGGAGTAAGGACCGGTGGAACGGGCGTGGATCTTATCGTCAACCAGATGGTGAAGTTTGAGCATATACATGACGCCGACGGTGACGGGGTTATCGAAGGGAAGGCCGGTGCGGCCGTCTCTTAAGATGCTCTTACCGCTTTCATCGAAGCCGGCTTCTTTCAGCGCGTCGACGATATCCTGTTCCGAGGCGCCGTCGAAAACCGGGGTGGCAATATGGATGCCGAGGTTTTTGGCGGCCCAGCCGAGGTGACATTCGAGAACCTGACCGATGTTCATACGGGAAGGTACGCCCAGGGGGTTCAGCACGACGTCCACCGGAGTGCCGTCGGGCAGGAAGGGCATATTTTCTTCGGGGAGAATACGGGAGACAACACCTTTGTTCCCGTGGCGGCCGGCCATTTTGTCACCGACGGAGATTTTACGTTTCTGCGCCACATAGACACGGACAAGGCGGTTGACGCCGGGAGAGAGCTCGTCGCCGTTTTCCCGGGAGAAGATGCGGATGTCCACAACTTTCCCCTGTTCACCGTGGGGCACACGGAGGGAGGTATCCCTTACTTCTCTGGCCTTTTCACCGAAGATGGCACGGAGGAGACGTTCTTCCGCCGTCAGCTCGGTTTCGCCTTTGGGGGTGACTTTACCGACGAGGACATCGCCGCTGCGGACTTCGGTACCGATGCGGATGATCCCCTGAGCGTCGAGATCCTTCAGGATGTCGTCGCCGACGTTGGGAATGTCGCGGGTGATTTCTTCGGGGCCGAGTTTGGTGTCGCGGGCGTCACATTCGTATTCCTCGATATGCACCGAGGTGAAGTAATCGTCACGGACGAGGCGTTCATTGAGGAGGATGGCGTCTTCGTAGTTATAACCTTCCCAGGTCATGAAGGCTACGACGACGTTGCGGCCAAGGGCCAGTTCGCCCTGGTCGGTGGCGGGGCCGTCGGCCAGAACCTGTTTCTTATGGACATGATCGCCTTTATGGACAATGGGGAACTGGTTGACGCAGGTCCCCTGGTTGGAGCGTTTGTATTTCAGCAGCTTGTGGGTTTCGAGGGCGCCGTCCTCATCGTGGCGGACCACGATGGTATCGCCGTCGACTTTTTCCACCACGCCGTCGGCTTTGGCGGTTTCCACCACGCAGGAGTCCACGGCGGTTTTGTATTCCATCCCGGTGCCGATAAAGGGCGCTTCGGTCACGAGGAGGGGCACCGCCTGACGCTGCATGTTGGCGCCCATCAGAGCGCGGTTGGCGTCGTCGTGTTCCAGGAAGGGAATAAGGGCGGCAGCCACGGAGACAACCTGTTTCGGGCTGACGTCCATGTAATCCACACGGGAAGCGTCGACAACGGTAATATCCGCGCCGTGGCGGACGTTAACGCGCTTGTGGACGAAGCGGTTTTCATCGTCCAGCTCTTCGTTGGCCTGGGCCACGATAAAGCCTTCTTCCTCATCGGCGGTGAGATAATCGATGGTTTCCGTTACCACGCCGGTTTCCTTATCCACCCGGCGGTAGGGTGTTTCGATAA
The DNA here is from genome assembly GCA_051866595.1 of Clostridia bacterium. Lineage (GTDB taxonomy): Bacteria > Bacillota > Dehalobacteriia > UBA7702 > UBA7702 > UBA7702. Next base: position 9,259 of record JBJDXI010000062.1, read on the forward strand.
AGCCGTATTCATTGATTTTGGCGAAAGTCGAGAGGGAGCCGATGAGGCCGATGTTGGGACCTTCCGGCGTTTCAATGGGGCACATACGGCCGTAGTGAGAATGGTGAACGTCTCGGACTTCCATGCCGGCGCGTTCTCTGGAGAGACCGCCGGGGCCCAGGGCCGAAAGACGGCGTTTGTGGGTCAATTCGGCCAGGGGGTTTGTCTGATCCATGAACTGGGACAGCTGGGAGGAACCGAAGAATTCTTTCAGCGCCGCCACCACGGGGCGGGTGTTGATGAGAATCTGAGGGGTGATCCCTTCCGTATCCTGAATGGACATTCTTTCCTTGACCACACGTTCCATACGGGAAAGACCGATGCGGAACTGGTTCTGCAAAAGCTCGCCGACGCAGCGGATGCGGCGGTTGCCCAGATGGTCAATATCATCGGCGCCCCGTTTGCCGTCCATCAGTTCGAGGAAGCCTTTCAGGGTGCAGAAAATATCTTTTTTCGTCAGATGTTTGATGTAATCGTTGCGGATTTTGGAAGGATCGCCTTCGTAGGCTTCGTAGGCTTCGGTTTCGTCGTTCCAGACCAGACCTTCGTCATTGATCCGTTTGAAAACACCGTGTTCCAGTTTTTTATTGAGTTTATAACGGCCGACGTTGCCGAGGTCGTAGCGTTTGGGGTCAAAGAACAGCGCGTGGAGAAGGTTCCGGGCGGAATCTTCCGTGGGCGGTTCGCCGGGACGGAGTTTTTTGTAGATTTCAATGAGGGCTTCTTCCTCATTATGAGTGCTGTCCTTTTCGATGGTGGCCAGAATATGGGGATTTTCATCGGTAAAGGCGCGGATTTCCTCATCGCTGCCGTAACCCAGAGCACGGAGGATCACCGTGGCCGGGAGTTTGCGGGTGCGGTCGATGCGGACATAAACGATGCCGGCGGCGTCGGTTTCAAATTCCAGCCACGCGCCGCGGTTGGGGATGATGGTGGAGCCGTAAATATCGGCGCCGGAGTTGGCGTCCTTGGTATGGGCGAAATAGACGCCGGGGGAACGAACCAGCTGAGAGACGATAACACGTTCGGCGCCGTTGACGATAAAGGTGCCGCGGTCGGTCATCAGATGGAAATCGCCCAGAAATACTTCCTGTTCTTTTACCTCACCGGTTTCTTTGTTGATGAGACGCACACCGACTTTTAACGGGGCGGCATAGGTCGCGTCTCTTTCCTTACATTCTTCCACGCTGTATTTTTCTTCACACAACGAATAGTCGAGGAATTCCAATACGAGATTACCCGTGAAATCCTGAATCGGCGAAATATCCGCGAAGATGGAAGAGAGACCTTCTTCGAGGAACCATTCATAGGAATGGCGCTGAATCTCAATGAGATCCGGCATTTCCAGGACTTCGACGATGTTGGAATAATCTCTGCGCTTGATGGTGCCAAGACCACTGATATGAGTCATGTAATCCTTCACTCCTTGTATATATTGGTCACGGCGTTTTATTGCACTGCCCTGAAAGCATACCGTCTTACCGCAAGCCCGGCATCGCCTCCCCGTCTTACCGCAAGCCCGGGGGGACACGCTTTTCGCCTTACCGCAAGCCCGAAAAGCGGCTTTCTTGCTGATTGTTTTCTCTGCGGACAATAAAAACACCGTTATGGACAACGGAAAAAATCGGCTTTTCTCCCGATTTTATATAGTAGCATTTTATTATAACGCTCAAGACTCCCCGGTGTCAAGAAAAACTTTCCGAAATCCGCCCAAAAAGAATGACGTTTCAATAACAGAAGCAGGCCGGATTTGTCGAAAGCGGTTGTATTTCCGGTAATATTCTGATATACTGTCATTACATCTTATTTTCATCTTACAGGAGGGAAAAAATGAAAAAATCTCACCGTTATCTTTTCGCCGTCGCGGCGGTCATTATGATGTTGGCTCTGGCCGGCTGCGGCGCCGCCTTTGACCCCGTTGCCTTTGTTCAGGGCGGCTTGGACGCCGCCATTCAGGGGAATGTCACCGAAGAGTATATTGACAGCGTCGACGACGTAAATTCCGTGGAAGAATTTGAAGCGGATTACAACGATATGCTCGATTTCGTCACCGACACCACCCTCACCGCCGCCGGCTACACCGAAGCGCCGGAAAGCATCCGCGCCGACCTCAAAGATATGTTCGGCACCGTCATGAAGAATACCAAATATGAAGTCACCGGCGAATATACCGAGGAAGGCGACGGCTATTCCGTGGAAGTCATCGCTTATCCCCTGCTCACTTATATGAGCATCTGCAACGATGAAGACGGCACCGTGGAAAACGCCGCCCTGGCGAGATGCGACGCCAGCATGAGCATGGATGAAATCCTCACCGTTTATATGGAAGAGATGATCAACGCCATGAACATCGCTCTGGGAAACCCCGAATACGGCGAAGCCCAGACCTTCAACATCGCCGTTGTGCTGGATGACGAAGGCTATTACACCGTAGACGAGGACGATATCGAGGAGCTCACCGACTTCCTTTTGGGAATGTAAAACCCGAAAACTCCATACCGTACAAAACAGCGTGACGGCTCCAGCCTTCACGCTGTTTTTTCTTTTTACGTTACGGGAACCGCTATTTAAGGGATGTCAAAGACCGTCCGCGACGCAAAAGGCGCGGCCTTTGTTGGCCGCGCCGTATTTTACATCTGTTTTTTCTTGATGAAGTGAAGCTTTGTTTCCTCACCCTCCTGATTGATCACCCGCTCATCGACGACTTCCCGATCCTTGTCGATGACCCGGACCGTGGGCATATCCCGGTCAACCATGGCGGTAACGGGCTTCTGGGCATCCTCCACCACGTTCGTTTCCACCTGGGCGGCGGTGAGGGCATCTCCCTTCTTATTGCGGAAGTGACCGTATATTTCCGTCGTTTCCGTAATGGTCATAAACACATTGGGGTCGATGAGATAGATCATATCCTTCAGCGTGGCCAGCTCATACTGGTTGATGGCGCAGTAAATCACATCCCGGCGGTCGCCGCTGAAAGCGCTGCGGCCGTTGAGGAAGGTCACACCCCGGTGGAGCCGATCGAAGATGGCGTTTTTCATCTTTTCCGGGTATTCCGTCACGATCATCGCCGTATACTTTTTCCCGAGGCCGGCGATGGCTTTATCCGTCATGATGGCGCAAAGGGCGATAAAGATAATGGTATACATCGCCGCTTCCATACCGAAAATAAAGGCACAGCAGCTGACGATGACAATATTGAAGAGCATCCCCACAGTACCCACACTGTAGCCCAGCCGCTTCTTCACGATGATGCCGATAATTTCCACACCGCCGCCGCTGCCGCCCCGGCGGATGACAAGGCCGGAACCGATACCGCCGATGACCCCGGCGAAAATCGCCGCCAACAGCACATCCCCGGTATAGGTGGGCATATTCTTCAGCACCTCAAGAAGAACGGACTGGAGGGTTACGGCGTAAAAAGTCCAGAAGAGAAAGCGCTTGTTCAGCTCTTTCCAGGCCCAGAAAATAAAGGGCACGTTCAGGATATACACACCGATGGAAATGGGGATCTGGGGGATGAAATGGTTCACAACCATGATGACCCCGGTAAAGCCGATGGACAGCAGGCCGTTGGGTAAGGTAAAGGCCAGAACCCCGATAACCCACATAGCCGAGCCGATGCTGATCATCAGCAGATCAAAGAAAAAATTTCTCGTCAGATATTTTCGAAGAAAACGATCCATTTTTACCTCCGCTCAAAAAAGAATCAACTTGTCAAAAAGAGAAAATTGTTTTAATATTGTTTTAATATGGAAGGAATGATCCATAC
>JBJDXI010000063.1:0-2552 GCA_051866595.1 Clostridia bacterium
TCTTCCCTTTGGCCAGATAGGAAGAGACCACGGGAATAAAGGCGGCGCTTAAGGCTCCGCCAACGAGAATCATATAAATACAATCGGGAATTTTAAAAGCGGCGTTATAAGCGTCGGTAAAGTGGTTCTGACCGATCTGGGCGTAAATAATCACATCCCGGACATAACCCAGCAGACGGGAAACGATCATCGCCAACATTACAACGACGGCGGAACGGGCAACGGAATCACCCTTAACCTCTTTTTCCTTTTTCTCTCCGGCCCCGGCGTCCTGATCCTTCAGATCCGCCGTAACCTCGTTATTTACAGTATTTTCTTCATTTTCATTTTTCAAATCAGACATATGCTCACTCCGGCACAAATTTATCTGATTATATTATACTACATTTTCTCCCATCTTTCAAAAGATTTATTCTTTCTTTTGAAGATATTCGGCAATGGCTTTGGCCGCCAATTCCACACTGTATTCGGCTTCGGCGGCAGTGTTCAGATCGGTGCCAACTTCCAGCAAAATACATTTGGTGGATAAATGCTGGTTATACCGGCCTTTTTGCACACGGATTCCCCTTAACAGCGAAGGATTCACCGCGTCGATGGCTTCGCCGACTTTTTTCGCCGTTTCCCAGTTCTGTTCCCAGTTGGGGTGATCCAGCGTCACATCGCTGCCTACCACCAAAAGAAGGGTCGCCGCGTTTTTCCCCTCCACCGATACGGTACAGTCTTCTTTGGAGACACCGGAATCCCGGTGAAGGTCGATAATGAGATCAGCATCAGGATACTGGGAAATCAGTTCCGCCGCGGTGGCTTTGGAATTGGTATAACTCCGATACCAATCCGGAGAATCATGAACAGTGTCGCTGACCACGGCGCCGACACCGTAAACCGAGGTCAATGTATCCGCAAGATGATGCGCCGCGGACAAAACCTGTCCGCGGCCGTTTTCATCGGCTTTTCCGTCATAAGATTCGGAAGTATGCGTACAATAAATCAAAACGGACATCTTTTCCGGTTCCAGAGCCTCCACCGGAACCTCCCGGACGGAAGAAACGCGGATCAGCGCCGTACCCATCGCCGCTTTCACACCGTTTTCCCCGGAGGTCTCACCGTAAAACACCGGGACATCGGTACCGGTGCGTTCATCCCGGTAATACGTCACTTCCCAGGAAGTCAGAGAGCCGCCGGTATTCTCCTCGGTTTCTGAAAATACCGGCAGATTTTCCGTCACACCGGGCAGATCGGTAAGATCACCGGCGTAAAAAAACATACTTTTAAAAACAGAAGAAAGCGGAATGGAGTCAGGTTGTCCCTCATCGTAATAATATCCCAAAGCGATACCAATACCAAAAAACAGCATAAAAGCAGAAAAAACCATCGTTTTCCCCAAAAAACGGCGGTGTTTAACATCATATCGAAAGCGCATATCCGTAACCTCCCGGAGGCTGCCGCAAACAGTTTTCAAAGAGTCTTTTTTCTGTCAACCTTTGCTTTTGCACTCCTTATTTATGATATGTGAACAAAAGAAAAATATTACTCAAATTTTCCTTGCGTTTTTTCCGTAAATATGTTAAACTTATCTGAGTTATGAAGAATAACAGTTTTATCGCGAACGAGGAGGTGAAAACATGCCCAATATCAAATCCGCGTCGAAAAGAGTTAAGGTCTCTGAAATCCGCAGAATGCGCAACATGGCTGCGAAATCCAGACTGAAAACGGCGACCAGAAAATTCAAGGAAGCAGTGGAAGCCGGTAACAAGGAATTGGCTCAGCCCGCATTGAAAGAGCTCCTCGCGCTCCTTGATAAAGCAGCCGGTAAAAAACTGATCCATAAAAACGCAGCAGCCAGAAAAAAATCCAAAATGCAGAAAATGTTCAACAAAATGGCATAATTACTGCGCAATAAATACCCGGGATGATTTCATCCCGGATTTTTATTTTTCAGCATCAAAAAAGCGTTCTTTTCCCATCGACCGAAAACACGGTTCCAAAGGAAAGAACGCTTTTATTTTCTTATTTTACGGAGATGCCGATCATCACGGTCTCTCCGTCATTGTGATTCCAGACGGAGTGAGGAATCTTTCCCTCCACCAGAAAGGATTCATCCTTTTTGATGATGATTTCCTCCTCACCCAGCTGAATGAGAGCTTCTCCCTGGGTGACGATAAAAAGATGATTATGCGCATGGGTATGCTTTTCCGTGGGGCCACCGCCCTTCGGAAGCAGATACGCGATGGCGCCGTCGATGATCTCACCCGCCGCGCCAAAGAGCTTTTTCGCCTCAAAATTCACATGATGGGGCGGCGTCATAAATCCCTCTTTCATCGTGATCCTTCCCTCCGTTCCTCTTTCCGGTCTCCGCCGGTGACGATTTTCATCAGCGTAACAAAAAGTCCGTCGGTGTAATCCCAGCGGCCGGATTTCACTTTATAGTCACAGTCCAGCATCTGCGCCATGGCGTCGCAGAGCTCATCCATGGAGTAGTTTCGCTGAGCTTCCATCCCTTTCTTTACCCGAAATTCATGAACGCCCAGTTCCTTGGCGATGGCCTTTTCCGT
>JBJDXI010000064.1:0-2547 GCA_051866595.1 Clostridia bacterium
CCAAGGACCAACCGGTTATGAGCCGGGGGCTCTACCGCTGAGCTATAGGCCCGAAATCAATACTTTTTTATTATACAATGCCGGTACGCGGATTGTCAATTGAAAAAGAGAATGGAATGGGAATAAAATGAAGGAACAGAAAAAGACCCGGAAATTGTTATTCGCGCTGTTTTTCGGCGCTCTCTGTTTTGGAACCGGCGTTTTCTTCGGCCAGTATCTTCTGCTGGAAAAGGATTTTGTCTATGAGGAGGGCGCCGCGGAAAGGGACGCTTCTTCGCCGTCGGAGGAGGGAGATGCGGCGGTGTCTCAGGGAAGGATCAATATCAATACAGCCTCTGCCGGAACGCTGTGTTTGGCAGAGGGTATCGGCTCTGTCACCGCGGATAAAATCGTGACCTCCCGGGAGGAAGAAGGCCGGTTTGAGGATGTTTACGATCTGGTGACCCGGGGAATTATGGGGGAAAGCAAATACCGTGAAGTGGAGCCGTTTTTAACGGCGGAATGATATGGACACGCCCCTCTTTCTTTTCGCTGTCGCTTATATCGCGGCGCTGATCTGCGGTTTCTTCTTCGACTGCCCTGTTTCCCTCTGTTTGCTCCTTATCGGCCTCGGCCTTCTCCTTTACGGTCTTTTACGCCGCCGGTCGGTCCGTCGTTCCCTCTGTGCCCTGGTCCTCGTCTTTGCCCTTGGTCTTTCCTACGGTGAATTCCGCGAGAGCCTCGAACCGGAAAATCCCTTTGAAGGATTGGAAGAAGCATCGCTTTTGGGGGAGATCACCGGAGATCCGGTAAAAACCGATACCTCTTTGAAATTCCGCTGTGAAATTACGGCGGTTAACGGGGAACCCCTTGAAAAACCGGTGAATATCACGGTACTGTCCGCCAAAGATCTCTCTTTGGCTTACGGCGATGTTCTGAAAATGCGGGGAACCTTTATGACTTCGGAGGTGATGAATCCCGGCGGTTTTGATTACCGAGCGTATCAGGAACAGCGAGATCTGTACGGTACGTTTTCCACGCTCTATACCGGAGCCGTAGAAAAGACGGATCACCGTTTCGGCAATCCTCTGCTGCGCTTCGCTTACGGTTTGAAGCACCGTTTTGAGCGCTCCCTTTCTTATTTGCCCAAAGAACAGGCGGTGCTGATTCGGGGGATCTTTTTCGGGGATACCTCCGGACTGGACACGGAAACCGCCGATGTACTGACGAAAAGCGGCATCCGTCATTGTTTTGCCGTTTCCGGTCTTCATGTGGGTTACGCTCTGATGTTTTTAAACGCCCTGGGCGGTCTGTTCCGTCTCGGAAAAAGAGGAAATTTCCTGCTGGTTCTCTCCGGTCTGTTTCTCTATGCCGCCATGACCGGATTTTCTCCTTCGGTATTGAGGGCCTCGGTGATGTGTCTGATGGTGCTGGGGGCCGGTCTTTTCGGCCGGGAGAAGAACAGCTTCAACGGTCTCGGCGCCGCGGCGCTGTTACTTTTGATCTGGAATCCCGATATGTTGCTTCAGGCGGGGTTTCAGCTCTCCTTTATCGCCATGTTTTCCATTCTGTTCCTTATGCCCTGGCTGGAGCGGTGTATTCCCTGGAGCTTTCCGGGGAAAGGCGCTTTCCTTGTCACGGTGGCGGCGCAAATGGGGATGATCCCCGTGCTGGCCTATATGTTCCATGTGGTCAGTCTGGTATCGTTTCTTGTCAGCACGGTCTGCTGTCTTCTCGTCGGCTTTATGGTACTGCTCTGCTTCGCCGCGCTGTTCCTGTCGCTGTTGCATCCGCTTTGCGGCGCGGTTTTCCTGATTCCCTGCGGCCTTTTGGGACAATTGATTTTAACGGGTATCTCTTTCTTTGTGGAGCTGCCCTTCGCCTATTTGTATAAAGGTGATTTCGGCCTTTTCCGGCTGCTTCTGATCTACGCTCTGCTGGCGCTGATCGTCTCTTTGCCGTGGTTGCGTTCCCGCCGTAAACTGTCGGCAGGACTTGCGGTTCTCCTCTTTACATTGTTTCTGATCCCGGTTTCCCGTTCTTCGGAAAATCTGGAAATCACCTTCCTTTCGGTGGGTGAGGGCGACGCCGTCTATATCCGCACCCCGGCCGGGGAAGATCTGATGATCGACGCCGGAGACGCCAAAGGCGGCGATGTGGCTTACTATACCATCCGTCCCTTTTTGCTGAGTCGTGGCGTGGATGATCTGGAACGGGTGATTCTCTCCCATAACGATGACGATCACAGCGGTGCCGTTCCTTATCTGGCGGAAAATTTCCCTGTGGAAGAATACATCCTGGCCACGGCGGCGGAGGAAACCTACGGAGATCTTCTTGCCATCGCCGAAGAAGAGGATGCCGAAGTGACTTGGGTGAAAAGGGGTGATACCATCGACCTCGGTGACGGTGTTCTTCTGACAGTGCTCTGGCCGGAAGAAACGGCTCGGGGAGAAGATAACGAATTGTCCATGGTCGTTAAATTAACCTACGGTGATTTTTCGGCTCTCTTTACCGGCGATACCGAAGGGAGCGGTTTGAAAGGTCTGATGGACTCCGGGGAGGATCTTT
>JBJDXI010000065.1:0-2530 GCA_051866595.1 Clostridia bacterium
TCCAGCTTAAGGTCGTTCCGCATGAGTTGGGAGATGATATGCCGTCATTTCAGCGAATGAACGATTGGTCTTACCTTCATGTCTACGGCACGGAACGACTCATTCGGAGAAAATGCGACTGCGGCGGGTCCGGCGAGTTACTGTTGGATTTTGTTGCGGATTATGTCGTACGCTGCAAAAAATGTAAAAAATCAACATGGGCGGAAATGAACGCCATTCAGGCAATTGAGGCCTGGGAAGCGGGAGAACTCCATTGCGATATGTCGGAGATAACGATCGAATGAGAATTTGCGCCCCTTTTGCGGTAATCGGTAAATCCTTTCAAAAATCGAAGCCGTTGGCCAACCGGACTACGGCTGACTTTTTTGAGAATGATCAAAGGGTGCTGAACATCATCCGATCCGCAAAAAAATCCGTAAAATGAGGCATTTGAGGAGGCTTTCATAATGATCAAGATACTATTCATCTGCCATGGCAATATCTGCCGGAGCCCGATGAGCGAATTTGTGATGAAGGATATGGTGGAAAAAGCCGGCCTCGGGAAGGAAATTTTTGTGGCTTCGGCGGCGGTGAGCCGGGAGGAGATCGGGAATCCGGTGTATCCTCCGGCCCGAAAGAAGCTGGCGGAACACGGTATCGGCTGTGAGGGGCATCATGCCCGGCAGATGACCAAGGAGGATTATGAAACCTTCGATTACCTCATCGCCATGGATGCTTCAAACCTCCGGCTTATGGAGCGGTTCTGCGGCGGCGATCCGCAGAACAAAGTTTCTCTTCTGTTGGATTACACCGATCGTCCCGGCAGTGTGGCCGACCCCTGGTACACCGGAAATTTTGACGCCACATGGAAAGACGTGAACGAGGGCTGTACCGGTCTGCTGGCCTTTTTAAAAGAAACATACGATTTATAAAAACAGGAGCGTTTTCTTGGGTGGAATCACCTTAAAGAAAACGCTCCTGTTTTTTCGACGGCCATCACGTTTCTTCGGACTTTCCGCCGGAGGGAAAGAAAACCATGCCCGAAAACCCCTTCAAACGCCGGGAAAACGGTATTTCTCCGGGGCGGAAGCAGGCTTTCACGCATATTCCACCGTTCTCGGAGCCATACTTATAAAATAAAATCAAAATATTTTCAAATACCTATTGACATAGTAGGCAAGTGGATGTATAATCCTAGTAACATACTTGATAGGTAGGTAATACAAATGAGTCATCCGCATCCTTTTTCTCTCCAGCGATGTCGCCGCTCCTGAAAAATTCAAGAAGAAATAAACCACCGGACGGCGCGTCCAGCGAACAAAAGCGCCGCGAAAATAAAAAATACGTTTATTCAGGAGGAATATCAAAATGACGAAAGTATATACATCCGCTTCCCAGCTCATCGGCAAAACCCCGCTTCTGGAACTCACCCACATTGAAGAAGAATATCAGCTCAAAGCGAAGCTCTTAGCGAAACTGGAATATTTCAACCCCGCCGGCTCCGTCAAGGACCGCATTGCCAAAGCCATGATCGACGACGCCGAAGCTTCCGGCAAGCTGAAACCCGGCTCGGTGATTATTGAGCCCACCTCGGGGAATACCGGCATCGGTCTGGCCTCGGTAGCGGCGGCCAAAGGCTACCGCATCATCATCGTGATGCCCGAAACCATGTCCGTGGAACGTCGCCAGCTGATGAAGGCCTACGGCGCGGAGCTGGTACTCACCGAAGGCGCCAAAGGCATGAAAGGCGCCATCGCCAAAGCCGAGGAGCTGTCCAAAGAGATTCCCAACAGCTTTATCCCCGGCCAGTTCGTGAATCCCGCCAATCCCAAAATCCACAGAGAAACCACCGGCCCGGAAATCTATGAAGATACCGAAGGCGAAGTCGATATTTTCGTCGCCGGCGTCGGCACCGGCGGCACCGTTACCGGTGTGGGGGAATATCTGAAATCCCAAAATGAAAACATCAAAATCGTCGCCGTGGAACCGGCCACCTCGGCGGTGCTTTCCACCGGCGTACCCGGCGCCCACAAGATTCAGGGCATCGGCGCGGGCTTCATTCCCGATACGCTGAACACCTCCGTTTACGATGAGATTATTCCCGTGGCCGATGAAAACGCCTTCGCCACCGGCAAGCTCATCGGTCGGAAAGAAGGGGTGCTGGTGGGCATTTCCTCCGGCGCCGCCACCTGGGCCGCCATCGAGCTGGCCAAACGGCCGGAAAACGAAGGCAAAACCATCGTGGTTCTGCTGCCGGACACCGGCGACCGTTACCTCTCCACACCGCTCTTCGCAGACTGACAGAACAAAAGGAGTCTTTTTACCATGTATATTTATGTTGACAACGGCGCTACCACCCGAATGAGTGATACCGCCGTCAAGGCCATGACCCCCTACATGACCGAAATCTACGGCAATCCCTCCAGTTTACATTCTGTGGGACAGCGAGCCGCCGAAGCGCTGGCCGACGCCAGAGAACGGATCGCCGCCTGTCTTAACTGCTCGCCCCGGGAGGTGACTTTCACCTCCGGCGGCAGTGAAGCCGATAATC
>JBJDXI010000066.1:0-12789 GCA_051866595.1 Clostridia bacterium
TTCGGAAATGCTATTCACGGAGGGATCCTATGTCTGATCAACTTGAAAAAACGATGAAAGCCTCGATGGATGAGGCAAAGAAAAAAGAATATTCCGTATTGGTGGAAGAAACCAAACCGCCGACACCGTTATTGAAGCATATGGTTTGTGCCTTTCTCGTCGGCGGCCTGATCTGTCTCATCGGCCAGATCTTCTATGAGCTGCTCTGTCTGACGGATATGAAAGACAAGCACTGTGTGACAATGACGTTGGTGATTCTGATCTTTCTCGGTTCACTCCTTACCGGTCTTGGTGTCTATGATAAAGTCGGTAAAATCGCCGGCGCCGGTTCCATCGTCCCCATCAGCGGCTTCGCCAATTCGGTGGTGGCCCCGGCTCTTGAGTGGAAAACCGAAGGTTTTATCAGCGGTCTTGCCGCGAAACTCTTTACGCTGGCCGGGCCTGTCATCGTTTACGGCATTGCCTTTTCGGTTTTGCTTGGTCTTTTGAAATATCTTTGGCTGTTGTTTACGGGAGGATTGCCATGAAGGGTGCGGATAAAAATACATTTTTCTTTCAGCGCGATGTTTATCTGAATGAGGGCAGTGCAGTGGTCGGTCCCAAAGAGGGGCTGGGACCTTTGGGTGAATGTTTTGACCGTGTTTCCGAAAAGCTTTCTTCTTCCGAGGAAACCTGGGAAAACACGGAAATTGCCATGCAGAGAGAAGTCCTGGATCTTTTGATTCAGAAAGCCGGTCTGACGGAGAACCGCGTTGAATTGCTCCTCGGCGGTGACCTGATCAATCAGCTCACCATTACTAATTTCGCCGCCAAAGAAAGGGAAATTCCCTTTCTTGGTTTATATAATGCTTGTGCCACCATGGCGGAGGGGATGCTGTTAGGCGCGTCTCTCATTGGCGGAGGTTATCTGAGCAATGCCGCCGTGGTGGCTTCAAGTCATAACGCCACGTCGGAACGGCAGTATCGCTATCCGACGGAATTGGGTGTTCAACGTCCCTCCTGCAGTCAGTGGACGGTGACGGCGGCGGGAGCGATGTATTTATCATCGAAGCCGTCGGCGGTGAGGATCGTCAGCGGTACGGTGGGAACCATTGTGGATTACGGCGTAAAAGATCCCAACGATATGGGAGCGGCTATGGCGCCGGCGGCTTTTGATACGATTATGAAACATTTGAAAAACAGCGGCAAAACACCGGCGGATTTTGACCTGATCTGCACCGGTGATCTGGGAATTCACGGTCACCGTATCCTATGTGAACTGCTTCGGAAAGAATTTGATTCCGTGGATGAGCGTTTTCAGGACAGCGGAATCTGGATGTATAAAAAGAATCAGGACGTTTTCTGCGGCGGCAGCGGAGCGGGATGTTCCGCCGCCATCTGGAGCTCATACCTTTTGAACGCGGTAAGAAACGGCAAATACCGCCGGGTGCTTCTGGTAGGAACGGGAGCACTGCTCAGTTCCGTCAGTGTGGAACAGGGTAATTCCATTCCCGGTATCGCCCATAGTATTGAACTGGTAAAGGAGGAATAAAAATGCTGATGGATTTTTTATGGGCCTTTCTCATCGGGGGTGCCATATGCGCTTTGGCCCAATTTATTATGGATATGACGCCTTTTTCGATCAGCTCCGCTCATGTGTTGGTCACCGTAGTGATCGTCGGTGAGATCCTCGGCTTTTTCGGAATCTATCCTCGATTGATTCAGCTGGCGGGAATGGGCGCCGCGGTTCCTCTCTCCGGTTTCGGTAACAGTCTGGTGGAAGGTGTTATGACGGAGATTGAAACCGATGGTTTTATGGGAATTCTCACCGGCGGATTTACCGCCGGCGCCGCGGGACTCTGTGCCGTGATAGTTTTCGGTTTTCTTACGGCGGTACTTCTGAAACCCAAAGGATAATAGGTACGAAAGACGGCCCTCTTCTCATGAAGGAGAAGGGGCCGTCAGAATTTATGGTGTCGATTCAATGCTTTCGGTAGATGTTTTTATCTTTTTTCAATGGCTGATATTCATTTTATTTTTCGGCAGTTCAATTTCAAGGATCCAGAAAAGGATCTCCAGTTTATGAACGAGGGATAGAATTTTTAAATCCAGTTCTCCGCTGCTGTTTCGTCCGAGGCGTTCTTTTTCCGAAATGGAAGCCAGAAGTTCTTTACGGTAACGTTCGGTGCGTCGTAAAATATCGGATTCATTTTTCATAAGCGATCTCCGCAAAGTCCTTTTGGCTTATTCTATACGAAACAGCTTGTCTCGGTTCTTATTCAATGACGGTTACATTGTTTTCTTTTCGGGGCGGAGCTTCCGGCATCTCACCTTTGATATATCCCAGCGCTACGGCGAAACGGGGGATTTTCCCTTCGGGAATTTTCAGCAGACGGTGCAGGCGGGGTGCCTCCGGCGAGGAAAAAGCCGGTAAAAACGAGGCGATATAGCAGGAACCCAAACGCAGACTGTGGGCGGCGATACAGATATTTTCCGCCGCGTTGGCGGCGTCGGCAACGCCGAAAGTCAGATCATCACTGCTGATCAGAATGACGGTAGGCGCATGGTAAAAATTGCAGAATTCGCCGCTTTGAGCCCGCTCCCGAAGGGGAGAATCCGGCTGGGCTAAAATCAGGTCTCTGTTGACGGTGGAAATTTCCGCGATGATTTCCGGATTTTGTACCACTGTGAAGTGGAGCGACTGGGTATTTAACGCCGTCGGCGCGAATTTTGCCGCCGTGAGGATTTCCGCAAGATCTTCTTCCCGAATCTGTTCCGTTGTAAATTGGCGGATGCTGCGGCGTGTAATCATATCGCGAATTGTTTGATTCATAAAATCAGTCCTTTCAATCATCATTCTTATAATATTATTATATTATATCATTTTTTGTTTGAAATGTCTTATCTTTTCGGATTTTGTTGAAAAATGTAGAATTTTGGGATATAATAAATAAGAAACAGATTGCTTTCGCGCAACAGAAAGGCAGAGTGTGAATGGATTCCTATCAAAAAGAGGTGTATAAACAGACTATCAAAGACGCGATCGGCAAGGAACCTTTGACTCATTTTGCCCAAAGAGCCGGGTTGAGCGCCGGTAATTTATCGAGAATCAAGAATAACGGTCAGAAAGCAAGCGTGGAGACGCTCCAGAAAATCGCGGAGGCTTCGGAAACGGTTTCTTTTGAAGAATTGATGCGCGCCGCGGGACTTCCTTTGGAATTGAAAGACGGAAAAGCCGCGGGAACGGCGTCTGCCAAAGGAATGTTGAGTATTCCCATTGTACGGGAGCTTCGCTATCCGAAAGAACAGCTGAAAGAAGATCCCGATCTGGAATGGGAAGACTTTTACCGGGGTGCTTTGGGTGACGGAGATTACATTGTTTTTGTCGCGGATGACAACGCTCTTTCATCTCAGCTTCATGCCGGAGACCGGGTTTTTGTGGATCTGGCAAAGAAACCGGAGGACGGCAACGCGGTGCTTTTTCGGCTGAACAGTGGAGAAACCATGCTTCGGCGGCTGCGGAAGAGCGGCAGGAAATATATTTATTACGGTGACGACCGGTATTTGTATCCCGAAATTTCCGTCAAGAAAACCGATGTGGAAATTTACGGCGTGGCGGTGGGTGCCGTTGTTCAATTATAAAAATGATAAATTCAAATAGAAAAACTCCGGGGTGTAAAACTCCGGAGTTTTTTTCTGTATTTCCGCTGTGTGGATTTTTATTTAAGAGAAACGCCGTTATATCGTCGCAAAAGCCTGGGCAGCTTTTTGCGGAAATTTTATCCTCAACCGGGTTTCCCCGGTACTTTATTCTATGCGGAAACCTTGTTGTTGGTTCCTTTTTCAGTTATTGCAGCATCTATGGCAGCAGCATTGGTTGTGGCAGCAACATCTGTTACAGCAACAGCCGCAGCCGCAAAAACGGCCCCAGAACGGCCAGAAGAAGAACGGGAACATAAGAGCACCTCCTTGTCTTTTTGTTATACCATAATCTATGTTTGTCTCAGCGGATTGGTGCGGACATATTTTGGTTATTTTGCCGTAGAATGGAGTGAGGTGTTTTCTTATGATCAATCCCATTTGGCTGTTTCTGCTGTGCGGCGGGATTCTTGCCGCCGTCGTGTCCCATCAGACGGCATTTGTTTTTCCCTCGGTATTGGAGGGCGCTACCAATGCCATTGAAGTGGCCATCGGTCTGGCTGCGTTTCTGTCCATCTGGTGTGGCCTGATGCGACTCGGTGAAAAATCAGGTTTGCTGGACCGCCTTTCCAAATGGGTATATCCTTTGATCCGTCCGTTGTTCCGGGGTCTGCCCCGGGAACATAAAGCCTGGGCGCCGATGGTAATGAATATTTCCGCCAATTTCCTGGGGTTGGGAAATGCGGCGACCCCTTTCGGGATTCAGGCCATGAAAGCGATGGAGGAAACGAACCCCAAAAAAGGAACGGCAACCAAGGAAATGATCACTTTTTTGGCGTTGAATACTTCGGCGGTGAGCCTTCTCCCCGGCATGATTTTAGGCTTGCGGGCGGAAACCGGGAGTCTCAACGCCGCGGAAGTGATTGTTCCTTCGTTTCTGGCCTCTCTGGCCGGATTATGCGCCGCGTTGTTCGCTTCTTTTCTCTTCGCGAAGCTGAGTGAAAAACGATGATCGGTTTTCTCTCCGCGCTTTCCGATTGGATTGTTCCCCTGATTTTGCTGTCCGTACCGCTTTACGCCTATTTCAAAGGTGTTTCGGTTTACGATGAATTTATCGAAGGCGCCAAAGAAGGGCTTTTGCTTACCTGGAATTTGTTGCCGTTTCTCATCGCCATGCTGGCGGCGGTTTCCATTTTTATTCACGGTGGCGGCATGGCGCTGCTCCAGAAAATCTGCGCGCCGGTCTTTGACGCTCTGGGGATTCCGGTGGAAGTGATGCCTCTGGCTCTGATGCGGCCCCTTTCCGGCAGCGGTTCTTTTGGTCTGACTTCGGGGTTGCTGACGACCTACGGCCCGGATTCCTTTATCGGCCGTCTGGCCTCCATTATGCAGGGGAGTACCGAGACGACCTTTTATGTTTTGACCGTTTACTTCGGAGCGGTGGCCATCAAACGTTTCCGCTACGCGCTGTGGGTGGGGCTGATCGGTGATTTTACCGCCTTTTTTGTGGCCTTTTATCTGACGAAACTGTTTTTTTAAAAGAAAAATGGCTTGTATATTTCAGCGTTTCCTTCTATAATAAAAGTGGAGGAAACTATGGAAGAAAGATTACAGAAATTATTGGCCGCGGCCGGTGTTGCCTCGCGGCGGAAAGCGGAAGAATTGATCCGCGGCGGTCATGTGACCGTTAACGGAAAAGTCGTTACGGAGCTCGGTACCAAAGCGGATTTCGGCAAAGACCGTATTGCCGTTGACGGCAGGCCCATTGAGCGCAAAGAACGCAAAATCTATGTTCTGATGCACAAACCCAAGGGTTATGTCTGTACGGTAACGGATACCCACGGCCGTCCCACGGTGCTGGATCTGCTTCCGGACTGGAATGTTCGTATGTATCCGGTGGGACGTCTCGATATGGATACCACCGGCCTTTTGCTGCTGACCAATGACGGCAGTTTTACCAATAAGATGATTCATCCTTCCCGGGAGATCAATAAAGTGTACCGTGTTTCGGTGTTCGGCACGCCTTCCGATGAAAAGCTGGCGTTGCTCCGCAACGGTCTGGAACTGGACGATGAAAAGCTGGCTCCGGCCAAAATCCGGTTTCTGGCGAAGAAAGGGAAAATCACCGTTTGGGAAGTGGTGATTCACGAAGGGAAAAAACGTCAGGTTCGCAGGATGTTCCGGGCCATCGGCTGCCCGGTGGAATCTCTGACGCGGACTAACATCGATTTTTTAAGCCTCAAAGGTTTGAAAGAAGGGGAATGGCGGTTTTTGAAAAAAGAAGAAGTCCGCCGTCTTTTAGGGGAAGTGAAGGAAAAACCGGCAAAACCCCGGAACCGGGCCGTATCTTCACCGCCCCGGCATAAACGGGATCCCTATCCATATTATAAAAAGAAGGCGTAACAATGAAATTAGCGCGTTTTGTGCATAATAATGTTTCCAAATACGGTATGATCGACCGGGGAAAGATCTATCCTCTGGCCGGGAATCTCTTTGATAAACCCATCCGGGAAGGTCGCGGTTTCCTTCTGGAGGATGTGCGTCTGCTCTGTCCCGTGAATCCTACCAAAGCCATCTGCCTTGGATTGAATTACAAGAATCATGCCGAGGAACTCAATCTGGAACTGCCCTCGGCGCCAACGTTTTTTATGAAACCCTCCTCCGCCGTGATCGGCACCGGGGAACATATTGTCTATCCCCATGTGTTGGTGACTCAGATGGATTACGAGGCGGAGCTCGCCGTGGTCATCGGCCGCCGGGCCCGGTATATTGAGGCTGAGGACGCGTCCTATTATATTCTCGGCTACACTATCGCCAACGATGTAACGGCCCGGAATTTACAGCCGATGAAAGGGCAGTGGACCATCTCCAAATCTTTTGATACGTTTTTGCCGGTAGGCCCCTGGGTGGAAACGAATCTGGATCCGACCCATCTGGATATTACGTTAAAAGTCAATCATCAGATCCGTCAGCAGGCCAATACGGCGGATATGATTTTTTCCATTCCGGAGGTTGTGAGCTATCTGAGCAATGTTATGACGCTGAATCCCGGAGATCTGATCCTGATGGGGACCCCCAGCGGTGTCGGAGAATTGACCCCCGGCGATGTGGTGTCCATTACCATTGAGGGAATCGGCTGTCTCGAAAATAAAGTTGTCCGTGAGGTCTCATGTTAAAGAAAGAAAAACGAGCCATCGTTATCGGCGGCGGTCCCGCCGGGATGATGGCCTCTTATATCATCGCGAAAAGCGGCGTTCCGGTGACGCTGCTGGAAAAAAATAAAAAACTGGGCAGGAAAATGCTGATCGCGGGAAAGGGCCGCTGTAATGTGACGAATGACTGCGATATGAATACCTTTCTTGAGAATATGCCGGGGAACGGCAAATTCTTATACAGCGCCTATAAAAATTTTTCCTCTGCCGATGTTCAGGCCTGGTTTGAGGAAAAGGGTGTTCCTCTGAAAGTGGAGCGGGGAGACCGGGTGTTTCCTGTTTCCGACCGTTCCGCCGATATTGTTTCCTGCATGGAACGGCAGCTTCGCAGGGCCGGTGTGAAAGTGGAATTTCTCGGGGAGGCTAAAGAAATTCTGTACGAGGAAAACCGTGTGACCGGCGTGAAAACTACGGACCGGCGGCTTTTTCCCGCCGACGCGGTTTTAATTGCCACCGGCGGTCTTTCCTATCCGCTGACCGGTTCCACCGGTGACGGTTATGTTTTTGCGGAAAAAAGCGGTCATACTCTCGTGCCGGTTTTTCCTTCGCTGGTACCGTTGACGGTGGCGGAGGACTATGTGAAGCGTTTGGAGGGGCTGAGTCTCCGAAACGTAAAGGTTACGCTGTATCGGGGGAACAAAGCGTTGGAATCCCGGTTCGGTGAAATGGTTTTTACTTCCGACGGACTTTCCGGACCGGTGATCTTATCGGCCAGCCGTGTTGCGTCTCTTCATTTTTCATCGGAAAAAGATCCGCTTCCGCTGAAAATCGACCTGAAACCGGCGCTTTCGGAAAAACAGCTGGATGAACGGCTTTTGCGGGATTTTGAAACCTCCTCCAAAAAGGATTTTCGCCATATTGCTGAGGGACTTTTGCCACGGAAGCTGATCCCCGTTTTTCTGGAACTCTGCGGCGTGGATCCTTACCGCAAAGGACATCAGATGACGAAAGTGGATCGGAAAAAGATTCTCCGTCTTTTAAAGGAGTTTCCTTTTACCGTGACGGGTTGTCACAAAATCGAAGAAGCCATTGTGACCGCCGGCGGCGTCCGGGTGAAGGAACTGGACCCCAAAACCATGATGTCCAAGAAAAAGCAGGGGTTGTTTTTTGCCGGTGAAGTGATGGATATTGACGGTTATACCGGCGGTTTTAATATTCAGGCGGCGCTCTGTTCCGGCCGTCAGGCGGGACAGGCCATGGCCGCTTATTGTTTGAAAGGATAAATCATGAATCTTTCAGAAGCGAGAAACCAAGTGATTGATATGGGTATCAAGCTGCTGCAAACCGGCTTGATTGCCCGGACATGGGGAAATGTGAGCTGCAGGGTGGATAAAAACCATTTTGTGATTACGCCCAGCGGCCGTGATTATACGGGACTGACGCCGGAAGAGATCGTCATCACCAATATCTCCGACGGTCGGTCCTGGGGAGATGTGCGTCCCTCTTCGGAAAAAGGCGTTCATCTTGTGGGATACCGACGCTTTGAGGATGTGAATTTTATTATCCATACCCATCAGCCGGAAGCTTCGGTTCTCAGCGCGCTGGAAATGGATATGGACGCCAATGTCGCCGGATCTTTTTTGGGCGGAACGATTCCCTGTGCCGACTACGGTTTTCCCGGCACCGATGAACTTCGGGACGCCGTTGCCGCGGCCATGGACAGAGAAAACGCCCGGATTGTGCTGATGGCGCATCATGGTGCCGTGTGTATGGGGCAGACCGGTGAGGAAGCTCTCCGAGCCGCCGCGGGATTGGAAATGCTGGCGGCGTACTATATCCGTCACGCCTTTGAAAATTATGTCGGCCGTTCCATGACCATGGAGGATTCCATTTATGAAACGGTACTGGAACGGAAGGGCGCGGAAATTCCGAAAACCGTCCGTCCTTTCTGCCGCAGTGAGCGCCGGGGCGATGAGATTGTCTATATTCTTCCTGACGGCGAATCGGTGGTCCTGGATGATGTGGGACTCACCGAGGAACAGCGGATTCACCGCCAAATCTATGAGGCCCGGCCGGATATTGGCGGAATATTGCACAGCGTGGCGCCTTCGGCTTTGGCCTATTCGGCGCTGAAACAGTCTTTGGCGACGTATCTGGATGATTTCGCCCAGATCAACGGCGTGGAAATGCGGTGTGCCACCGTAAAGGAGGACGCCGTTTTAGAAGGCCTTGGCTCTAATCACGGCGTTTTACTGGAAGGAAACGGTGCGTTATGCTGCGGGAAAAATCTCTATGACGCCGAAGCGCTGTCTATGGTGACGGAAAAGAACGCCCGGGCGTACCTCATCGGTCAGCTTTTCCCCGGCCATCCGCTGAACAGCGTTGCCACAGAGGAATGTGAAAAAATGCGCCAGTTCTATCTGGAAAGCTATTCCAAACGTTTTTGATGAATTCCAAAGGGATTTATCCGGTACGTAAGCATATTTAAAAGCGTATACCTTTTGAAAAGGTATACGCTTTTGTACGTTCCTGATAGGGATTTTACTGCCCGGATTTTTTGTTTGTTTTCCTCACCGGCCGGATATATTTGAAATATCGTTCCGGGTCAAAGTAAAAATACATGATCCGGCCCGGAGCGGTGTCAAGGCTG
This sequence comes from Clostridia bacterium, assembly GCA_051866595.1. Classification (GTDB taxonomy): domain Bacteria; phylum Bacillota; class Dehalobacteriia; order UBA7702; family UBA7702; genus UBA7702. Next base: position 9,421 of record JBJDXI010000066.1, read on the forward strand.
TATTCGGTTTCCCGGTAATCAAAATCCGCCATGGCTTTTTCGATCCTCTGTTCTATACTGCGGTTTTCCTGCTCATAATCGAAGGGGCCGTGTTCAAAAACGATGTATTCGCCTTCGGAAATTTCCGTCAGCCGCATCTGCGGCGGTACTTCTCCTGCATAATCCGGGGGAAGGCGCACGCCCCAACATTCGATTCGGGAAATTCCCCAATCGCAGAGGCGGCCGGTGGGGTCGTTGATGTAGGCCATGATCTGCCCGCTTCCGCAGTTGGTTTCATTGCCTCCGCCGTCGTCGAGCTTGCCTTTGACACTGTCGAGAAGACCGCAGACCGTTTCGTAATCCTGTCCCGGGATCTGATTCTGTTTCTGCCAGAAATCCCAGTAGCCGTTGGATTCTTTGTTTGAAATATGGAGAAACTTGTGGGCGGGAATGGTGATAAAATAGATTTTGACGTGATCATCGGACTTCACCATGCCGATTTCCTCCATCCCGAAGAAATATCGGTCAAAAGGATGGATTTTTGTCCGGAGGATGACGGGTTTCGGGTCTTTCCGGTAAGCGGTGGGGGTGATTCCGTAAATTTCCTTGAAAGATCGGGTAAAGACCTCATGGGAGGAAAACCCGTAATCAACGGCGATTTCCAGAAGGCTTTTTGAACTGTCCCGGACTTCTTTCAATGCGAAAGCCAGCTTTCGCCGGCGCAGGTAATCCCGGAAGGAAAGCCCCGTGATTTCCTTGAATTTTCGGGTAATGTGAAATTCGGAATATCCCAGTTTTCCGCCGAGAGCGCCCAGTGTCAATGTTTCATCTTCATGGTTTTTGATGCATGCGTCGATTTCATCGACGATGATCTGGATTTGTTTCTGCCATTCATACATCGTTTTCACCTCGTTTCATCTCTTCGGTATCTATGATAGCGTATTTTGAGACCCGCGGCTTGATTTTATTTGCTTTATTTGAAAAGATGTTGTCGCCGGAAGGTTTTTTTATTTCCGAAGAAAGAATCAAAAGAAAACTTCCGTCGGAATCTCCGCCGGAAGTCTGTTATGCAAAAAGAGATTGTTTTATTTTTTCGGCCGGAGGTACGCGCCCCAGAAGAGCATCCCGACAAAAATGCCGCCGCCAATGATATTTCCCAGGGTGACCGGGACCAGGTTGCCGAGGAGAAAGTCCGCCAATGTGATGGTATTGCCGGGAACGGTCATCGCCGCCGGAATAAAGAACATATTGGCGACGCTGTGTTCAAAACCGCTTAAAACGAAAGCCATGATCGGGAAGAAGCAACCGAAAATTTTGCCAACCACGTCTTTGGCAGCGGAAGCCAGCCAGACGGCAAGACATACCAGCCAGTTGCAGGCAATGGCCCGGCAAAACGCCGCGGAAAAGGAAAGAGCGGTTTTGGCCTCGCCAATGGCCAGCGCTTTTTCACCCATAGCGGTAACGGTGCTGCCGTCGGATAGAAAATGACCGCCGACAATCAGGCCGATGATGATCATCGCGCCGGCGAAGTTGGCAAGAAAGACAACGCTCCAGTTGCGCAGAAGCTCTGTTACGGTGCTTTTCTTTTCCAGAACGGAAACCGCCAGAAACATATTGTTGCCGGTGAAAAGTTCCGCGCCGGTCAGCACCACCAGAATCAGGCCCACGGTGAAAACCGTGGCCATGGCGGCTTTGTTCAGCCCCGAGGACGCCCAGGGATCGGGCCATCCCGCGGAGATGGAAATGGCGGCAAAGGCGCCGAAAGAAATGAAAGCGCCGGCGGCGATACCCAGTAAAATGAGTTTTATGAGAGGGAGTTTCCCTTTGGTTTCTCCGATATTGCGGATGTTTTCCGCGACTTCGGCCGGTGTAAACAGATTCATAATGAAAGTACCTCCGATGAGATATTCCGCAGACTGATTTGAGAAGGAAAAAGGCCCGGAATATTTTAGGGTATGAGAAGTTTTAAATTCGGAATAGACTTTCATTATAAGAGGTTGGAGGAAATCTGTCAACATAAGGGTAAAAAAGTAAAAAAGAGCCCGGTGAGCGGACTTTGAATATTGCTTTTACGCGGTTTTTAGTGTATAATAAAATTTACTATATTCGCTGATTATTTCTATATAGGAGGAATTAAAATATGGCACAGGGAAAAGTAATTGTTGCCGAAAAAATTGCCGATGAAGGCGTTGCGGCTTTAAGAGAAGCCGGACTGGAAGTGGACTACTGCCCGAAAATTTCCAGAGAAGAATTACTTGATGTCATCGGCGGCTATGACGCGCTGATTGTCCGCAGCGCGACGAAAGTGAATGAAGAATTGTACTCTCACGCCACGAACCTCAGAGTCGTTGGCCGCGCGGGGAATGGTGTGGATAACATTGAAATGGAAGGCGCCTCTAAAAGAGGGATTATCGTTGCCAACACTCCCGATGCCAATACGGTGACCACGGCGGAACATACCATTTCTCTGCTCCTTGCTTCCAACCGTAAAATCGTTCAAGGGAACGCCAAAATTCATGCCGGCGAGTGGGGCCGCGATGGTCTCAAAGGTTCGGAACTTTACGGAAAAACCCTGGGGATCATCGGTCTCGGCCGTATCGGTTCCAAAGTTTGCGTCCGCATGAAAGCTTTCGGTATGAAAGTTATCGCATACGATCCCTATATCGCCGATGAACGCTTTGAACGTTTCGGTGCGGAAAAAAGAGATACCCTGGAAGATCTTATGCGCGAATGCGATTTCCTCTCCATTCATACCCCCAAAACCTGGGAAACCATGGGCATGGTCGGTAAAGAACAGTTTGCCATCGCCAAGGACGGTCTCCGTGTTGTGAACTGCGCCCGGGGCGGCCTCTATGATGAAGAAGCCCTTTATGAAGCGCTGGAATCGGGAAAAGTCGCCACTGCCGCCATCGACGTGCTGAAAGACGAACCGAATCTTACCACGCCGCTGCTGAAAAACCCCAACGTCATCTTTACGCCCCACCTCGGCGCTTCCACCTTTGAAGCCCAGAGAAACGTCGGTATTTCCGTGGCTCAGGAAGTCATCGATGTCCTCGACGGCAAAATGGTTCCAAACGCTGTGAACCTGCCGACGCTGGGTACCACCGAAATGGAAGGTCTCTTCGATTATCTGAAATTAGGGGAATGCCTCGGCAATCTCTACTACGGCATCTTCAAAGATCCCATCGACTCCATGAAGATCACCTACTGCGGCGAAGCCACAAAGTTTGATGAAAAAACCGTGAACCTCGCCGTTCTTAAAGGCGTTTTTGAACCGGTGATGACCGGTCGTGTCAACTATGTCAACGTCGGCGGCATGGCCGAAGAAGAAGGCATTGCCGTTTCCACCGCGGAAAACGAAGGCGAAATCCGCTTCAATAACCTGATCAA
>JBJDXI010000067.1:0-12753 GCA_051866595.1 Clostridia bacterium
CCGTGTGCATTTTCGTGTGCATTTCATGTGCATTTTACCGTAAAAACACCCATTTTTGTGTATTTTGAACCATTTTTATAAATCATCAAAAAAAGAAAAACCGCTGTTCAAAGCATATACCATGCTCAACAGCGGTTTTTATCTGGTGGAGACGAGGGGGATCGAACCCCTTACCTCTTGAATGCCATTCAAGCGCTCTCCCAAGTGAGCTACGCCCCCAAGCGACCCCTTTATTATACGGGACGCGTGCCGAATTGTCAAGCTTTTTTTTGCTGAATTTTAAATTTTTTCCAAAACGGTGATATGCTTATAAGGCTGTTCCTCCCGATGGTCGGAAAAACAGATGTCCTCCAGATCGTCACGGAAGGCGAAGCCCGTTTCTTTCACGATGTCCCGGATTTCTTCTTCGGTGAAGATGGCGAGACGGTGGGTTTCCTCAATGCGATGGTAAATGTCTTTTTCGCCGTCACGGACAAAGGCGGTGTAGCGGAGATATGCCGCCACTTCCTCTTCGTTCAGCTCGGTGTTCCAAAGGAGATAATCGTCACCGTGACGGTCGTAGAAATCGCCGCAGTCGTAGAGATCGTAAAAATAATCGCTTTCCTGCCAGGTGAAAAGGAGGTAACCGCCGTCTTTCAGAGCGCGGCGGGCGCACCGCAGAAAAGCGGCGGCGTCCTCAATGTTTTCCAGATGGTGCAGTGTTTCACCGAAGCAATAGATCACGTCATAGGTCTGCTCCGTTTCAAAATCCCGCATATCGGCGGTGTAGAGCCGGGCGCTGAGGTGTCTTTCCCGGACTTTGTTCCGAAGAATCTCAATCATCCCTTCGGAATAGTCCAGACCGTCGGTTTTAACGCCCATCCCTAAGAGCGGCAGGAGATGTCCGCCGCTGCCGGCGCCGATGTCCAGTACGCGGCCGTTCCGTTTATCGGTTTCAAAAAGAAAACGGTAGATGCTTTCGGCTTCGCCCTCGTAATTGATGTGATCCATAAACCGGTCGTAATAAGGGGCGAGGTTGTCGTATACTTTCATTCTTCGTCGGTTCCTTCGGCTTCTTCGATCACGCGGCCTTCTTCGTCAAAACGGGTGAATTCGGCGTCTTTCCAGAGACGGGGCAGTTTGTAATATTCCTGTTCGTCGGGGAGGAAAATGTGGATAATCAGATCATTATAGTCCAGCAGGATCCAGCCGCCGCCCTGATAGCCTTCAACGCGCAGGGGATGTTCATCTTCGGCTTTGAGCTTGTCCATGATCTCATCGGCAATGGCCTGAGACTGGGAGCGGTTCTTCGCCTGGCAGATAATGAACTTTTCGGCAATGGATGTGATTTCGGCCACATTCAAAAGCTGAATGTCAAAACCTTTTTTATCGACGATGACGTCGATGGCAATCTGTGCTTTTTCCATGGAATTCATAAAATGGTAACTCCTTCCTTTTCAAGGCGTGTTTTTAATAATATGGTCTGGGGGTGAACGGGGTATCCCTGTTCACCGCAGTAGTTCATTTCGTTGACGACGGCTTCGTATAAGGCGGCGTCCAGATCGGTAAAGGCCTTTTCTCTAAGTTCCGTAACACCGTCGTAAGTTCGGAGCGGCTCGGTTTTATCGGCGAGAAAGAGAATTTTGTCGAGGAGGGTCATCTCTTCACAGCCCACGGTATGCCGGCGCACGGCGTTGAGCATTTCCTCATCGTGGATGCCGTAATTTTCCTCCATCACCGCCGCGGCCAGAGCGCCGTGGAGCAGGAGGGGCTCCGCTTGTTCCTCTTTGTTGATTTCCAGCTTCCGTTCTTTGGCCAGTTTCAGCATATCCTCTTTGGGAATTTCCCGGGCAATGTCGTGGAAAATGCCGCAGAGATAGGCTTTTATCGCGTCGCAGTGATGGGCTAACGCCAGATCGTAGCAGAGCTTCGCCACGGAGATACAATGATTCATGCGTTTTTCTTTTAAAGGTTTCAGTTCAATCATGATGTTCCTCGGTATAGAGATGATGTTCCCGGATGTATTGTTCCACTTCCTCCGGCAGCATACTCGTGACGGATTTCCCCTGGGCGACGCGTCTGCGGATGTCTGAGGAGGAAACGGCGATATTGGTTTCGGGAAAGAGAACGATGCGGTCTTTGTATTTTTCGGCGATGGCGTGTTCTTCGTCAAAGTGATAGCCGGGCCGGGCCGAAGCGATAAAACGGCATTTTTTCATCAGTTCATCGGCCCGATGCCAGGTGGCGATCTCCGCGATGGCGTCGGCGCCGGTGATGAAATAGAGGTCGGTATCTTCACCGTAAAGACGGTAAAAGCCGTTGACGGTGTCTAAAGCGTAGGAATAACCCGGCCGGTCCATCTCCATGGTGGAAACGGAAAAACCTTTGATGCCTTTCACCGCCCGGTTCACCATATTCAGACGGTGTTCCGCCGGGGTGATGCTCCGTTCTTTTTTATGGGGCGGATTCCCCGAGGGAACGAAAACCACTTCATCCAGGCCGAAGCTCTTTTTTACTTTGGAGGCGGTGATGATGTGCCCGTAATGGATCGGGTCGAAGGTGCCGCCCATAATTCCGATTTTTTTCATGTTACTTCCGAATCTGCCCATTGCCGTGGATGACGAATTTTTCCGTTGTCAAAGCGTTGAGGCCCATGGGCCCCCGGGCGTGGAGTTTTTGGGTGCTGATGCCGATTTCCGCGCCGAAACCGAATTCGTTGCCGTCGGTAAACCGGGTGGAAGCGTTGACATAGACGGCGGCGGCGTCCACCGTTTCGGTGAATCTGCGGCTGCGGCTGTAGCTTTCGGTGATGATGGCTTCACTGTGTCCCGAAGAGTAGCGGGCAATGTGGGCCATGGCCTCATCGATGCTGTCTACGATCTTCACGGCTAAAATGTAATCGAGAAATTCCGTTTCCCAGTCTTCTTCCACTGCGGGAACGGCGTCTCGCAACAACGCGCAGGTTCTTTGACAGCCCCGGATCTCCACATTCTTTTCCTTGAGCTTTTCCGCCAGAGCCGGCAGAAATTCCGCGGCGATGTCCTTGTGGACCAGTAATGTCTCGGCGGCGTTGCACACGGCGGGCCGCTGGGTTTTGGCGTTGAATACGATGTTAACGCCCATATCGATGTCGCCGTACCGGTCCATATAGATATGGCAGTTGCCGGTGCCGGTCTCAATCGAGGGGATGGTGGCGTTTTCCACCACGAAGCGGATCAGCCCGCCGCCGCCTCTGGGAATGACCACATCGACATATTTTCTCATTTTCAACAGTACGGAAACGGCCTCACGGTCGGTGGATTCCACAAACTGCAAAAGGTCCTCGTTGAGTTCCTTTTCCTTTAAGGCGTTCCGCAGAACCTGCGTGATGCAGAGATTGGAATGATAGGCCTCGCTGCCGCCTTTTAAAATCACGGCGTTGCCGGTTTTCAGGGTCAGACCGGCGGCGTCGGCGGTGACGTTGGGCCGGGCTTCATAAATAATGGCGATCACGCCGAGGGGCACGCGTTTTCTTGCGATCTCCAGCCCGTTGGGGCGTTTCCACTGAGTGATGGTTTCGCCGATGGGATCGTTCAATGCGGCCAGGGCTTCCAGGCCCTCGGCCATACCCTCAATACGGTTGTGGTTCAGCTTCAGCCGGTCGAGAAGAGCCGGTGTGAGGCCCTTTTCTTCGCCGTTTTTCATATCCTCATCGTTGGCTTTTAAAATGGTTTCCTCCTGATCCCGGAGGGCTTTTGCCATGGCGAGGAGGGCGTTGTTTTTCTGTTCTGTCGTCAGCGCCGCGCCTTCCGCCGCGGCGGCTTTGGCTTTTTTCCCCAGTCCTTCGATATATTCTTTCATGTCAGTCCTCCATTACCATATTATTGCAGTGGATTACTTCGGTTACGTTGGCGTCTTTGCAGTGCTGTCCCTTGGTCTGGCGGATGGTATTTGCGCTGTAATTCGTGATGCCCCGGCCGATGACGCGTCCGTCGGCGGTGGCCACGGTAACGACGCTGTTTTCGGTAAATTCGCCCTTTACATCGAGAATCCCTACAGGAAGCAGGCTCTTGCTGGTATTCAGAGCGATGGCGGCGCCTTCGTCGACGATGAGACAGCCCGCCGGTTCGCTGGCATAGGCGATCCAGCGATCCCGATGTCTCAATCCGTGTTCCGTCGGCAGGAAAACGGTACATTTGCCTTTTCCATTGAGACAGGCTCGGATATTGTTGACGTCTTTGCCCATGGAAATGGCCAGGGGGATTCCGCTCTGGACGGCAATCCTGGCGGCTTCTACTTTGCTCTTCATACCGCCGCTGCCCACGGTGGAGCCGACACCGCCGGCGAGAGAAGCGATTTCCGGCGTAATTTCCGTCACCACGGGGATGTGAACGGCGTTCTTTTCTTTTCTTGGATCGCCGGTATATAAACCGTAGATGTCCGAAAGCAGGAACACCAGATCGGCATCGAGGAGACTGCCGACGAGAGCGGCCAGGGAATCGTTTTCCCCGAATTTCAGTTCTTCCCAGGCCACGGTGTCGTTTTCGTTGATAATGGGAATCAGCCGTTCCTCCAATAAGATATTGAGGGTGTTCCGGGCGTTGATATAACGCTGTCGGTCGGCAATATCGTCCCGAGTCAGCAGAACCTGAGCCACGGAAATGCCGCAGACGCTGAAGAAGTTGTCGTAAAGGGCCATCAGCTTCGATTGACCCACTGCCGCGGCGGCCTGTTTGGAGGGAATGGCGTCTCCTTTGTGCTCTTTGGAAAGGTGCGGACGGCCCAAAGCCACGGCGCCGGAGGAAACGAGAATAATTTCTTTTCCTTCTTTATGCAGGTTGGACCAGAGGGCCGCCAAATGGTGAAGTCCCGCGCCGTCGATATTTCCGTTTTCGTCCAGCAGAGTGGAACTGCCGATCTTGAACACGATTCGTTTTGCGGAAGATAAAATTTCAGACATATCCAAACTCCGTTTTCTGAATGATTGATTGCTTCATAATATTATATCATATCACAGATGAGGGACACTATGCAATCTGTTCTTCATGAAATATGGTGAAAAGAACGATGTTTTTGCTATTTGATCCGTTCAAAGGCCACGGTCCGGTTCTTCATGGAGATCTTTCCGGTTTTCCAGCCGAAGTCCTTCAGTTCTTTTTTGTATTTCAGAAACGAGTGATCCATGGGGATTTTCGCGATCTCTTCCATTTGCTCAAAAGTCAGGGTCAAGGTGTCTTCGGTGCTTTCGGCAATGTACTGCCAGAGTAATTGGTATTTGCTCATTTTTTCAGTCCTTTCGTTTTCGTAGAGAAAATCCGGGGAAAGCCTCCCCGGATTCGTGTTTTCGGTTAATAGATTGACTGGAACTGGGTAAAGACCCATTTGCCGTCGATATTTTCATAGAGGAATGGGATTTCCTCACTGCCGGTGACGGCATCGACAGAGGGTTCGTAGGTTTCCACCGTAACGGTATAGGTGATGGCGTTGTCGGTACGTCCGGTAACTTCCTGAGACAGAATTTCGCCCCGGGTGATGTCGCCTCCCCGGTCGGCCAGAAGCTGATAGAGAACGCCGTTTTCTTCCATGTACAATCCTTCGGAAAGCAGCTGATTGCAGATCTCATCGGAAAAATAGGTATGAACCGCGTCGGATAACTCCGCGAAAGAAGAAATACGGCTGTCTGTGACTTTTCCGTAGAGAGAGTCTCCGATCTCATACATGACGATACCGTTTTCATCCGATTCGATTTCAAGCTTATCCAGTTCAAACCACTGGTATACTTCGTAAGCCTCGTTGAAAATGACATCCATTTCCCCATCGTCGGGGGCTTTTGCTGTTGCGTCCTCCGCATCGGTTTCCGCCGTTTCCGTTTGCGGTGTTTCCGCCGACCCGGTTTCTTTTGTTGGCGCGCCGCACCCGAAGAAGAGAACGGACAGGCCGAGGATCAATAAAGTCAGAAGATATTTTTTCATGGAATAACCTCCGTTTTCATTATTATATATTATATTTTGTTTGGATTCCCGTGTCAACGAATGTTTTATGTGGTTGGGTTGTTTTTTCATTTTCTTTTCATGAAAAGAAACCCGAAGAAACATAAATCAAACTTGTTTTCCCTGTTTCCTGTGCTATAATGGGAATATAAATATCTGTTTTGAAAGGGCGGGCCGGAAATGGCGTATATTGAGGTCAATCATGTTGTTAAGCGGTATCAGATGGGCGAAGTGGAAATTCTGGCGGTGGCGGACATTTCCTTTTCGGTGGAAAAAGGGGAGTTTGTCGTGATCGTCGGCCCTTCCGGTGCCGGGAAAACCACGGTCTTGAATCTTCTTGGCGGCATGGACAGCTGTTCCGGTGGGGAAATCATCGTGGATGGTGAAACCGTCAGCGGTTCCGATGCGAAACAGCTCACGGAATACCGCCGTCATGACATCGGTTTTGTCTTTCAGTTTTATAATCTGGTGCAGAATCTCACGGCGCTGGAAAATGTGGAACTGGCGGCGCAGATCTGCCCCCGTTCCCTTGCCGCCGAAGAGGTGCTGAAACAGGTGGGTCTCGGGGATCGTCTCGATAATTTTCCCGCCCAGCTTTCCGGCGGGGAACAACAGCGGGTAGCCATCGCCCGGGCATTGGTGAAAAATCCCAAGCTGCTCCTTTGCGATGAGCCCACCGGTGCATTGGATTACGTCACAGGAAAACAGATTCTCTGCTTATTACAGGAAACCTGCCGTAAACACGGCATGACCGTTGTGGTGATTACCCACAATTCGGCACTGACCCCCATGGCCGATCGGGTAATCCATATCAAAAACGGCCGTGTGGATTCTATGGAAATCAATGAACATCCCACCCCGGTGGAAGAGATCGAGTGGTGATTGTATGTCAAAGCGCGCGTTGAATAAGGATCTCTTCCGGGAGATCCGGCGGACGAAAAACCGCTTTATTTCCATTCTTTTGCTGGTCGTGATTGCCGTGGCCTTTCTCTACGGCCTTCGGATTTCGGCTCCGGATATGCACGCTTCCATGGACGCTTATCTGGACGATCAGTCGATGATGGATATTCATATCATGTCAACCCTGGGCCTGACCGGTGATGATGTCGCCGCCGTGGAGGAAACCGCCGGTGTCCAAAAGGCCGAGGGTGTTTATACCGTTGACGCCGTGGCTTCCGACGGCGCCGATGCCACCGCGGTGGTCAAAGCCATCAGCCTTACTCAAAACGGCATCAACGAACCGGCTCTTTCCGAGGGGCGTCTGCCGGAAAAAGCCGGTGAAATTCTGGTGGAAAAGAGGTTCCTTTCCACCCTCGGCGCGGAAATCGGAGATATAGTCTTTCTGGATACCGGAACCGGCGCTTATGAGAACTGTCTTGCCGTAACGGAATTTACCATTGTCGGCGCGGCGGAGCATCCGCTTTACACGTCGGTGTCCCGGGGGACTTCCACCTTGGGTAACGGCAGTGTCGGTGCCATTGTGATGCTCCTGCCCGAAGCCTACGCGATGGATTATTATACCGATCTCTATGTGCTGGTCGCCGGCGCCGGAGAGCTCAACGCCTATAATGAGGAATACGAAACGCTGATCGATGATTGTGTCGCACAGATTGAGTCGATACAGGGCGAAAGGGAAATCGCCCGCACGGCTCAGGTGAAAGACGAGGCCCGGAAAGAGTGGGACGACGGCAAAGCCGAGTATGAAGCGGCGAAAGACCGGGCCGAGCGGTCGCTGAACGACGCCTGGCGGGAACTGCAAAACGCCGCCGCACGGCTTCGTGACGGGCAACAGTCCTATGATGACGGCATCCGTCAGCTGGAAAACGGCAGACAGCAACTGGCCGCGGGTCGCGGGGAGCTGGATGCCGCCCGGAAGGAACTGGAGGCGGGAGAATCGTCCTACGCCGACGGCCGGAACCGCTATGAACAGGCCGAAAGCGCCTATAATGACGGTCTGGAACAGTATAACGCGGGATACAGCCAATATCAGGATCAGGTCAATCAATATGGAAACGGAGAAGCGGCATATAACGCTTCGCTGAAAGAATACGAAACCGCCGCTGCGGAGCTGGAAAAGGCTCAGGCCGAATACGAAACGGCCGTTACCCAATGGCAGGCTGATGCCGCGGCGCTGGAACGCAAACGTCAGGATCTTCTGGCTTCGGGGATGAGTGAAGCCGAAGTGAACGCGGCTCTCAGCGACGAACAGGCGACGCTGGACGGTAAAAAATCCGAGCTGGACAGGGAAAAGAACGTTCTGGACGGAAATGCCGCCGCCCTTGCGGAGGAAAAAGCGAAGCTGGACGCCGCGAAAGACCGTCTGGACGCCAACAAAGCGGCGCTGGATGCCGCCGGGGAAACGCTCTCCGGGGAAAAAGCGAAGCTCGACTCTGCCCGGACACAGCTGGATCAATCGGGAGCGGAGCTTAGCGCGAGCCGAAACCGGCTGGATAACGGCTGGCAGAGTTATTACAGCGGCGTTTCCGCCGCCGACGCCGAAGAAGAAAAGATTTTTCTTTCCGCTCTGACACTGGAAGAAGCCTATCAGGGCCTCGTGTCCGGTCGGGCGGCTTATGAAAGCGGTCTTGCCGAGTACGAAAAGGGCAAAGCCGAATCCGAAAAGGAACTGGCCGAAGCCGAAGCGGAGCTGAATGACGCCCAAGAGGAAATCGACGATATTGAAAACGCGGAATGGTACGTTCTGGACCGCAATACCAATATCGGCTTTGCCGGTTACAAACAGGATTCCGATCGCATGGATAAACTGGCTACGGTATTTCCGGCGGTGTTTTTCCTCGTGGCGGCGCTGGTGTGCCTTACGGGGATGACCCGGATGGTGGAAGAACAGCGCGTACAGATCGGTGCTTTGAAAGCGTTGGGCTACTCCAAAGGGAATATCTGCCGCAAATATGTAGGCTACGGTTTTATTTCCTCCCTCATCGGCAGTGTGATTGGCCTGGCCATCGGTGCTACGGCCATTCCCGGCGTTATCGTGAGCTGCTGGAAAGTAATGTATGATTATCCCGGTGTGAAACTGACCTTTGATTTCGGTTTCGCTTTGGTCTGTGTGGCGCTGGCAGTGTCCTGCTGTGCCCTGACGGCGCTGGCGGCGGTGCTGGCCTCCTTAAGGGAGTCTCCGGCCATGCTGATGCGCCCCAAAGCGCCTAAGGCGGGAAAACGCGTTTTGCTGGAGCGGGTGCCACTGATCTGGAAGCACCTTTCCTTTGACCGCAAAGTGGCCTGCCGCAATCTCTTCCGATATAAAAAGCGGTTCTGGATGACGGTGATCGGCATCGCCGGCTGTACAGCGCTGATTCTCACCGGTTTTGGCCTGCATAATTCCATTACCGATATTATCGACCTGCAATATGAAAAAGTCAGCTCCTATGCGGCGGTGCTCTATACCGATGAGGATGTTTCCCTTGATGACCGGAAAGAGCTCTACGCCGCATTGGATGAGGAGACGGAGCTGGAAAATTACACGCCTTGCTACCTTGATACCGTGACAATGGAAACCGATACTTATTCCATTGACGGCAATATGCTGGTGGTAAACGATCCGGCGGATCTTGAGGGCTTCTGGGATTTCCACGACCGGAAAACCGGCGAACCGGTGGAAATGAGCGGTGACGGTGTGCTTCTTTCGGAAAAAACCGCCTCTCTGCTGGGATTGAAAATCGGTGATACCATGACGGTGGTCTGCGATAACAAACGGGGTCAAGTTGAAGTTTCCGGTATTATTGAAAACTATGTGAACCATTACATTTTTCTCACTAAGGATTACTGCGAAAACGCTCTCGGCTTCCGTCCCGAGGATACTCAGGTGCTCCTTGCCTATGACGCCTCCTCGGATTGGGAAGAAATGGGCAGCCGCCTGCTTGCGCTGGATCCGGTTACGGGGATCAACTATCAGAAGGAAGCCCGGGATATGGTGAAGAAACAGCTCAACGGCGTATATCCCGCCGTGGTTATCATCATTATCGCCGCGGCGTCCCTCGCCTTTGTGGTGCTGTTCAATCTTTCCAGCATCAACCTCACCGAGCGAAGGCGGGAACTGGCCACACTCCGTGTCATCGGCCTTCGGGACAAGGAAATGCGAAGCTATGTTTTCCGGGAGAACGTTATCCTGACCTTTTTGGGCATCGCTCTCGGGCTGGTGATGGGCAATCTGCTCCACGCCTTTCTCATGAGCACCATCGAAATCGATCTCGTGATGTTCGGCCGTGATATTCATCTGCTGAGCTACATCCTCTCCGTGGGTATGACGCTTCTCTTTGCCTTCATCGTCAATATCTTCTCCGGTCGCTCCCTGGCCAAAATCGACATGGTCGAGTCCCTGAAATCCGTAGAATAAAGTTAACCGATTTTGAACTGTTTGAAATGCCCTTGAGGCTGGCTCGAAAGGAACTTTCTGAGTCAGCCTCATTTTCTGTTAAATATTTCCTTTATCTCGTTGCATCCCTTGGGTTGGGGTGGTATAATATATTGTTGATAAATTGGAGCATTATGACCATTTGATACATGATATAGAAACCAGGAGGGAATAATGGATAACACAAATACTCCGTCCGCTGAAAAAGAAGCGGAAGTAAGAGAATCGAAAAACTTCATCGAGCATTTTATCGAAGAAGACCTTGAAAACGGCGTTTTCGACAAGGTGCAGACCCGTTTTCCGCCGGAGCCCAACGGCTATCTCCATCTGGGGCACGCCAAGGCCATCTGCGTGGATTTCGGCATGGCCGAAAAATACAACGGCGTGTGCAACCTGCGTTTTGACGATACCAACCCCGGTAAAGAAGATGTGGAATACGTTGATTCCATCAAAGAAGACATCGCCTGGCTGGGCTTTAAATGGAACGATGTGTTTTACGCCTCGGATTACTTTCCCCGTCTTTACGAACTGGCGGAAAAGCTTATTGAAAAAGGGCTGGCCTACGTCTGCGACCTCAACGCCGACGAAATCCGGGCCTATCGCGGCACGCTGAAAGAACCCGGCAAGGAAAGCCCTTACCGCAACCGCAGCGTCGAAGAGAATCTCGATCTCTTCCGTCGCATGAAAGCCGGGGAATTCCCCGACGGTTCCAAAACGCTCCGCGCCAAGATCGACATGGCTTCGCCCAATCTCAATATGCGGGATCCGGTGATCTACCGCATCCAGCGGGCCACCCATCACCGCACCGGCGACGAATGGTGCATCTATCCGATGTACGACTTCGCCCATCCGCTTTCCGACTCCGTAGAGGGCGTGACCTTCTCCCTTTGCACCATGGAGTTTGAGGCTCATCGTCCGCTCTACGAATGGATCTTAAAAGCCCTCGATATGCCCGTACAGAGCCGTCAGATCGAGTTCGCCCGTCTGAATGTCAACTATACGGTAATGTCCAAACGCAAACTGAAAAAGCTCGTCGATGACGGCATTGTCGACGGTTGGAACGATCCCCGTATGCTTACTCTTTCCGGGATGCGCCGCCGTGGCTATCCCGCCGAAGCCATCCGCGCCTTCTGTGAAAGCGTCGGTGTGGCTAAGGCCAACAGCACCGTTGATATGGCGCAGCTGGAATTCTTTGTCCGCGACAATCTCAATTATACCGCCACCCGCCGCATGGCCGTTCTCGATCCTTTGAAGATCGTCCTCACCAATTATCCCGATGATCTGGTGGAAACCTTTGAAGTGGTGAACAATCCCGAAAACGAAGCGGAAGGCACCCGTCAAGTCACTTTCGGCAAAGTGGTCTACATTGAAAGAAGCGACTTCATGGAAGATCCGCCCAAGAAATTCCATCGTCTGTCTCCCGGAGCGGAAATGCGTTTGCAGAACGCCTACTATATCAAATGTGAAGAAGTCATCAAAGACGAAAACGGTGAAATCGTGGAATTGCACTGCACCTACGATCCCGAAAGCCGCGGCGGCTGGGCAAAGGACGGCCGCAAGGTCAAAGGTACCGCCCATTGGGTGGCGGACTGCGCCGCCGTTGACGGTGAAGTCCGTCTCTACGACCGCCTCTTCGCTAAGGAAGACCCAGAAGACGGTGAATTCATCGATAACCTCAATCCCGATTCTCTGAAGATCGTTTCCGGCGTGAAGCTGGAAAAAGCCCTCGGCGATGTGGAACCCGGCACCCGCTTCCAGTTCCTCCGCAACGGCTATTTCGTGGCCGACGGCAAAAAAGAAAACGGCACCCCCGTTTTCAACCGCATCGTTTCGCTGAAGGACGGCTTTAAGAAAGGAAAATAAAATGGACGATATCAAAATCGGCGTTGAACAAGTCATCTATAAATGTATGGGAATGAAAGTCGAGGAGGATCTGCTCATTGTCACCGATACGGAAACGGCCTCCCTCGGTGATCTCTTTTACGATGTGGCCATCAGCCACGGACTCCACGCCGAGTCCCTGCAATATCCGGCCCTCCCCATGGACGGCATGGAACCGCCCCAGAATGTGGCCGACGCGCTGCTCAACTGTGATGTGGCCATTCTCATTACTTCCAAATCCCTGACCCATACCCGGGCCCGCCACGCCGCCAGTGACGCCGGCGTGCGCATCGCTTCTCTTCCCGGTTTTACCGAATCTATGCTCAAAGCACCGATGATGGTGGATTACGATGAAATGACGGAACTGAGCCAAAAGGTCGCCGCCATGCTCACCAAGGCGGAAACCGCCCGCGTCGTCACGCCTCACGGTTGTGACTTCACCATGTCCTTAAAGGGCCGCGCCGGTGAAGACGATTGCGGCATTTACGATACTCCCGGCGCCTTCGGCAATCTTCCCGCCGGCGAAGCCTATATCGCGCCGCTGGAAGGCAC
>JBJDXI010000068.1:0-12699 GCA_051866595.1 Clostridia bacterium
TATTCTCATCATCCTCTTCCTGCCGCGTTTCCATCGCCGCAAGTTCATTTGCCTCTTTTTTCGCCGCCCGTTTTTCACTGAGTTCTTCTTTTTTCCTGGAAAGATAAGCTTTCCAGGAGAAATTCGTCAGCATCAGCACGGAAAAGACGCCGAGAATTACAAGAAGCACCACAGAGACGGGTTCCGTAAGTAAAAGCAACATTCCGTAAGCAAAAAGGCCGCCGAACACACCGCCGCCTTCACCGCCGGCGGCTGTTTTCATAAAATCACCAAAGGATACAAGATTCTGATCAATACAGAAAAACGTGGGGAACACAACGAACAGCAATGTGGAAAAAATCAGATAACGAGGAAACCGAAACTCCGGATTCTTTTTCCGAAAAAAGGCATAGGCCAAAAGCAAAAGATAAAAAGGCAATACAAAACGGGCAAGCCCCAGAAGCGAAGCGAAAATTTTTACAATATATTGCAGAAGAATCCCGGCGCCGCCGATATTGCCACGGGGCGGAATACAGATAAACAGGAGAAATAACAGAACGGCGCAGATGGAGAGAATCACCGCCACGCCGGCGGGAGAAAGACGCTGTCCGACGCCGGATTTTTTCGCCGTGGATTTCGTACTCTTTTTTCCGGGATTCTTTTTCGCCGGTGATTTCTTTTTTGACGCAGCCATTTTACACCTCATTTATATTCTGAAATCATTCTCTGACTTAATAAAATTCGCTGTTTTTAAGATTTTTCCTGCTTTTCCTTGATATTTTCTGTCTGATCGGAGAATAATAAGGCCAAACAGAACGGAGGATTTTTATGTGGAAATTATTTTCGGATAACGATACGCCTAAAGAAGAAGAACAGGAAAAACCCACAGCAATGCAGACCATTACCGAGCTGGGCCAGATGACACTGCCGGAATTCAAAAGCGATATTCACGTCATCAGCATCATCGGCCAGATCGAAGGGCACATGGTGATGCCGCCCCAGAATAAAACAACGAAATACGAGCATATTTTACCCCAGCTCATCGGCGCGGAGCAATCCGACGATATTAAGGGCGTGCTGTTTTTGCTAAACACCGTCGGCGGAGATGTCGAAGCCGGCCTCGCCATCGCGGAAATGATCAGCACCATGTCCAAGCCCACCGTTTCTCTGGTGCTGGGCGGAGGGCACAGCATCGGAGCTCCCATTGCCGTGGCGGCGGAATACAGTTATATCGCTCCCACCGCCACCATGACTCTGCATCCCATCCGCCTTACCGGTCTGGTCATCGGCGTTCAGCAGAGTTTCAATTATTTTCAGAAGATGCAGGACAGGGTTATCAATTTCATCGTCAATAACTCCAACATCAGTGAAGCCAAATTAAGAGAGCTGATGATGAAAACCGGCGAGCTGGCCCAGGACATCGGCACCATCGTCATCGGAAAGGACGCCGTGGATTGCGGTCTTATCGATTATGTCGGCGGCGTCGGTGACGCGGTGAAAAAACTGAAAGACCTTATTGAGCAAAGAAAGAATAACAGCGAGGTGTTAAGCTGATGTTGTGGACCGTTATGGAAGAAAACGCCGTTATGGAAGGCATGGACAAAATCAAAGCGGCAGAGGAGTACGAATACGAAAACCGCCGTATTTTAGGGTATCCGACGGAATCTGGTAAAATCTGCATCGTCCGGATCATCAGTTCAGATCCTTCGGATTTTCTCAATCCACGATTAGCTCCGGGAAATCTGGTAAACGCGAAAAAAATGTAAAATTTAACATTTTCCGGTGGTATTCCCTTTTTAAACGTGATATAATGATAAACGGTATTTTATGCCGCATACCATATAAATAAAGATAAACTATCACGATTGTGAAGGAGGAACTGCCGCATGGGTTGGTTTGAAGGTATCTTTCTCGGAATCGTTCAGGGGCTGACAGAATTTCTGCCGGTTTCCAGTTCCGGTCATCTTACCATCATCAGTTACTTTATGAACGCGCAGGAATCGGGGCTGACGTTTGAGCTCCTTCTGCATTTTGCCACTTTGATTTCGGTAATCATCTGCTATCGCAAAGATCTTTGGGAGCTGATCAAGCATCCTTTCCAAAAATATGTCGGGCTGATTATCATCGCTTCCATCCCCGCCGGTATCGCCGGAGTCCTTTTCGGAGATTTCTTTGAAAATCTTTTCGATTCCATCTGGGTACCGACCATCGCCCTTTATGTAACAGCGACACTGCTCTTCATTGCCGACCATTTCCGCGGCAACAAAGAAGGAAAAGATATGACCGTCTGGATGGCTCTGCTCATCGGCTGTATGCAGATGCTCGCCATTTGCCCCGGACTTTCCCGTTCCGGCTCCACCATTTTCATGGCTCTGCTTTTAGGCATCTCCCGTACCGAAGCCGCAAAGTTCTCTTTCATCATGTCCATCCCCGTGATCTTAGGCGGTTTTCTCCTGGAATGTGTCGATGTGGTGCAGACCACCGGCGCTTTCGCTCTTACCCCCGTTGAAATCGTTGCCGCCGCGACCGCGGCTGCTGCCGGGATCCTCGCCATCAAGCTGGTGGTCGGCTTACTGAACAAAGGGCGTTTCCGTTATTTCGGCTATTACTGCCTCGGTGCCGCCATGCTGACCACTTTGCTCCTGTTGCTGGGTATGTAAAACTTATAAAGCATAAAAAAGACGATGCGTTTCGCATCGTCTTTTTTTATACCTGTCAATCAAAATACTTCACGCCGGATTCAAAGATCTTCTGATCAAAATCTCCGGGGATATTTTTATAGAGACCTTTTCTGTAACGCTCGGAATGACCCATTTTCCCTAAGATCAAGCCGGTTTCATCGGTGATGCCTTCTATGGCCATCATGGAGCCGTTGGGATTATCGGGAGCGATCATGGTGGGTTTTCCCGCCGCCGTCACATACTGAGTGGCGATCTGGCCTTTGGCGATCATATCACCGATGACGCCCATGGGAGCCACAAAGCGGCCTTCACCGTGAGAGATAGGAACCGTATAGACTTTGCCCAATTCCGCTTCACTGTACCAGGGAGAGAGCTTGGAGATCAGCTTCGTCCGCACCATGGTGGAAATATGGCGGCCGATATGGTTAAAGGTCAAAGTCGCATCTTTCTCCGTCAGTTCGCGGATTTCACCGTAAGGCAGAAGACCGAGTTTCACCAAAGCCTGGAAACCGTTGCAGATGCCGAGAATCAGGTTCTTATTTTCCAGATGAGCGGCAACAGCTTCTTTCAGCGCGGGATCACGGAAGATCGCCGTAATAAATTTGGCGGAGCCTTCGGGTTCGTCCCCGGCGCTGAAACCACCGGGCAGCATCAGAATCTGGCTTTCTCTCAACGCCTTGGTGAGACCGGCAACAGATTCCTTTAATTCCTCCGGTGTCTGGTTACGGACAACGAGGATATTGCTTTCCGCACCGGCCAGCGTAAAGGCGTCGGCGCTGTCGTATTCGCAGTTGGTACCGGGGAATACGGGAATCAGGACTTTCGGTTTAACTTTCAGATCACTGTGAACGTTAATCTGCTTATCCCAGGTGGGACAGAGAGTGCTGTCACTATCACAGGGAAGGAACGGAGGATAAATGTCGTTCATCGTCGTAAGGAAGGCTTCCACCAGATCCATCAGGGAAAGCTCTTCCTCCTTATAACGAATGACACGTTCTTCAATGGTTCTCCCCACGGGAATCAGCATCAGATCAGAAAGATCGGTTTCATCGGTTACTTCCAGAAGGAAGGAGCCGTATTTCGGCGACAGAATCTCATTGAGGTCCATATCGTTGAGTTCCACGCCCACGGCATTGCCGAGGGTGCAGTGGATCAGCGCTTCACCGATCCCGCCGGATTTCAGACTGATGGCCGAGAGAATCTGCCCTTTGTCGTTCAGTTCCATTACTTTTTCATAGATCTTCTTCTGACGGTCAAAATCGGGAATGAGATTTTCATCTCGTTTGCTCTGAATCAGCACGAGACGGTGACCCGGCCCTTTGAATTCAGGGCTCATCACTTTACGGTCTTCCGTCACATCAACGGCAAATGATAGCAGACAGGGCGGAACGTGAATATCCTTAAAGGAACCGGACATACTGTCCTTCCCGCCGATGCCGGGGATGCCCAACGCTTCTTCAGCGGTAAAAGCACCGAGGAGCGCCGAGAGCGGTTTGCACCAGCGATGGGGATCCTTTTTGAGTTTTTCAAAGTATTCCTGCAAGGTCAAACGAGCCGAACGGTAATCGCCGCCCATGGCCACCAGACGGGTAACGCTGTCCAAAACGGCATAAAGACCGCCATGGAAAGGACTCCAGTGAGCAATGATGGGATCAAAGCCGTAGGTCATCAGCGAGGTCGTGGTGGTCTTCCCTTCTCTCACCGGCAGGTGCGCCGCCATCCCTTCGGAAGGCGTCATCTGATTGCGGCCACCAAAGGGCATCAATACCGATGCTGCGCCGATGGTGCCGTCAAACATTTCACCCAGACCTTTTTGAGAAGCGATATTGGGATCCAGCGCCATGGCGATAAGGCTTTCCGGAAGGCCGCCGCGGTTGCGGATTTTGCCCAAGGCCGAAAGGGGATTCTGAGGTTCCGGCGGCAGAACTTCGATTTTGATATGCTGACGAACACCGCCGCTGTTCAAAAATTCCCGGGAAAGATCCACAACTTTCTGACCGCGGAACACCATTTCCAGACGGCCGCTGTCGGTAACTTCGGCAATTTTGGTACATTCCAGATTTTCTCTGGCGGCTTTTTCTTTGAAGAACGTTTCATTTTCCGCGGCAATCACTACGGCCATACGTTCCTGAGATTCGGAAACAGCTACTTCGGTACCATCCAGACCACTGTATTTCAAGGGCACGGCGTCAAGATCAATGGCAAGGCTGTCCGTCAGTTCCCCAACAGCGACGGAAACACCGCCGGCGCCGAAATCGTTGCAGCGTTTGATCAGACGGGTTACTTCACCGTCACGAAACAGACGCTGAATCTTCCGTTCAGTAGGCGGATTCCCTTTCTGGACTTCAGCGCCGCTCTTTTCGATGCTTTCTTCGGTATGTTCCTTGGAGGAACCCGTGGCGCCGCCAATGCCGTCCCGGCCGGTGCGGCCGCCGAGGAGAAGAACAATATCACCTTTTTGCGGTTCTTCCCTTTTCACACAATCTTCGGGCACAGCGCCGACAACAGCGCCGACTTCCATACGTTTGGCCACAAAGGCGTCATCGTAAATTTCCGCGACTTTCCCTGTAGCAAGACCGATCTGGTTGCCGTAAGAGCTATAACCGTGAGCCGCTTCTTTGCAGATTTTGCGCTGGGGCAGTTTGCCGCTTAAGGTTTTAGAAACCGGTGTCCGGGGGTCTGCCGCGCCAGTGACCCGCATGGCCTGATAAACATAGGCTCTGCCCGAAAGAGGATCGCGGATGGCGCCGCCGAGACAGGTAGCGGCACCACCGAAAGGTTCAATTTCCGTGGGATGATTATGGGTTTCATTTTTAAAGAGGAACAGCCAGTCTTCTTCTTCCCCATCGTGATCCACTTTGATCTTGATGGTACAGGCGTTGATTTCATCGCTCTCATCCAGATCGGACAATGTACCGTTTTTGCGCATTTCCTTCATGGCAATGGTGGCAATATCCATCAGACAGGCCGGTTTTTCTTTATCGGTATAAACTTCTTCACGGACTTCGTTATATTTCTGCCAGGCCTCTTTGATGGGGTCCATAAAGAAACCGGGGCGGAATTTCACTTCGTCAATGATCGTCATAAAGGTTGTATGGCGGCAATGGTCGCTCCAATAGGTATCCAGCACTTTAATTTCCGTCATGGTGGGCACGCGGTTTTCCTGACGGAAATAATCCCGGGTAAAGAAGAAATCCTCCTCACTCATGGCCAGAGAGAGACTTTCATATAGAGCGCGGAAAGCGTCGTCATCCATGGTGAGGAAATCCCTGATTTCCGCAACAGGTTCCGGCGGCGGCGCGTCAGTACGGATGGACGCCGGTTTTTCCAGGGGAATTTCCGTGGAATCCACAGGGTTAATGGCGTACTGTTTGATTTTTTCAACATCTTCATCGGTAAGCTCTTCACCGCCCAAAGCCCAGACACGGCAGCAGCGGAGAGCCTCAACCCGATGACCGGTGATGATTTCCAGACATTGGGAAGCCGAATCGGCCCGCTGGTCGTACTGACCGGGAAGGAACATAAAGCCGAAGGCGCGTTCTCCTTCATAGAGAGGCAGTTCCTCTTCGTAGCAATCATCGGCAGGCGGTTCCGAAAAAACGAGAGCTTTTCCCCGTTCCAGCTCTTCCCCGCTGAGACCTTCCACATCATAAATATTAAAAATACGCAGCGTTTTCAGGGCCGCAATGCCCAAAGTGTTCACAAGATCCTTTCGGACCTGTTCCGCTTCAACATTGAATCCGTCTTTTTTTTCGACGATGATCCGTTTGATTTCGCCCATTACAACATCCTCCTACTTGATATATGCAAGAAATTCTTCTTCCGTCATAACATGAATACCCAGTTTTGTCGCTTTATCCAATTTGGAACCGGCTTTTTCCCCGGCGACAAGATGATTCAGATTCCGGCTGACACCGCTTAATACGCGACCGCCTCTTTCCTTAACCATCGTTTCGGCCTCATGACGTTTCAGCGTTGGAAGCGTGCCGGTAAAGAGAAACGTTTCTCCGTTCAGCTTCCCTTCGGACTGCGCTTCCGCCGTCATATCCACTCCGCAGGCTTTCAGTTTATCAATCAGTTCCAGATTTTCCTCCACACGGAAAAAGCCCCGGATACTATCGGCAATTTTTTCACCGACCTCTTCCAGATCAGCAAGAGCGGAAATATCCTCCTGATGAACCGCTTCCAACAGAGCGTCCATGGATTGAAAATGGCCGCCGATATTGGCAGCGGTTACCGCGCCGACATGGCGGATACCCAGCCCGAAAAGGAGCCGGGACAAACCGGCTTTTTTGCTTTTTTCAATGGCGTTCAACAGGTTTTCCGCGCTTTTTTCTCCCATTTTTTCCAGAGGAACAAGATCTTCTTTTTTCAATTGATATATATCGCTGACATCGCGGATCAACCCTTTTTGCAGTAATGTTTCGGTAATGGCCGGGCCGAGACCCTCAATGTCCATGGCGTTTTTCGATACGAAATGTTTGATGTTTTCCTTGATGCGTCCGGGGCAGCTTTCGTTGACACAACGAAGCGCCACTTCCTCTTCAAGGCGCACCACCGGCTGACCGCAAATGGGACAAATTTCAGGGAAAACAAAAGGCTCGGAATCCGCTCTCCGTTTCTCCGGAAGGGAGCAGACCACTTCGGGGATCACATCACCGGCTTTGTGAATCACCACATGATCGCCGATCCGCAAATCCTTTTCTTTGATATAATCGCTGTTGTGCAGGCTGACCTTGCTGATGACCGATCCGGCCAGCAATACAGGCTCCAGGACTCCCAGCGGCGTTAAAACACCGGTCCGTCCCAAAGTAATTTCAATATCTTTCAGAACTGTTTCCTTTTCTTCCGGCGGAAATTTATAAGCCATGGAAAACCGGGGCGCCTTGGCGGTATAGCCCACAAGATCACGGTAACGAAAATCATTCAGCTTAAACACAAGACCATCCGTATCATAGCTGAGATTCTTGCGTTCTTCGGCTTTCCGCTCCAACAGCGTGGCCACATCATTCATATCCGACAGGTATTCCCGGTCCGAATTCACAAAAAATCCCTGATTTTTCAGAAATTCAAGGGTTTCTTTCTGGGTCTGGGGCAAATCGCCCTCACCATAGACAATATCATAAGCGAAAACAGCGAGATTCCGTTTCGCGGCAATTTTCGGATCCAGCTGGCGCAAAGACCCCGCCGCCGCATTGCGGGGATTGGCGAACAGTGCTTCCCCGGCTTCTTCCCGTTCGGCGTTAAGCGCGGCAAATTCTTTTTTCGGAAGAAAAGCCTCACCGCGAACGACAAGTCTGCCGGTAAAAGGAATCATCAAAGGCACGGTCTTCACCGTTTTCAGATTCTCGGTAATATCTTCACCGACCTTTCCGTCACCTCGGGTAGCACCCCGGACAAAAAGGCCCTTTTCGTATTCCAAAGCCACGGTAAGACCATCGATCTTCCACTCCACAATATAATCGGGATGTTCCACACCGTCCTTGATCAGACGCTCATGGAAATCCTGCAATTCCTCGGCAGAAAACGTATTGGAAAGCGAAAGCAGGGGCAAGGGATGCTCCACCGTTTCAAATCCCTCCACAGGACGACCGCCCACACGCAGGGTAGGACTGTCCGGCCGTTTGTATTCAGGATACCTGGTTTCCATCTCTTCCAGCTCCTTCATGGCGCGGTCATATACGGCATCGGTTACAACAGGCCGATCTTCTTCGTAATAAGCCCGGTTCCATTCATTCAGTTTTCCGGTCAGCTCATCGATACGCTCTTTCATTTTACAGTTTCTCCAGATTGGCATAGGCCAGCAAAAACTCTTTGATGCCCAGATCGGGAAAAGCCACTTTGGCTTTCCCGGCCTCGTTATCAACAAATACAATGACACCTTCACCGAATTTGCAGTGGCGCACTTTATCACCGAGGGCGTATTCATCCACATCTTCTTTCGGCTGAATTTCAACGGAAGGTTTCTCCGGCGCCTTCTTTTCCGGGGCGCGGATATTCATTTCCTCCAAAAAGCGGGAAGGTTTGTTGTATGTTGTCCGTCCCCAGAGCGTACGCCGGTAAGTACGGACAATTTTCAGAATATCCATGGCCCGGGTAACGCCGACGTAACAGAGACGCCGTTCTTCCTCAATATCGCTTTCACTGCCGGATAAAACGGAGCGTACATGGGGAAACACCGATTCCTCCATGCCCACGAGAAAGACCACGGGAAATTCCAGCCCTTTGGCCATATGAATCGTCATTAACGTAAGGTAGTCGTCATCCTCGTCCAGCTGATCCAGATCGGAGCTCAAGGAGATTGTCGCCAGAAAATCCCCAAGGGTTCCGGCGTTTTCCTCCTCGCTGAAACGGGAACTTTTATCGTAATCCGAAGTCACCGTCAGAAATTCTTCCATGTTTTCCAGACGGGACATATTTTCAATATTATTTTCTTTTTCCAACACCGCTTTATACCCGCTGACCTGCCATACTTCCACCGTCGTTTCGGTGACGCCGCGTTCGGCGGCAAAGAGACGGAGATGACGGATCATATCGGCAAAGGCGGTCAACGCCTTTTTCGCCGCGGTTTTAAAACCGGCGTCTTCCAGTTCATTATCAAGAATGTTCCATATCGATACCGCCCGCTGGGCGCTGAGATCTTCCAGTTTTTCAATGGTGGTATTACCGATTCCCCGGCGGGGTTCATTGATGATCCGCAGCAGACTCACATTATCATCGGGATTCATGATAACGCGAAGATAAGCGATGGTATCCTTGATTTCTTTACGGTCGTAGTATTTCTGACCGCCGAAAACTTTATACGGAATCCGCAAAAACTGGAGTTTTTCTTCAATGGCTCGGCTTTGGGCATGGGTACGGTAAAACACCGCCATATCGGAGTAACGGTAGGATTCCGTTTCCGTCAGGCGCCGCGCTGTTTCCGCCACATAGAGTGCCTCGTCTTTTTCATCGGAGACAAGAAGGGCTTCCACATTGTGCTCACCGATACGGTCGGTAAACAAATTTTTTTCCAATCGTCCGCCGTTATGCTCAATCAAAGCGTTGGCCACATTCAGAATCTGTTGGGTGGAACGGTAATTTTTTTCCAGACGGTAAACGGCGGCGCCGGGGTAATCCCGCTGGTAGTTCAGGATATTTTCAATCTGCGCGCCGCGGAAAGCGTAAATGCTCTGGTCAGGGTCGCCCACCACAAAAAGATTTCCCTGTTTTCCGGCAAGGTACCGCAAAATCCGGTACTGCGCCTCATTGGTATCCTGGTATTCATCCACAAGGATATAGGGAAAACGTTCCCGATAATCCATGAGAACTTCGTGGCAGGTGGAAAAAAGCTCTACAACATAGAGGAGAAGGTCATCAAAATCCAAAGCGTTGTTGGCCTTTTTCTGTTCTTCGTATAAGTGGTAGGTACGGGCCACAATTTCTTCTTCGGTGGTGAAAGCCATTTCCTCAAAGGCTTCGGGACCGTACATTTTGTTTTTCGCGTCGGAGATCATACGCAAAGCGGCAGCAGGGGTAATGGATTCTTCCACACCCTGCTGCTTCAGCAATGATTTTACAAGGGAACGCTGATCGGCATCGTCATAGATCACAAAATCCGGCGAAATACCGATGGCCTCCCCTTCCATTTTTAAAATCCGAAGGCAGATACGATGAAACGTACCGACCCAAAGGCCGTAAGAATCTTCCCCCAGCAATGAGCTGAGACGAGTCTGCATTTCCTTGGCGGCCTTGTTCGTAAAAGTCACGGCCATGATCTGATGAGAGGAAACGCCCATGGCGTCCATAAGGTAAGCGATGCGGTTGGTCAGCACACGGGTTTTTCCGCTGCCGGCGCCGGCAACCACAAGAACGGGACCGTTCCCTGCCGTTACCGCCGCATACTGCTGTTCATTTAATCCTTCCAGATATTTGGCCATAAATTCTCCTTATTTCAAATGACGGAAGGCCTTTTGGCCGATGTCCGTCCGATAGTGACATCCTTCAAAATCAATGGTTTTAACACGGCGATATGCCTTATCAATGGCGGTTTTCAGATCTTCGTCCCGGGCTGTAACCCCCAAAACACGGCCGCCGTTGGTAATGAAAACACCATTTTCCTTTTTAGTACCGGCGTGGAAAACAAAAGTATCTTCGGTTTCATTTTCCAGACCGGAAATCGCATCACCCTTCACGGGAGATGCGGGATAACCTTTGGCGCTCATCACCACGCAGACGGCGTATCCTTTTCTCCAGTGAATATCCAGCTGATCCAAAGTTCCTTTATTGATGGCTTCGGTAATCGTAATAATGTCGGTATCCAGCAAAGGAAGAACCGCCTGGGTTTCGGGATCACCGAAGCGGGCGTTAAATTCCAGTACTTTCACATCTTTGTCACTGACCATCAATCCGGCGTAAAGCACGCCCCGGTAAGGCTTTCCTTCTTTGGCCATGGCGTCCACGAGGGGTTTCATGACCTTTTCCATGGCTTCTTCAATCACTTCCGCCGAGCCCACCGGCGCCGGAGCATAAGCGCCCATGCCACCGGTATTGAGTCCCATATCGTTATCATCGATGCGTTTGTGGTCCTGAGAAGGAATCATGGGTACAACGGTTTTTCCGTCGGTAAAACCGAGCAGACTCAGTTCTTCCCCTTCGAGGAATTCCTCAATGACCACACGGCTGCCGCTGTCGCCGAACACTTTATCTTCCATCATACTTTTCACAGCGTCGACGGCTTCTTCCTTCGTTTCCGCGATGATTACGCCTTTTCCCGCGGCGAGGCCGTCAGCCTTCACTACCGTGGGATAGAAAGCGGTTTCCAGATACTGAAGGGCGGATTCACAATCGGTAAAAACTTCATAATCACCGGTGGGAATCCCGTACTTTTTCATGATACCTTTGGAGAAAGCTTTGGAACCTTCCAGTTCCGCCGCGGCTTTCGTTGGCCCGAGAACCATAATATTTTCCGCCAGAAGCGCGTCGGCAAGTCCGTTCAACAGCGGCACTTCGGGACCGATAAAGACCATTTCAATATTTTTTTCTTTGGCAAAAGCCACGATTTCCGCCGTATCCGTTACTTTCAAAGGAACGCACTCGGCAATGGCGGACATCCCGTCGCTGCCGGGAGCCGCGTATAATTTTGTCAGACGATCGCTTTCTTTAATTTTCACGGCGATGGCGTGCTCTCTGCCTCCGCCGCCGATAACCATTACGTTCATAACTCCTCCGTTATTGTTCGCAAAGCATTTTTACAACTTCCGGATACACCTGGTGCTCCTGCTCAAGAATACGGGCCGACAATGTTTCTTCGGTATCGTCCTCTTTGACTTCCACTGCCCGCTGAGCGATGATTTTACCGGTATCCATGCCTTCATCCACATAGTGAACGGTGCATCCCGCAATTTTCACGCCGTATTCCAAAGCCTGACGCTGGCCGTGAAGGCCTTTGAAGGAAGGCAGAAGCGCCGGATGGATATTGATGATCCGGCCTTCAAAAGCCGCCACAAATTCCGGCGGCACGATGCGCATATAACCGGCGAGGATAATATAATCGGGAGCATAGGATTTGACCGTACCGATGAGCCAATTGGTGTATTCATCGGATTTGGCGTTGCCGAAAATCGCTTCGATTTCATGTTCTCTGGCGATGTCCAGCGCTTTTGCATTGTGATTATCGGAAATCACAGCGACGATTTCACCGTTGATGTCTCCGGCTTCGATATGGTCGAGGATGGATTTGAAGTTCGATCCTCTGCCGCTGGCCAGCACTACGAGGCGTTTCATATCGTTACCCCCATAATTTCGGTTTTCCCTTCGCCGGGTTCCAGATAGCCCACCCGCATGAAACGGGGATCGGCTTCTTCAATCTTACCGGCGTTTTCTTCATCACAGATCACGATAAAGCCCAGGCCCATGTTAAATACGCGGTGCATTTCAAGGGGTGTTACTTTTCCGATCTTCTGCAAATAGGAGAAAATCGGCGGTACCGGCCATGCCACGTCAATCACGGCGTTAAGCCAGGGATTGATACAGCGGGGAATATTTTCAATGAGACCGC
>JBJDXI010000069.1:0-53510 GCA_051866595.1 Clostridia bacterium
CCGATGAGGCCGTCTGCTGAGGTGCTTGTTGCTGAGGCTGCTGAGGCTGCTGCTGACCCATCTGATAGAGACTCTGGGCGTTCATGCCGCCGGCATTCCCCGCCATATTCATCCCCATAAAGGCCATGGCCGCACCGGCGCCTTCGTTGGACGCCGCGTTCTGCATCGCCTGGGCCTGAGCGCCCACCAGATGCGCCGCCGCCATCTGAGGATTCTTGAACGCCGCATTGCGCTGGAGTTCCTTGATCATCTGTTCGTCTTCTTCGCTGGCTTTAACGCTGGACACACCGAAGGAAACGATTTCGATCCCGCGGAGATCACGCCATTTGGCCGAAAGCACTTCGTTCAAGGCGTCTGCCAGTTCCATGGTGTGACCCGGCAGGGCGCTGTAACGGATGCCCATATCCGAAATTTTCGCGAAGGCCGGCTGGAGAGCGGTAAGCAGTTCCGTTTTCAGCTGGCTGTCCAAGGATTCTCTCGTATATTCACTTTCCACATTACCGCAGATATTCGTATAAAACAGCAAGGGATTGCTGATATGATAGCTGTATTCGCCGAAACAGCGGATGGCGATATCCATATCCAGACCCACATTGGTATCTACCACGCGGAAAGGAACGGGAGAAGGCGTACCATACTTATTCCCCACCAGTTCCTTGGTATTGAAATAGTAAACACGCTGGTCTTTGGGAGGTTCGCCGCCGAAGGTGAAACGCTTCCCGATATTTCCGAACACTTCTTTGACGCTCTGTCCCAGAGAACCGCTGAAAATCGAGGGCTCCGTGGACATATCATAGGTATATTCACCGGGTTCCGCGCAGACATCCACCACTTTCCCCTGCTCCACAATGAGCATACACTGGCCGTCGGCCACGGCGATGACCGAACCGTTGCTGATGATGTTGTCGCTTCCCTTGGTGTTGGAAGAACGGCCCGAAGTCCGCTTCTGACCTTTTACCGCCAGCACATCCGCTTCCATCGCTTCACAGTAAAAATACTCTTTCCATTGATCCGCCAACACACCGCCGGCGGAACCGACTGCCGCTTTAATAAGTCCCATAATTCAGTCTCCTCCTTAATAGTTAAAAGTTGTGCAGAGGCGTTTTAACATCGCCGCCACATGGCTGCGCTGCGCCGGATGATTCGGACGGAAATACAAACCGTCCCATTCGTCACTGCCCCGAACTAAATCAACACCAAATGCCCAGCTGACAGAATCAGAAGCCCAATCAGCGATTTCACCATTATCTTTAAATCCCGCCAGCATAACACTGTCATTTTCGTCATATAAACCCTCGGATTTCGCAAAACGGCAGAAAATCACCGCCAGTTCCTGACGGCTGACAGGGTCTTCCGGTCTGAAAAGACCGTTACCGTCTCCTTTCACAATGCCTGTATTTTCCGCCCAGGCAACAGCATCTTTATACCAGCTAGCCGGGGCCACATCAGCAAAAGAACAATCACCGCTGACCAACGGTTCATCTTTCAGGCGGTAGAGCACTGTCGCAATCATTCCACGGGTAGTCGATAAAGCAGGGCTGAACTTATTATCCCCCGTGCCGTTCATCAGACGATTGTAATACACAAATGCCACATCATCATAAAACCAATCCGTATACTCTTCCGTTTTTATCACATCGTCAAAGAACATCGAAGGCGGCGATGTTACCAGTTTACGGAAATCCATGGAAATCTTTAGTTCCTCGGCGCTTTTCGTAATGATCTTTGCCGGACGGCCGTTGATATATGGAGTGATACCTTCGTCAAAAGCATAGCCGCTTTTGGCTTCCAGCGTAATATTCACACTATATTTTTTATTGACAAGGAAGGTACTGCCGTAAGGTTCCCATGATACATTAGCCACAGTGTAACCTTCATAGCCCCCGGAAACCGATGCGGTATTGGAAGGAACCGCGCCGATCAAAGGTTTTATAACATCAACGGAAACTTTATCAAGAAGTTTATCGAAGTTCAGCGAAATTTTTAACTCCTCGGCGCTTTTTGTAATGATCTTTGCCGGACGGCCGTTGATATTGGGAGTGACACCTTCGGCAAAAACATAACCGTCTTTGGCTTCCAGCGTAATCATCACGCTGTATGCCTTGCCGGCCTCAAAAGTACTGCAGGAAGGATCCCAGGAAACATTGGCTACGGTATAGCCTTCAAAACCGCCGGGGATCGAAGCAGAGGAGGAAGGAGCCGCGCCGATCAGAGGTTTTTCCACATTAACGGAGACTTCGCTCACATCGCTCAGCTCACGATACACTTTAATGTTATCAATACCGATTCCATACTGATTCTGAGCCTGATAAACAAAACCGATCTTCACTTCTTTGCCGCGATATTCCGACAGATTCACATACTTCGAAAGTTTCAAAGTACGGGACGCCGGAGAGGTACAATATTCCCCGGAGGAAATGGATTCACTGTAAATTTCCCGTTCACCGGTACCGTCGGCGGCCTTGATATAAATCGAGTACTCTTCCGCAAAAGAAAGATTCAGCGTAAATACATCATAATTGAGATATACCTCACCTTTTTTCGGCATGGTAAAAGACGGAGTATACGCATAATCCTCCGGTTGCAGTTTCAACTGTACCTCGTCTTCCGTAACGGCAAAGGAATAATCGAGCAATGCGCCGGTTTTCACTTTGCCGCCGGAAGAAGGCACCACAGCCTCATACTTCCAGTTATAGCCGTCTTTATCCCCATCGATATAGGACCATTTCTCCGCTTCCGATGCCGTATCAAAGCCACAGGAATAGAGTGTTTCCGTGGCCGCCGAGACACCGAAGCTGAAGCACAGCACCATCGCCAGGGCGAGGCACATGGCAACCCATACCGGGATTATTTTCTTTGTTTTCATAAAATCCTCCTCTCATGACCTGCTTCAGGCAGATTCCTTTCATTGCAAACAGGTTTTCTTCCGTATTCCAACGGGATTCCACCGATTTTCCTTTTTTGCCAAGAGAAACCGAAAACAGATCGTTTCACGGTGGTCATTTCCGGTATCGTCATTTTTCGACACTTTCCCTATCATTGATTATATCAAAAAACCGCAAAAAGGATATTACCCCAAACCGAAAAAAGGGGTAATATAACGCCGAAAGAGGGGTAATCTTTTTTTCAGCCAAAAGACGACGCAGGGGGTTTGTAAAATACAGGTAAAAAGAAAAGCCGACCCCCAAAAGGGTCGGTTCACATCGCATTACGGTTCCGATTGCGAAATCTCCTTTTCGACAAGGGCAAACAGCTCTTTCCGGCTGGAAACATTCAGTTTGGCAAAAACATGGGAAGTATGCTTTTTCACCGTATTTTCCGAAACATGGAGTTCATCGGCGATCTCTTTCCGCCGTTTGTTTTCCAGCAGAAGGCCGAGAACTTCTCGTTCTCTGGCGGTCAGCTCCGCGGCGGCGGGACAGTCTGTCAACATCCGCGAAAACCGCTCCCCGGAGAAGGATCCGGGATCTTCGCAGACATCATCCCCCTCAAGGCAAAGGGCAAAAGCCGGTTCCTCCAGAGCAGACATTTCTTTTTCTCTGACAGAAGATCCTTTGTCCCCGATCAGTTCATAATCCTGCAGCATATTGTGGAGGAAAAGCAAAAACAGTTCCGAAATGAGGTAAGATACGGAAAGGAACTCAAAATGAAGGTGAATCAGCTGTTCCACAAGCCAGACGAGGATATTGCCCATGACCAGAACGGCCATGATCGCCGCGTGTTTATAAGAGGGAACCCGTTTGCGGATCACGGAAAAGAGGATCATACCGACCATTATGCCGAAATAGGAAAACAGATACACCGGATACAGCACGTGCAGCGGGCCGTAAACTTTATCCAGCGTAACAATGCCGTTCACGATTTCCCAATGAACTTCTTTATAGTACAGATCCAGATATCCGCCGCTGGCGGCAGAAAGAAAAACCAGAATACTGATGCCGAGCAAAACGCCGAAACAGACTTTGCGATACCGGATCCCGCAGATATCCGCAATGATCATCAGCATAAACAGCGGCAGAAAAACGGCGCCGAAATAGGAGATGCGATTGGCGAGCAGCGCTTCTTCCAGACCCGTTGAAATGGAAAGCGCAAAATACCCCAAATTAACAATAAAAACCGAAATATACAGCAGTAAAAACCAGATTTCTTTTTTACGGACAAGACCGCAATAGCCCAAAAGCAGGAACAGCGAAAGGACGGTAACAAAGCCGTAAATCAAAGAAATGGAACTGATCCTGTCCGAAATACCATCCCCGTTCACCGCCGCCATAACCGGAGCGGACAAAAGAGACAGCAACGCAAACACGCCAATAGAGATCAAAAGAATACGGAAGATTCGATTGTTGTATTCATTTTTCGCCAGATTCACCAAAATTCCTCCGTTTCCTTTTATTCCGATAATTTTACACAATATTATACCATACATATCACAAAAAACCAAGAGAATACAATTCAAAAAAGCGCCTCTCCTCCAAGGGAAGCGCTTTCAAACAGTTCACATCTGACCACGGCAATGCATATTCACAAAAGCGTTTTTCCGGTTTTTCGCGCCTCAATCCACACCGCTGAATTTTTTGGCCATTTCCATGAATAACTGCTTCTTTTCTTCATCGGTCATCTGGGAAAAATTTTTACGCATCGAAAGCCCCTCTTTCATCTTCAAGGTGGGAATTATCCCCCCTTCCTTTTGTGCTCTTAGAATAACACAGAGTACGTACCAAAAAAGTCCCATCCATTGTTAAAAGAGGTCATAAAAAAGCGGTGACGCCTGAGCGTCACCGCTTTTACGTAATTCTCTTTTCAGATTAATTCAAAATGTTTCAACGCCTTTTCGATACCGTCCTCATCCACAGACGCGGTCACATAATCGGCAATGGCCTGTACTTCCGGTTTCGCGTTACCCATGGCCACGCCGACGGCGGCGTACTGAAGCATTTCCACGTCGTTCTGGGCGTCACCGAAGGCCATAATTTCCTCTTTCCGTATATCCAGATGTTCCAGATATTTCTGAATCCCGGAGACCTTGCCGCCGCCTTCGGAAATAATATCCACGGCGCCGTCGCACCAGCGGGTAATCCGGCATCCCGAAGGACAGTGATGATGAAACCAGCAATCTTCCTCATCCCGGTAAAAGGTGGTGGCCTGAAAGATCGGCGCCTTTTCGGGTTCGGCACTCTCCGGTATTTCCGTGGCAATATCCGTCAGCACCTGACGAGCCAGATCACTGACGAAGTTGATGCAGATCCCCTTTTCCTGGGTCAGATAAATCGAAACCTCTTTTCCCCGAAACACCGTCATCAGTTCGGAAACGGCCTGTTCATTAAGGGGATTTCCAAAGAGATAGGAGAAATCGCCGTCAAGGCAAAGCTGACCGTTGAGGGTAATGTAGCCGTCAAAGGTGAGTCCGTCCAGGGGCAACTGCTCAATTTCCGTCCGGTGCCGTCCCGTAGACATAAAGATTTTAACACCCCGTTCTTTCAGCCGGTTCAGACTCCGTTTCGTGCTTTCCGGCACCGTACCGGTGTCCAAAGAGAGCAGTGTGCCATCCACATCGAAAAAAACCGCCTTGATCATGATTTCATTCCTCCGTATCCTCGTTTCTTCTGTTTTCAGTATATCACATTCCCTTTCATCCGTAAAATGAAATTTCGACGCGCCAACCGTCCTTGAAAAACCGCGTTTCCTTCTCTATAATAGAGGTAAGAACCATTCCGGGAGGAAACACCATGAAATTCATGCACTTATCCGACCTGCATTTAGGGAAACGCGTTCATGAATATTCCATGATTGAGGATCAGGAATACATATTGAAACAGATCATCGGAATCGCCGCCGATGAGAAGGTGGACGCCGTTTTCATCGCCGGGGATATTTACGATAAAACCTTTCCGCCGGTGGAGGCCGTGACCCTTTTGGATCAGTTTCTCTGGGCCTTGGCCGAAAAGGAAATCAGCGTCTGGATCATCAGCGGCAATCACGATTCCGCCGAACGTCTCTCCTTCGGCTCCCGGCTGATGGAGAAAAACAAGATTCATATCGCGCCGGTATACAACGGAGAGCTTCACACCGTTACCATGGAAGACAAATACGGCCCCATCGACATTTCTCTGCTGCCCTTTGTCAAACCGGCGCAGGTCAAACGGTTTTTCCCCGAAGAAGAAATTCACACCTACACCGACGCTCTCCGAACCGCTTTGCAAGGCGACGCGCCGCGAAACCGCCGCCGGATTCTGATCACCCATCAGTTTGTCACCGGCGCTACCCGCTGTGAATCCGAAGAACCGGTAGTCGGCGGCCTCGACAACGTGGACGCCTCGGTATTCAACGGCTTTGACTATGTGGCGCTGGGGCATATCCACAGTCCCCAGAACGTGGGGAGAGAGACCCTCCGCTACTGCGGCACGCCGCTGAAATATTCCTTTTCCGAAGTCCATCAGGGAAAATCCGTAACCATCGTCACTATGAAGGAAAAAGGCTGTATTTCTCTGAAAACAATCCCTCTTCGGCCTCTCCGTGATCTCAAAGAAATCAAAGGAACCTACAACGACCTCACTTTGAAAAGCTTTTACGAACATACAGAGTATCCGGAATCCTATCTTCACATTACCCTCACCGATGAGGAAGACGTTCCCGACGCCGTCAGCCGCTTACAGGTGATTTACCCCCATATCATGAAACTGGATTACGACAACGCCCGAACCCGGAACCGCCCCGGTACCGACACCGCAGGGGAAACGGAAAACAAAACGCCTATGGAGCTTTTTGAAGAATTTTACCAACACCGGAATTTTCAGCCCATGTCCGAAGAGCAGAAAAAATTCGCCTCGGAGCTGATGGAAAAAGTCATGGAGGAAGAAGCATGAGACCGATCCGATTAACCCTTTCCGCCTTCGGTCCCTACGCCGGGAAAACCATCATGGATCTGGAGCCCCTGGGCACCGGCGGACTGTACCTCATCACCGGAGAAACCGGCGCGGGAAAAACCACCCTCTTTGACGCTGTTACCTACGCCCTTTACGGAGAACCCAGCGGCGACCAGCGAAAAGTTTCCATGCTGCGCTCCAAATACGCCAAGACGGAAACCCCCACCTTCGCGGAGCTGGTTTTTGAATGTAAAGGAAAACAGTATACCGTCCGGCGCAGTCCCGCCTATGAGCGTCCGGCCAAACGAGGAAATAAAATGGTGGAAGAAAAAGCCTCCGCTGAGCTGATCCTCCCCGACGGTTCCCTCATCACCAAAGAAAAAGCCGTTACCGCCGCGGTCTGCGGCATCATCGGCATCGACCGCCGCCAGTTTACCAGCATCGCCATGATCGCCCAGGGCGATTTTCAGAAACTGCTTTTGGCCTCCACCGAGGAACGGGAAAAGATCTTCCGCCAGATTTTCCATACCCATTGCTATGAGAAACTCCAGAAAAAACTCAGCGACGCGGCCAAAGCCCTGAACAAAGAAAGAACGCTGAAAAAAAGCGGCATCCAACAGGATATTCAGATGATCAGCTGGGAGGAAAGGGACCCCCTTTATGAGGAAGTAACAAAAGCCAAAGAAGACGGTCTGCCCCTTGATGACATTCTCACCCTGCTGGAAACGCTCCTCCAAAAGGACAAGGAAGAAAAAGAAGCGAACCGAAAGAAACGGGAAGAAATCGGCGAGAAAAAAGAACAGACCGCCGCCGCCATCAACGCCGCGAAAAACCGGGAACAGATGGAAAAAGAGCTCCAAAAAGAGGAAGCCG
Organism: Clostridia bacterium; assembly: GCA_051866595.1. Taxonomy (GTDB): domain Bacteria; phylum Bacillota; class Dehalobacteriia; order UBA7702; family UBA7702; genus UBA7702. The sequence goes on from JBJDXI010000069.1 coordinate 7,737, forward strand.
CCCTCGAAAAAGACGAAGAGGAACAGGCCGAAAGCGAAAAGGCTTTTCTGGCCGAAAAAGAAAAGGAAAGCCGCAGGGAAGAGCTGCGAAAAAGCATTACCCTGGCCGAAAGCGAACTGGGCCGCTACGATGAATGGGAAGCCCTTCGCCGCGCGGTCAGAGATTTTCAAAACCGGCTCAAAGCAGATGAAGCCGCCCGAACCCAATATGAAGAAAACCTTACCGTACTGGGGCAAAAACACGAGGAACTGAAAGCGGAATACGAAATGCTGAAAGCCAGCGACACCCGTCTTCTTGCCCTTCAACAAAGGGAAAAAGAAGCGGAAAAGAGCATGGCAGAGCTGAACCGCATCGAAGGAAAACTCCGGGATTGTGAAGATCAGCGTCAGCGCTGCGCCAAAGCCCAAAAGGAATATACCGGCTGCCGCCGCGTTCTGGAGGAAACCGAAGAAGTCTACGGACAGATGTACCGTTCCTTTCTGGATCATCAGGCGGGAATCCTCGCCGAGGAGCTGGAGCCGGAGCGGCCCTGCCCCGTCTGCGGCTCCCTTCATCACCCCGCCCCGGCGAAGAAACCCGCTCACGCGCCGACAGAAAAGGAACTGAAAACCGGAGAAGAAAACAGGGACAAGGCCCGTGCCCAAGCCGAGAAAGCCGGTGTCAACGCCGGCAGAGAACGGGCCGCCCTCCAACAGAAAGAAGCGGAGATTGAAGAGCTCTGCCGGGCCTTATACGACGAGGAAACCGGCGAAACCGCCGCAGAAACCGTCACCCGAAAAACCGCGGAGCTGGCCGCGAAAAGGATCTCGTTAAAAGAAGAAATCGCCGAAGTAACGAAAGAGGTTCGCCGAAAAACGGCGCTGGAAACCAAAATCCTGCCCCAAGCAGAGAAAAAAGCAGAGGGATTTCGTCAAAAACTCAGCGAAGCGAAAACCGCCGCGGAAAAAGACCGGACCTCCCTCGCTCATTACGAAGAAGAGACCCGCAAAAAAGCTCAAAATCTGGCGTTCTCCGGCAAGGAAGAAGCCGAGGCCGCCCTTGAGAATGACCGAGCCCTGCTCCGCCGGATGGAGGAAGAATATAACAAAGCGAAAAGCCGATTTGAGAACATCCACCAAAGCATCACCGGGAGAAAAAGCCGGATCGAAGCTTTCCAAAGCCAACGGAAAGAGATCTCCGCCGATAATCTTCGGGAACAACAGGCCCGTTATGCCGTCCTCAAAGAGGAAGAAAACCGGCTCCATGAACAGATTGAAAAACAGACCTCACGCATCGACACCAATACCGCCGCCCTTCACAACATCCGGAAAAAATCCGGCGATATGGCGGTAATCGAAGAAAAATACCGCTGGGTCAACGCCCTTTCGGAAACCGCCAACGGCAGTCTCCGGGGAAGCCGGGACAAAATCAAGCTGGAAACCTACGTCCAGATGACCTATTTCGACCGCATCCTGCGGCGGGCCAATATCCGCCTGATGGCCATGACCGACGGCCAGTACGACCTCAAACGGGCCGAGGCCGCCGCCGACAGCCGTTCCCAGACGGGGCTGGATCTCAATGTCATCGACCATTACAACGGCACCGAGCGCAGTGTCCGCACGCTCTCCGGCGGTGAGACTTTTCTGGCCTCCCTCTGTCTGGCTCTGGGTCTCTCCGACGAAATCCGCTCCTCCGCCGGGGGCATCCGCATCGACACCATGTTCATTGACGAGGGATTTGGCTCCCTCGACGAGGAATCTCTCCGTCAGGCCGTGAAAGCCTTGAACGATCTCACCGAAGGCAGCCGTCTCGTGGGCATCATCTCCCACGTGGCCGAGCTCAAGGAAAAGATCGAGAAGCAGATCGTCGTCACCAAAGAAAAAACCGGCGGCAGCCGGGTGGAAATCATCGTCTGAAAAAAGCGTACCCGTGATAAGCGGGTACGCTTTTTTGCTTATTTAAAACTCATTTTTCAGACTGCGGCTAAAGAGCATCTGGAGGATGCCGTCGGGATTGCGGTTTTCGTAAAGAATCTGATAAACGGCCTCGCAGATAGGAAGCTCCACGCCGTAGGCCTTGCCAAGATTGCGGAGGGCCTTCACGGTATAGTACCCTTCGGCCAGCTTATGATAGGCCTTATGCTGCACCACACTGCGGCCGAAGGCCAGATTCTGGCTGTGGGAGGAAAACAGCGTCGCCTCGTAATCGCCGAGGTGGCAGAGGCCGTAAGCCGAAGAGGCCTTGCCGCCCATGGCGACGATGAGATTGGAAATCTCCTTGGTTCCCCGGGCCATCAGCGCCCCTTTCAGGGAGCTCATATCACGGCCTTCCAGCATCCCGGCGGCAATGCCGATGACGTTTTTCGCCGCGGCGCCGATTTCATTGCCCAGCAGGTCGGTTCCGTAATAAAAACGGATGAGATCACTGGAAAAGCTCTGAATCAGCTCTCTTTTGGCAAATTCGTCGTTGCTGTCGATGACCATGCAGTTGGGGATTCCCCGGTAAAATTCCTGCACATGGCCGGGGCCGAGCCATACCGCCACTTTATTGGAGGGGTGCACCTCATCGCTGACCACCTGTGAAAGGCGGCGGCCGGTCTCAATCTCGATGCCCTTCATGCACAGCACGATGATTTTATCCCGGATGTCCAGCTCCTTCAATCGCAGCGAAACATCCTGAAGCTGCTGGGCACTGATGGAAATCACCACAATATCCGCTTTGGGGCAGAGGTCGTAGGAGGTCACCAGACCGATGGATTCGGGAATGGAGAGATGCTCATTTTTTCTGGTGGCTTTCAGCTCTTTCATCCGCGCCGAGGTTTCCCGGCCGTAAAGGGTCACGTCATGACCGATTTTATCAAGGTACCAGGCCAGAAACGTCCCCCAGCGGCCGCAGCCGATGGTGAACACCTTTTTCACCGGTTTTTCCTCGTCGGGGAAACGCACTTCCTTCTGGAATTGGATATGATCCAGATCCGCCCGGATAATGTCATTGACGGTAATGCCGTACATATCCGAGAGCTTGACCAAAAGCTCAATATCGGGGATGGAAGCACCCGTTTCCCATTTCGACACCGCCTGACGGGAGACGTTGAGTCGGCCGGCGAGGTCATCCTGGGTAATTTTATAGTATTTCCGCAGTTCCGTCAGGAACTGACCGATTTTCACGTAATCCAATTTCATCACCTCGGTTGTTCTGCACCTATTGTAACAGCTCCGCCCCGAAGAAGCGAGCAACGCTCCGTAGCGGGAAAGACTGAAACGCAACTTCTTTTCGCAGACTTTTTATCATTTTACCACAGACCAAGCGAAAAAAACAGCGTAACCTTCCGCCGCTCCCGCCTCAAAAGCGTTTCAAGACGGTTCGGACGCCCTAAGGGCGTTTCAAAACGATTTCGAACGCCCTCCTTTTTTCAGGCTTTGCCGTCAAAATGAACGACCGTTTCATACTCCATACCCTTTTCTTTTAAACCGGCGTCGATTTGCTCTTTCAATTCCTTATAGGGCGTTTCCATGCTGTAAGGCACCGCCAGATCGAAAACGAGCTTGGTCTGATGAGCGCCGCGGACAAGGCGGAAATCGTGCATGGAGAGGGCGGGATGAATCCCGGCAATGACGGTTTTCACCTGTTCCCGGGCGTCGTTCCATTCATCGTCGTTGAGAACGACGGGGTCGTAATGAATCACCAGATTCACGTTGAGCTCCTCCATGGCCTCCCACTCGATTTCATCAATCATATCGTGGCAGTCCAGGGGATCTTCCTCGGCGCTGACTTCGGCGTGAACCGTGGCGTAGCATTGCCCCGGGCCATAATCGTGAACAAGGAGATCGTGGATGCCCAGCACCTTTTCGCGGGAAAGCACCATTTGGCTTAAATTTTCAATCAGCTCCTCATCGGCCTGTTTCCCCAGGAGGGGCGAAATCGTTTCCCTGGCGATATTCACACCGGAATAAAGAATGAACAACGCCACGGCCAGACCGACGATGCCGTCGATATTCACATGGAAGAAATACTGCACCAGACAGCCCAGCAGAACCGCCGAGGACGTAATCACGTCGTTGCGGCTGTCCACGGAAGTGGCTTTCAGCGTAGTGGAGCGGATTTTCTTGCCCAGAGAACCGAAAAAGCCCATCATCCACAGCTTGACGCTGATGGAGGCAAGGAGCACGATAAAGGTAAACAGCGTAAATTCCACCGCCGCGGGATGAATGATTTTCATTACCGAGGTTTTGGCCAGCTCCGCGCCGATGATCAGAATCAGCGCCGCCACCACCAGACCGGAGAGGTATTCATAGCGGGCGTGGCCGTAGGGATGCTCGGCGTCGGCGGGTTGCTGAGCCATGCGGAACCCCAACAGCGTCACAACGGAAGAGGACGCGTCGGAAAGGTTGTTCACCGCGTCGGCAATGATGGAAACGGAACCTGCAATCCAGCCCACCACCAGTTTCCCCAGAAATAAAAGCGTGTTGCAGACAATGCCCGTCAACCCGGCCAGCTTGCCGATGGCCGAACGCACCGAGGGATCTTCCACCCGGCTGTGGTCTTTGACAAAGAGCCGTAAAAGAAGATTCGTCATAAAAAAACACCTCCGAACTGTTTTCAGACCGAAATCCGAAAGAAAAAACCACGAAGCAGCAATTCTTTTACTGTCCCGTGGTACAATCCACTGTCACAAAAGTGACCCGACTCCAGACGTATATCCGGTCTGTTCAGTTTCGCTATTTCGTATTGCGTGAATCATATTTATTTATTATATCAGCCACAGCGTACAGCGTCAACAAAAAAATACAGCGCCGGATTTCATCCCAAAATCAGAAAAGAACCCCTGTTCCAAGGGGTTCTCTTTTTTATTCTTCTTCACCGATGTCCACACCGACACCGTTGACCTCCACCCCTTCATTGGCAGGAATGAGAAGGTACTTGCGGCCGTTGATGACTTTGGTCTGAATCACGCAGGTATATTCTGGATCCACGGTGATTTTCACGTTGGGCGCTTCAATCTGAAATTTTTTGCTGTCCATAATATTGCCGGGATTCAACGCCGCGTTTTCCCCAAAACAGGCGTCGCAGGCTTTTTGAAAGGACGCGGTTTTTTCCTCGGAAACGCCGCTGTTCCGGAGAACCTCGCAGACTTCGCCGGAGGAAATTTTCAACGGTTCCGGATCCTTGCTCTCCTTGTGAAGCAAAACACGGCCGTGGATATGCTCATGGAGATCCTGCACCACATCGAAGCGGCAGTCCTCCTCCAGGGCGCTTTCCAGCACACCTTGAAAGGCGGCTTTCTGCTCTCCGGCGGACATGGGAATTTCCCCGGTGTGAAACACCGCGTCGATAAAATCCAGATTCATCGTGGTATGGTCCTTGGTGTAAAACACCGCGTTATAGAGGTCGGCGGCGCGGTCATTGAAGGCGGGAAACATAAAGCCCACTTCCGGGGCGCCCACAAGCTGCACCGAATTATGGCGGCGAAACCCGTTTTCCATAGGGGCGTAGCCCAGCTCCGGCCGGCCGTCCTTCACCGGACACACACTGCACAGGAGATAAGAAAACATGGATTCCGAGGCGTCCTTCTGAATCTCGCCGTCGGCGCCGCGGTACGGCACGTCGTAATGGTCGCAGGCCAGCAAAATGAGATAATTATGCTCTTTGAAATCGAGGGTTTCGATGATTTTCCGGTAAAGCTGTTCCCGGGCGTCGGCGTCGGCCAGGGAGGAGGACCAGAGCGACATGAGGAGCTTGTGTTCCTCCCCGTTCATCACCTGATCGGCGGTGAAAACGATGTCCACCAGTCCCTTGCCCAAACCGCCGGAAAGCACTTTTTTCAAAAAACCGAGATACTTTTCGGTTTCAAATTCATCCATCAGACCGAGGGACTCATCCAGATAGGAAATAATTTCCTTGTTGCCGTTGACGTAGCAGCCGTAAACGGTGCCGATATTGTTTTTATCCGGCGTGAGATGACGGCGGATTTCGCTTAATTCTTTCTGATTCATAACATCCCTCTTTCTCTGTTTCCGCTGTTTTCCGCGGGTGACATAAAGTATACCATTTTTCAAAAAGGAAGTCCAGCCAAAAGGAAAGCCCGGCACGGTAGTTTCTCCGCGCCGGGGCTTCTCCGTCGATCTTCCGTTGTCCATTTTAAATGAAGCAGAAAAGGTTCTCCGCGGCGGAGGAACAGAGGTGAAAAAACCTCCGCCGCGGTCGTGTGTAAAGTGGATGTTTGATTCTTTTGTTTCAGGTTTTTACTTCATGTTTTTGTGTATAAACGAAACGGAAAAGAAACGCACCTCCTTTCAGTTCAGGATATTTTCGTCAAAGCGCTGAAGCACCGCGGCGGCCTGGGCCCGGGTGGCGTTGCCCTGAGGTTCCAGAGTGCCGTTATCATGGCCTTGGATCAGTTTAGAAGCCACGGCCCAGCCCATTTCTTCTTTCGCCCAGTCGCTGACGGAAGAACCGTCTTTGAAAGCGTCAAAAGAAGCGGTATTCGATACATCACAGCCGTTGAGTTTGGCGTAGCGGTACATCATCGCCGCCATCTGTTCACGGGTGATGGGATCCTGAGGCGCGAATTTGCCGGCGTAGCCTTCAACGATACCGTTTTCCGTACCCCAGGCCACGGCTTTGGAATACCATTCATCATCTTTCACATCATCATAAGAAGATGTGGCTTTGACTTCCGGTTCACCGCCCAGGCGGTAAAGCATGGTGATATACATGGCGCGGGTCAGAGCGCTGTCTGGTTCAAAGGTCGTTGCCGTCATGCCGTTCATAATACCGTTGACATAGACATAACGGACATTTTCCATGTACCAGTCGCCGTCTTTCAGGTCGGTAAAGGGAAGCTCCGCGGTGAGATCAGCATAGGCTTTTTCCGCGGCGATAAGAGTATCGAGATTTTCCACAAAGCCTTTCTGTTCTTCGGTCAGAGCGTCATAGGCAGAGCGGGCCGCTTCGATGGCGCCTTTGCTTTCGAGGGTCACTTCGCCGATGGCCGCGATCTGTTTTTCCACGGCTTTTCCGGCAAGGTAATCATCACTGTACTGAGGATAGTTTTCCATGTAGGTTTCATGGGCCACACGGAAACAGGTTTTGCCGTTCAGAAGGTCGGCCAGCCCCTGCAGGACTTCGTAAGAAGCCATGCGGGTATCGTACTGCCCCATGCCGCCGCCGGCGTTCTGCTGGCAAAGGAGCGCAAAGAGGGCGCTTTGGCCGTTTTCGCCGATCCACGGATCATCGGTTCCGTATTCATCCAGTGTAACACCGGCGCCAACAGCGGTGGTGGTAGCTACCGCCACGGAAAATGTATTCATGTTACTGCCGTTGGCGATCACGGAAGTATAATTCTTCCGGAAAGCGTCGAGAAGCTTTTGGGCTTCTCCTTCCATGCCTTCCACATCGTTCAGGAATTCACAGGCGAACAAGGTCATGGAATAAAAATCCGACATATTGGTGGACGCGCTGAGATCCACTTTTTCGCAGGCGTTCACAAGGGTTTTGAGACCGGCGGCCCGGAGCTCTTCGGTATACCCTTCTTCCGGCGTGGCGTTCACCACTTCCAGGGCGAGCAGGAAATAGGATTCGGTGATGGTATCGCTTTCGGCAAGGCGAACCCGAAGACTGCCGTCTTCATCGAGATTGAGTTCGCCGCCGGCGATATCGTGATCTTTATAGGCCAGAGAGATCAGGGCTTCCACAAGATTGGCGCCGCCGATGTTCCGGGGATCACCGCCGAGGCCGGCAATGCCGAGGATCTGACGGCCGAGGATTTTGGAAGCCGGTACCGACCCCTGATTGGATGTTAGGCTTTCCAGTGTGGCATTTTTGAACTGAGAAGCTTTTGTATCGAGATAGGTTTTTCCCTCGGAGGAAGCCAGAAGTTCACTGTCGGCATCATAGCCCAGCGCGCCGAAAATATAAGCTTCCCAGTCGATGCCGGAGCCGTTGCCGGTATCCGCCGACAGGCCGAGATAATTTTCACCGTTGTAGAAACCTTTGGTCTGATACCATTTCACAAAAAGGTCCCGAGCGCCCTCGGCGTATTCTCTTGCCGTGGCGTACATGGTAAATTCCTGATACTGACGGCTGTCGCCGATTTCCGCAGCAACCCAGTATTTTCCGGCTTCAAGTCCTTCGGTGGGAATCGTTCCCGCGGTATCGGAATAGCAGTTCTGTACAATATCGCCGACGGTGGTTTCCACCAGAGTACCTTCGATGGCGTCATCGGAAGTGCCGTTTTCCTTATCGGTCACATAAAGTTTAACGGCGGTATCATCATTGGCATCGGCAAAAGAAGCGCCGATACTGATTTTCATTGTATTTCCCTCATAATTAGAAACGGGAGAAATATCCAAACTTTTCACAACAGGTGAAGGTATTGTACAATAAAAAACGAAACTCGCGACTACTTGACCATCTGAATTCTGTTCAGATACGATATAACAATCTTCCAAACCAGTCCTTACATCAATAGGAGTATCTAATGAAGGAGTAAGGATACGAGCAGTACGTCCTCCTGAATTGATATACAACTGTTGATTATCTTTACCTAAATTCTTTACATTTACTAAATAAATATTTCTATCCGCGGGAACATCCAATTTAAACTGAGTGATATCTTCAGAAATATTTACGGTATAAATTTCCGCAGGGTTTTCTGCGACCCATTTTGAAAAAAAGGTATTAACAAACGCCTCACTTCTGTCAGCACCGGGATTTACCAGGGTAACCGTTTTCCCGGTATCAAAAAGCTCAAGAGCCGTAGATTCATCATCATTTGCATAGAACTGTAAAGAAGAAATAAGAGAATCAAGATTCGTTTCTTCCCCAGGTTCCTCTGCATAAACACCTAAGCTGAAACTCAACAGAACGATCAAGGCAAAAAAAGGAACAACGAGCAGATTTACTCTTCTTTTGATGATGTTTTCCATCTATTTTCTCCTTTCAATCATTTGATTTTTTAATTTTCATTCCCGCGCTGAAACGCGCGTTAAAATTCATTTCGATTCCGGATCAATGATACGTTTATCATCTCCCTTTTCCGGTCAGATCAACCTATGTTCCGACCTTATAAAATTCTGTGCGTGAACCGCTTTCACGCAAACAATGAAGTTTTCAAAGACCGTGCTCCCCTTCCATATTTCAAAGCGCCGGAGTCCGTTGCGGAAAAGACCGGGTTTAGAACAACCAATTACTTTTTATTTTCTCCGTTTGGGCTTGGAATGGGAAGGTTTGGTATATTGCGGGGCTTGCGCCCGGACAATCAATAAGTATCTGCCCCAAAGGGGCCGCTCTCCTTTACAGGAGAGCTTTATATATTTTTTGGGAAGGAAATATTGAAAGGGGGGAAAACAAAACCCCCGACAACCGCGGAAACAAATCCCCTTGCGGGGCGGCTTCCGCGCAAACGGAAGCCGGGGAAGGTTTGTTTGGGTAAAAGAAACAATGTATTGCAAGGACGGAAAATCCGTCTCAAACAACCGGCATCGGAGCACCCCAAAAAAGAAAAAACGCCCATTCCCCTTTAAAAAAGGAAGGACGTTTTCATTTTCCGAGCACAAAACAAACGGAAGATCGACGGAAAACACCGTTGACACCGACAGAAAAGTACAGTAAAATAGAGATTGCCCTTCGGGGTACCGGCACGCTGTGCGAGAGAAAAGTGACCGCCAAGAAACTGACTCCGCACAGCGTGTGCTTTATAGGATTTTGAATGTTAATATCAAATCAAAAAAACCGTATTTTCATTCTCTCGGAGAAGAAAATACGGTTTGCTTTTTAGAAATCAACCGGGATCATACACCAAGAGAAATACCTGCCGCATGACGTATTCTGACTCGGCTTCCATGTTTCCCTCGCCTTCCCGTTCTCAAAGGAACAGTGGCATCTGAGGTTCCCTCGGCCTCACAGCACCTTGGTAGTGTCCGGGATTTTCACCCGATTCCTATGCGGCGTTCCGATTCTGTTTATTTTTTCAGCGCACAAAATTAAATACTTATGTTATGTATAATATATCACGGAGTGCTCCGAAAGTCAATCAAAAAAGGCGAAAGGAACAAAAAAACCTTGGCGGAGCACACTAACAAACGATACGATGCTCCGCAAGAAAATCAATTTTCGAGAACAAAATATTTGAAGTCAATTTCGCGAAAAAGCCTTGTTTTTCTCCGACAGCGTGGTATAATCATATTGTAAATTGAATTGAACAGAGCAAAACGACGGAGAAACCGAGTTGGAATCTCGGACGGTCGCGCCACTGTGATGCGGAGCGTGCTTCGGATGAAAGTCAGCCACTGTAAAGTATGTTTATGGGAAGGCGAAGCAACGCGTTGATGCGAAGTCAGGATATTCCCCGTTTTGCGTTTGAGTCTCAGCTTCCGCGGAAGAAGCGACGGTCTTTTTTATTGGAGAAAAGCCCCGTTTCTTTTTAGAAGCGGGGTCGATTTTATTTACATGTTGCCAAACTCAGTTCGTGTTCCGCATCTTTCCGTGTCTCTAAGGCATGAGGAACACACTCACCTCTTCTATTAAGGATAACTCCTTAACTACAAATCTCCTTTCCTTTTCTCTTTCTTTTCTCTCCGGCGGCCTTCAGCGGCCGCTCTTTTTTTGTATGAATCTACGCCAATCCCTCTTCTTCCCCCCCCCGGTTTAGGGAAAATCTTTTCCGTTTCCAAACAGCCGAAGGCCGATGCTGGTTTCAGCATCGGCCTTCTTTTTTTCATTTCATCACAAGGAGGAAAAATACAGGAGGGATTCCTGTTATTTTGTCGTCATTTCCGCGAAACGCTGGATCACCGCGGCGGCCTGGGCCCGGGTGGCGCTGCCTTTCGGTTCCAGGGTGCCGTTATCATGACCCTGCATCAGCTTGGAGGCCACGGCCCAGCCCATTTCTTCTTTCGCCCAGTCGCTGACGGTATTTCCGTCTTTGAAAGCGTCAAAGGAAGCGGTATTCGATACATCACAGCCGTTGAGTTTGGCGTAGCGGTACATCATCGCCGCCATCTGTTCCCTGGTGATGCTGTCCATCGGACTGAATTTGCCGTTATAACCTTCCACGATGCCTTTTTCCGTGCCCCATGCCACGGCTTTGGAATACCATTCATCGTCTTTCACATCATCATAAGAAGATGTGGCTTTGACTTCCGGTTTACCGCCCAGGCGGTAAAGCATGGTGATATACATGGCCCGGGTCAATTCACTGTCCGGTTCAAAGGTCGTTCCCGTCATGCCGTTCATAATGCCGTTGACATAGACATAGCGGACAGAATCCTGATACCAGCCGTCCTTTGCCAGATCGGTAAAGGGAATTTCCGCGGTGATATAGGCGTAGGCTTCTTCGGCGGCAACAAGGTCATCGGCCTTTGAGACCAGAGCTTTCTGGTCGGCGGTCAAAGCGTTATAGGCGGCACGGGCCGCATCGATGGCGTCTTTGCTGTCAAGGGTCACTTCGCCGATGGCGGCGATTTTTTCATCCACCGCTTTGGCGGCGGCTTTGTCCGCGGCTTCTTTTTCCAGCTGAGCCAGTTTCGCTTCGGCGGCGGTGAGTGTATCGGCCTTGGTCACAAGGGCTTTTGCTTCATCGGAGAGAGCGTCATAGGCGGCACGAGCCCCTTCGATGGTGTCTTTGCTGTCGAGAGTCACTTCACCGATGGCGGCGATTTTCTTATCCACAGCGTCGGCGGCCAGCTGCTGTTTGACTTCGTCTTTCATGGCAATGGCAAAAATAGCGCCGCTGTCGTTTTTATGATAGATGGTGCCGTCTTCGTCGCAGATCACACTGGCGGTGCACCACTGTTCAAATCTTGCGGCATCGTAAAGGGTGGTCTGAACGGCTTCGGAACCGTCGGCTTTGGCCTTGATCACTTCCACGCCGCCGGGATTGTTGTTATAGGCAACATAAAGATACAGGTAACCGTCTTCTTCATAAGCGGTGGAGAGCAAAGGCGAAGTCTGAGCGTGGCCGCTTCCATTCACCGACCATTTGATTTCTTTGGTGCTGAGGTCAATGCCGATGTAATGACCGTCTCCCCCTTTGCCCACGCCCATATAGGCCATGCCTTTATAGATCACCGGGGTGCTGGTGGCACCGGTGCCGTAGGCGGAGCAGTCGATGATCTCAAGATCCGAAAGTTCGCCGGTTTCGCCGTTGATGGCCGCCATGCCCAGCTTACCGTTGTTGATGGCGAAGTATACTTTGCCGTTGTCATAGCAGACCGAGGAACGGATCGTGGTAGCTTCGCCCACCTCCAGATCGGTGACCAGCTTGCCGGTTTCTTTATCGCGGCTGTAAAGGTGGCCGCTGTCGCTGCCGTAGACTACATAATCGCCGACGATGGCGGCGCCGGCCCAATAGAAGCCTCTGGCATCGGTGGCACGCCAGATCAGTTTACCGGTTTCCGCGTCGAGACAGACAAAGGCATCTTCCTTGTTATACCCCCCAAATCCGGTGTAGATTTTGCCGTCGTCATAAGTGACGGGGCTGTAGGCGCCGCCGCCGTTTTCATCTTTATAAATCCATACGGAGTTCAGTGTTTTGGCGCTGAGAGCTTCCACAGTGCCGCCACCCAGAGGGCAGAAGATCAGACCGTCGCTGTAAGTAGCCGGAACCGTACCCCAGCTGTAGGAAGCGGATAATGCGCCGACGGCGGTGACTTCGCCGGTAACTTTATTGATTTTCTTTACGCTGTTTCCGCAGATGGAAACGACGGAATCATCCACAAGGATCAGGGGAGAAGGCGTATCGGACCAGTCGGTGCTGAAGGTCTTCTCCCAGAGCACTTCGGTTTCTTCGACGGTGCGGGGGGTCTGAGCCGCAGTGATACCGTTATTGATGCTGTTATTGCGGAACGAGGACCAGTCGGAATCATAAACCACACGGTCCATTTCCACTTCAATGGTGTATTCCGTGGCGCCGGAAGAGGTGTTCATCGAGGGCCAGGAGGTATCGCCGCATTTCACGGTGATGACAAGACCTTTGTCCACCGGAATTTCCTCAGTGCGCTTGTATTCTTTGTCCCCCACATAAATGCGAACCTGGAAGTTTTTGTTTTCCGCGGTGGGCGTGATTTTTACCGAATCGGTGCCTTCGGGAAGTTTCAGGGAATATTCGTTGACATCCCCGTCAAATTCCGGCGATAAGGTGCCTTCGCTGGATTCCAGCGCTTTCAGCGCTGTGCTGTTGTTGTTCCAGGAGCCGCCGAGGTCTTCACCCATGGTAATGCTGTAACAGACACAAATCTCATCTCCGTCAGCCAAAGTTCCATCCGCAACAGTATAAGCAGAGAAGCCCTCATTGGTAAACCAATCATTCAGTGTACCCATCCAACCGGAATAACCACCGCCATCAAATGCACTGAGACCGTTAATCGAAGAAATATAACCGGAATCCAGGCCTTCCGCCGTGAGGCCTTCACTTTCAAGGGCGGCCTTTACACAGCTCATCATCGTGGAGTCGTCATTCAGTTCCACCCAGGTATCCACCAGGGTACCGGTCCAGAAGGAGTCTTCCCAGGTCAGATCGTTTTCTTCCGCAAATTCTTCATCAAAAGTGGTGTTTTCAATAATGACATGAACTTTATCCGTATCACCGGAAAGACCGGTATCCAGCAGCGTCGCGGCGGAAAGGCCGGAGCTGAACGCGAAGATACAGAGAATCATGCAAAGTAAGCTAAGCCATTGTTTTTTCATTTTATGATTCCTTTCCATAGGTAGATTTTTTCGGCCGTATGCTTTGTTTTGCTCCTTTCTTCTTCCCAATCGGCCGTATGCGGGAAAATATTCTATTCAAGCTGCGCCCTCCGGAAACGGAGGAGCCGCAAACCTTGTCAGATCCACAGGGAACACTCCCTCTATTCCATATCCGAACCCACGTCTTTTCCCAGATCGCAGGTGTAATGCCAGCCGATGACATCCCCCTCGGAAACGAGGTAGCGGCTGGCGCCGTAATTGGGAAACCAGTCGTTGACGCAATAGGTCCAGCCGGAAAGGGAGCCGCAGTCAAATTCATAGAGATTGGCGATGCCCTCCACATAGTGGGAGTCGTACAGCGGCGTCCAACTGAATTCCAGATGAATCTTGTTTTCGATCATTTCCCGTTTCAGCACATCGAAAACGGTTTCCCCTTCGTAAAAGGGAACCTCCTGCTTGGCAAAGATCACGCCGTCCTCGGGAACGAGGGCTTGCTTTTCCTTAGGCAGGGATTCCATGTGATCGAGAATCGTGGAACATTCCACCACCAGCACGCAGGTGCCCTCTTTGGATTCGTCAATGTTCTTGTTTTCATCCTCGCCGTCGATGGGCATAGGCTGTCCTTCCGGAATCTCATCGGTATTCACCGCCGCCACATCGTCGCTGTAAGCGGCAGCCTGCTCCGTGGTGACGGTACCGCAGGCCGCGGCGAAAACCATCACCGCCGCCAGCAAAAACAGAACCGCGAAAAACTTCCGTTTCATGATGCTCCCGCCTTTCTCTTTATTCACTCATGGCGTAAAGGGGAGAAAGTCCCTTTTCCGCCCGTTCCAGTGCGGTAACCGCGTAAAACGCCTGTTCCGTGGCGATGGCGTCGGAGGAGTTCAGCGCTTTGGTGTGGGTATAGGAGCCGTCGTCCAGACGGTAGGTCATCAGGGCGTCAAAAACGCTGTGATCACCTTTGACAAAGCGCTCATCCTCCACGGAAACGCCCAGAGAAGATAAGGCCGTCAGCACCTGAGCGGAGCTTTCGGCGTTGGGTTCCTCCCAGGAGGAGTAACCACCGTCGTCATCCTGAACGGCGCTGAGATAATCCAGGGCCTTTTCCACCACCGGTGAAACGTCTTCTCTGTCTTTATAGAAGGCCAGTGCCTGCAAGGCCATGGCGGTAATGTCCACATCACCGTCGGCGCCGGCGTCCAGGGAGAACGAACCATCCTCATTCTGGGAAGCCAGAATTTTCTGAAGGTACATTTCCGCCGTGGCCTGTGTCGCCGCGTCGGGGTTTTCCGGCAGCTCGTAAGTACCGGAATTCAAAGCGATCAGCGCCCAGATGGGTCCGTTGAGCCCCTGGATGCAGACTTTATCAAAATCCGCCAGAGGAATCAGCAGGTTGTAACCGCCGACGTTCCCCGGATCTTTCCCCAGTGCCGTCAGAACCAGCACCGTCCGGGAATATTCGGTATACTTCGTCTGATCCAGCACACCGCCGCAATCGGTCACTTTCTGTTCCAGCAGTGAATAATAAGCGTCGTAAAAGCCATCGGGGACTTTGGAATCACTGCGGACAAGGGCGATCACGGCCCAATCGCCGCCGACCTCGCCGACGGGAAGCTCCGACGCCCGGTCATAGAAGTAGCAGGCGGTCAGGTCCACCGCCTCTTCCACCGTGATTTCCGCGGGTTCCGCCGTTTCTGTATCCATACTTTCGGTCTTTTCCTTTTCTTTGCCGCATCCGCATAACAGGACCATTGCCAAAAAACAGCAAAACAGCAAATACAATCCTTTTCTTTTCATCTCTTCCTCCTTAATACAAATGTCGGATATATCGGTCTACCCAGCGTTTCACATACCGGGAGTGTTTTTTCGCGAAGGTTTTCGCCTCTTCCCGCAGAAGGGCAAAAACGTGACGCCGCAGGGGAGAAACGGAATGATCGCTGAACACCGCCTCCCGATGGAGGCGCACCGCCATTCCGTAACGAAGGGACAGCCCCTCGCCGCCAAGTTCTTCCAGCTCGGATTCCATATCCTCCAGCGAGCCGTTTTTCCGTTTCAAACCACCGGCGCCGAGGAGATTCAGGGTATCGCAGAACAGCAGATTCACCGCCTGACGGTCATCGGCTTCGGCCAGCTCCCGTCGGCGTTTTTGCATCACCTTCCGGCGGCGGAGCCACAAAACGAAGAAAGCGGCCAGGAGCAGGAAAATAAAGACGCCGGCGAAAACAGCGATCCATACCGGCGAAAAACCGGATTTCCCGGGATCACTTTGATCTTCGTCCTCCTCGATATCCTCGTAATTATCCTGTTCCATCTGAACCATCCCCTGTTGATTGCTCTGGCTGTCCAGCGTATCGGAGATCTGTTCTTTCATCTGATCGGGACGTTCCATCACAAAGAGATAGGGCGGCGTGACCTCAAAGGGAATCCAGCCCACTCCGTCACGGTAATATTCCACCCAGGCGTGGGCGTTTTCACCGGTCACCGTGATGGGTTTCCCCTCCCCGGCTCCGGCGGCATCCGTCGGCGTGATGATATATCCTTCCACATAGCGGGAAGGAATCCCGTAATAGCGGAACATCAGCGCCGCCGCTGTGGCATAGTGAACGGAATAGCCCTCGCCGCTGTTTTCCAGAAAATTACGGCAGAAATCGGTGCCGTCTTTCGGCGCGGACACATCTTCGTTATACGTTACATTTGTCAGGAGTTCATCTAAAATCCCCTGCATGGCAACGTTGTACGCGGTGTGGCCCGCCGAAAGATCCGCCTCTCCGAGATGGGTTTTCAGAACCGAGAGCGTTTCTTCGGGGATCGTAAGGTACGTATCATAAACAAATGACCGGTAAGCCGCTTCATTTTCAAGATAGCGAAGGGTTTCCTCATTTCCGGCGGCGGCCTGTTCTTTCAGGATTTGCCCCAGTTCCGCGGCGGCCTTCACCTGATTGGAAACGATGGTATAGGTCACGTTTTCCGGATCGTCATAATCCGCCGGGCAGGGCGCTTCATCCCCAATACGGGAAGCGGCTTTGCCGATACCACCGTCGGTATACTCATAGGGACTGTAAACATATCGATTCCCGGCATGAAGATTACGGACGGTTACGGTGATTTCCTCGGTCTCCCGTCCGGCGGCGGAGGCCGCCGAAGAAAGCTGAGACATCCCGTAAAAACCACTGTTGTGCAGCCAATAAAAGGTATCGGCGTATTTATAAAGGGTTTCCCGATCTACCGGTTCCCAACCTTGGGAGGTATAAACGGAACCGACATACCCCCGAAGATAGAGGGAGCAGGGATCCGACATCGTCACTTCCAGGGCCGGTTTATCTTCCCGTTCCAGCGGCGCCGTCTCCTTGAGACGTCCTTCGGGGAAGTTGTTTGTCTCATCACGCTCCCAGCGCAGATTTTCAGCGAAAGAGACCAGCTGTTTTTCCAGGGCGGAGCACATTTCCGGTTTATCATAGCCATTGGTAAAAATCCCGGTGAGGGGCAAGAGACAAAGGGCCATGACAATAACGGCGGCGATACCGCCGGAAAACAAAAGAGCCCCGCCGCCGCTTTTACCCGATGCAATGCCGCTGATCCCGGCCATAAAGAGTAGAAACAAGGCAAGAGAAAGCAGACTGTACCATACCCAGGATGGAGATACCACCGCCGGGATCAGCAGAACAAAGAGGAAAAGCAAGGCAAGAAAAAGCATCAGACGACCGCGGCCCAGTACTATATGGACGGTCAGCATAGACATCACCGCGATAACCGGCAAAAGAAACACCGTCACGGCCAGAGACTCACTGTAAAGACCTGAAACCGCTGTCCGCAGATAAATCAGACGAAACGCGGCGCCCCAGAGATCTTTCAGACCGTTGAGAATCACGGCCAGACCGTCCCGGAACAACGCGCCGCCGAACAGAAGTACCGCGACCATCAGCAGTACCGAAGCCAGGGAAATTCCCCGGCGCCAACGGGGTTTATCATAACAGAAAAAGGTCACACCCAAACAAAGGGCACACCAGATCACAAGAACCGACCCGTTGCAGGGAACCGAAATCAGCGTCAGCACAACGCCGCCGAAGGAAACAAGAAAAAGCAAGGCCAAAGCCAAGAGAGTAAAAAGATGGAATCTTTCCGTTTTCGGGTCCGTTTCAGTCCGCGGCTCCCATCCAAAAGTCATACCACCGGCTTGTTCCCGTGGTTTCTTTACGCGTTTAATCGAAATCATCATCAAATCAACACCTGATACAGTGCGTTCCGGTAATTCTCCGGCGTTACGGCATACACCTCGCCGCCGGCAAAATCCGTACCGGATTCCCGTTCCGAGCAGAGGATCATCGTTTTCCGCACCGTCTGAGGCAGAACGGAAAACGTTTCCGAGGGAGAGGAAGCGATATAAACAATATTGGAGTAACTGCCGTGATCTCCGGTTTTCAAATATCCCTCCACCGTATCCTCTTCACCGCGGATTTCCGAAACGGACAGGATCTCCGGCAGAATGAGCTGAAAGGATTCCTCGGAATCAATACGGTGACCGACAAAGGTTCCGTTTTCCGAACGAAGCCAGCCAACGGTATGCGCGGCATTCATTTCCGTCAGACGATGGGAAAGAGAGAGCAGGATTTCGCCTAAAGCGTGGCGCGCCGAAGGCGAAGTCCAAGGTTGCCCCGGAGGACAGACACGTTCAAAGAGAATCAGCACCGATTCATTCACCGGCAGGCTGGCCTCGCGGATCATCAGCCGGTCGTATTTCCCCGTCAGTTTCCAATGGATACTGCGAAGGGCGTCACCGGGCTCGTAATCACGGACGGCGAAAGTCTCCGAGGGATCGTTCCCCGCTTTGTAAGGAGAAAAACGGTCACATTCCGGTTCGGTCACACCGCTTTTCGCCACCGTAACATCGATGGGGAAAAGCTCCGGCAGAATCAGGGCGTATTGTGATAATTCCTTTGGAACGAAAAGAGCCGCCGTTCCAAAAGAATCATACACTTTCAGACTTTTCACGGTGACCGCCGCTTTTCCGCAGTGAGCGGAAACAGCATGAAAGGAAGACACCGCCCGGCCCCGGCCGGGAACCACCAGAGCAACGGTATCCTCCGCCTTTTCTCCGGTAAAAAGATTTTTTATTTCCACAACGACTCGGAGCACCGGAAAAGGACAGCGGCAGGGATTTTCCACGGCAATCTCTCCGGAAACAGGCTCTCCCGGCCCGGACAGATCGCCAAGGGACAGCGATACTTCCATCCTGGGCGCGAAGAGGCGGTTCAGCACCGAGGAAACAGCGATTATCAGCAGTACCGCGGCGATCAGTAACAGAGGAAGAATACTCTCCCCAAAAATCGCCAGCACCAGCAGGGCCACAACAATGCCGCTGACATACAGAACACGTTTATTCATAGCGTGATCCCTTTCCCGTTACCGGCATCATCACCGAAGAGAGCAGTTCCGCCGTGATGTCCCCGGCGGAAGTTCCCGTCAGCCGCGCCTTTGGCTGGAGCATCAGACGGTGTCCTACCACATCGGGGAAGACCGCGGCAATATCCTCGGGAATCACGTAATTCCGACCTTCGATAAAGGCATGGGCTTTGCCCATACGGCTCAGCGCCAGGGCGCCCCTAGGGCTTAACCCCTGCAGTACCAGATCATGACAGCGGGTCGCCTCCGCCAGGGAGGTAATATATTCGTAAATGGCATCGGCAACATATACGTCCGTCACCTCTTCCCTGAGGGCCACCAGTCCTTCGGCATCCATCTTACATTCGATACGGTCCAACGGATTGGCGGAATGGCGGTCTTTCAGAATGTTCACCTGACTTTGGAAATCCGGGTACCCCATCCGGGTCCGAATCATAAACCGGTCCAACTGGGAGTCGGGGAGCATCTGGGTACCGGCGGAGCCCACGGGATTCTGGGTGGCAATCACCACAAAGGGACGGGGCACTTCCCGGGTCACGCCGTCCACGGTGACACGGAATTCTTCCATAACCTCCAGCAGCGCCGACTGGGTGCGGCTGGAGGTACGGTTGATTTCATCGGCCAGAAAGAGATTCGTCATCACAGCACCGGGTTTATACTCAAAATTCCCCGTCGATTTGTCATAAACCGAAAAGCCCACAATATCCGAGGGCATACTGTCAGAGGTCAGCTGAACCCGTTTGTAATCCAATCCCAATACCTTGCTGAAGGCCAGCGCCAGCGTGGTTTTGCCGACACCGGGGACGTCATCGAGAAGGATGTGCCCTCCGGAAAGCATCGCCATCAGAACTTTGGCGATGATCTCATCCTTCCCGATGATGACTTTTTTGATTTCAGACAAAATATCGTTTACCTGTTGATTCATCATAACGATCCCTTTCGATCAATAAGATTCAATAAATTTTTCGGGATACTCCCCGGCGGCGCCGTTCAGCCCGCCGATGTCGCGTCCCAGATTCAGTGTGAACCGAATGGAAAGCCGCTGACCGTCATTGAGATAAACGCCGCTCAAACCGCAATTGGGATAAAACTCATCCACGGCGATATTCCAGCCGGATTTGGCATAGAAATCCATCTCTCCGAGACTGTCCGGACTCCAGACTCCGGTTTCCGAGGCGCCGTCCCTGTCAAGGTATTCCAGGAGACTGGCGGGAATTTCAACATTTGGAACAAGATTTTCTCCGTAGATCCGAGCCAGGTAAAACCCGCTGTCCAGCGTACCTGTAGAATCAAAGGAGATATTACAGCTGTCAAAAAGCCGTTTCACCACATAAGACGCCGGTTCACCGTCGTAAATTTCCACTTGCGTCGGCGGAACGATGTATCCCAGGCCCAGCGTAGTGGCTTCCACGCTGACGGTGGCATAACCGATGGGCCCGTCGTTCCGGTGATAGGTCAGGTGGAAAATATAGAGAGCGTTATAGCCCTCGTCATCCTTGACGTAAACCGTCACCTCATTCTCCGGCGAAGATAGATTCAGAAGATAGCTGGTCTTTTCGTTTTCCCCCTCAAGCCGCACAGGGCTTCCGTTCAGCTTCACCGAAATGTTGCTGGAATAGAGACGCTCTCCGTGATAATCATAAGCGATCAGATCCACGGTGTATTTGCTGTTGTTCACCGTCATGGGATCCGTCAGATTGCATTGGATCGTCGGCGCGTGGGCTTTATCGGGAATTGGATTTTCCGCTGTGGCCTGCTGCCGTTCAAAATAGATCTTATAGCTGCGGGAAACTTTCTGATCGCCGTCTTTCGCCGTGATGGTCACGGTGTTTTCACCGTGGGAAAGTTCCATACTGAATTTTCCGTTTCCGTCGCTCTGCTGGGTTTTACCGCCGTTCAGACGCACCGATATTTTGGCGTTTTCGCTGTTGACCATCCATACGGAAAAAGCGAGGTTCGCCTCGGAAACGGTCATGCCGTCGGTGAGATCGGTCTCGAAATCAAAAATACCGGAACTGATATAGGTAACCGTGTAAGTTTCCTCTTTGCGCAGGCCGTTTTTCTCGGCGGAAAGGACGAAAACATTGGCGCCGTCTTTCAGCCGCACCCGGTAGCTGCCGGCACTGCCTTCGGTTTTTTCACCGTTCAGCGTCACCGTTAACGGCGTGTCTTCTCCAAGATAGGAGGCATCGGCCGTAAAGGAAAGAAGATCCCGGTCTACGGTCTGATCTTTCAGAGATGTATTGATCACAAGGCTTTTCGTATCCAGATAAACGGTATAGTCTTTATAAGGCGAGGCGACGATTTTGCCGGAAGCGTCGGCATAATCGATCTTAACCCGAATGGTGTTTTTTCCTTCGGTAAGATCCACTTTGCCGTTGAACTGGGGAACCAGATGCCCGTTGACAAAAACCTGAACCTCTTTGGGGCTTAACGAGGAATCTTTATGACGGATAGAAAAGGAGTAATCCTTTACGGTTACCGTCTCGCCGTCTTTGATGGAAGTGGTGAAATACTCCGTAGAGGTGGTATTTCCGTTTTCCGTATTGCCGCCGGCGATACCGTTATTTCCCGGTGAAGCGGGAGCATCCGCCGTGGATTGAGAAGTAGAGGATGGTTTTTGCTCTGTTTCCGGATCACTGTCGTTCCCTTCGGGCTGGGCCGATTCTTCCTCTTCTTCCTCAGGCTCCGATTCCTCTTCTTTTTCATCGTTCAGCGCTTCATCGCTGAGTTCCTGTTCCTCCCCATCGGTCTGTTCCGAAGCGACGGGAACCGGAATATAAACATTTTCATCGGTTTCCCCTTCGCAATCCAGCACGGAAGATTCCGCATCCCAGGAAGAGGAAGCTCCCGCAATGGGGTTTTCCGGAGCCGTTTCCCCGGCGAAAAGAGCACCGCAGCCCAAAATAAGAAAAAAGGCAATAAGGAGCAAACCCATTCCCACAGACGACGCCCTCTCCCGGTAAAAGGAAAGGCACCGGCTGAGAATCGTTTTCATGAAACGCCCCCTTCCGGTCTCCTCATTTTACAAACAGCAGAAAGGCAGCAAGCTCACGCCTGCCGCTTTCCGCAAAGAGGAGAATAAGAGAAAAAGAATAACGAATATAACGCGTTTTACAACTCACGAAGGATGATTTCCCGGGAGTCTTATCGGGAGCATCCATTCGTCAAAAATGCAGAGAAACAGCGAGGGCCGCCGGGGATCCACCCGTGTGCTGATGGATTCTTTCCCCGAAAACCGCCCTTGCGCGCCGACATACCTGTTTCTTCAAGGAGACTCCGTGGCGGGCATATCACCCCATCCCCGAAGAATACCGCGGCGCCTGCCGGTAAAGAGCCTTTGAATCCGATCCCTACGGCCCGTGTGCTGACCGTCTGAAACGGGGCTTTCCTTTCCCGGCAATCTATTACATCCTTTCGGAGACTCCTTTATGGTTTCATACCATTCCGAAAAGATATAAACAAAGACAAAAAAAGTGCGCAGAATCAGACCGGAAGAAGAGGGTCTCCCGAGCCGACAACTGCACACGTAAAACAATATAGAGTTTCCTATTCAAAAAAAACCGCAAAAGCATTGAGCCTTTGCGGACGCCTGACATCAACTGTATGTGGCAGCTGAACGTTCGATCGATCCGCCAAAGCAAGTATCCCGACTTAGATTCAACGCCCTTTCCCGCCTTCTCGATCATAGATCAATGGCATATGGGAACGGCTCATCATCACGGTGGCCATACCGCAGAGGAATTGCACCTCTATTCCATAGCTCTGGAATCGTTTTTTTCGATTGTAGATATATCATACCATCGTTCTTTTGAAAATGCAAGAAGAATTTTTCAAAAAGCAAAAGAATATGCTCCCGGCTTTCATCGGGAGCATATTTCACAAACAATCATTTTACAGTGACAGAACAAAGCGCATCATAACCGCGGCGATCTGCGCTCTTGTGGCGGAACCTTTCGGCGCCAGAATGATCCGCCCACCGTCGGTGGTACCGCCGATATATCCCTGTTTCACCGCCCACTGGAAGGGCTTCATGGCATAGGGCGAAATTTCGACGGCATCCGGGAAGGAGGAAACGGAAGTCACGGAGGATACATCCATTCCTTTGTATTCATCGCAGTAACGATAGAAAATCGTTACCATCTGTTCTCTGGTAATCATTGCGTCAGGAGAGAACGTATCATCGGAGGTTCCTTTGACAATACCGTTCTGATAAGCCCACACAACGGCATTTTGATACCAGTCGGCCGTCAGATCGGTAAAGGGCACCCCGCCCTTCACAGCAGGGGAACCGCTGTACCGATACAGGATCACCACAAGCTGTGCCCGGGTTGTATTTTTATCCGGAGCGAATACTGTTGTTTCCATACCGTTCATCAACCCGTTCCAGTAATTGAACAAAACGCCGTCACGGTACCAATCTCCGCTTTTCACATCACGGAAAGGATTTTCCTTGATTTTCGTTTCAGCGGCAGTCAAAGCCGAAAGGTTTGTTACCAGAGCCTGTTCTTCCTTGGTCAGTTGTTCATAGGCGATCCGGGCTTCGGCAACGCTTTTTTCGGAGATACGTCCGTTGAGACCGTTAATTTTCGCCGTGACCGCCGCCACCGCTTCGTGGTCAACGGAATCCGTTACGGAAATATCCACCGAGGTATAAAGAGGAGAAACCGTCTGATTGATATTGTTCTGATCGTTATCGTTATTTCCGTCGTCGGTATCCCGGTACATCACATGGGAAAAGGTCAGCGTCACTTCAATATCATCCTCTGTCAGCGGATCCGTACTGTATTCCACATATTCCGTCACATCCCGGGTTTTTCCGTTGGCGTAGGTGGCCGTAACAACCATACCGGCGGGATCAAAGGTTTCCCCGGCATTATATTCGGTTTTATCCGGTTCCTTTGTGACTTCCAGCTTTTTGATGCTCCAGCCCAGTGCCATAATGTAGCAGGAATCGTTTTTGAAATACATCGTGCCGTACTCATCGCAGATGGCGCTGCCGAGGGCATACTGCACCTGTTCCCCGGCGGGAGTAAATAAAATCTCCGCGAATTGGGATTTGCTGTCCATCTCGGTCTGGCCGGGCTTATCCTTGATCACCCGAACTTTGCCGGGCACATAATTTTCAATAAAATAGACATAAACCGAACCGTCGGTTTCCTCGTAGGCCGTGGTTAAAAGTCCGCTGGTCTGAACGCAGCCCTGGGTGGGGCAGGAATAGGCCACTTCACCTTTTTCCAGATCGATGACGTCGATATGATGGCCCAGTTCGATATTTTCCGCGTCGGTCTGCACAAACTGTCCCTGTTTGCCCTGAACGCCGACGTAAGCCCGGCCGTTATAGATCACCGGAGTACAGGAAACCTTGCCGCCGAGATCCATTTCAAGCATATTCTCTTCATCGAGATTCCCTTCGGCGTCTACGGGAACTCCATAGAAGGAACCGCCCTGGGAGGCGAAGTAAGCCGTCCCTGCGCCGTCGCCGTCTTCATCCACAAACGCGACGGTACTGCGGATATCACCGTTCAAACCTTCAATTTTGTCAATCACCTGCGCTTTACCGCCGTCGCTGTGATTGCCGGAGCGAACCGAATAAAAGACCGAAGATCGTGCAACCCCCTCACCGGTGGATGCGTCGCCCTCACCGTCATCGGAGCCGACGAGAAGATAATTGTCATTCACATAGCACCCGGCCCAGTAAAAACCGCCGGTATGGGTCAGCGTCCAGACTTCTTCACCGGTCTCAGCGTCAACGCAGACATAATCCGCTTCCGAGGTGGAGGAACGCCAGTAACCGGTATAAACGTAACCATCATGATAAGTCACCGGACAGTTGGACTGCCCTCGGTTCTCGTTCTGATACAGCCATCCCGCGGTCATCGTCTCTAAATCCATCACCTGAAGCTTGCCGTTGGCCAGCGACACATAGAGAGAACCGTCACAGTAGGTCGGCGGCGTAATATTCCAGGAAGAGGAGCTGGCGGCATCCAGTTCCCCCTGCTGAATCACTTCCCCGGTCACCGAATCCACCTTGTATACAATATTGCTGCAAAAAAAGACGATGGCGTCATCGACGATAATCGGGGGACTCGGCGCGTAATCCCAGCCTGTACCGATTTTCTTCGCCCAGTAAAGAGTCGCGTCATCGGCCTGGGTCGGCAGAGCGACGGACGTCACACCGTTATTTTCCGGATTCCCCCGGAAATTACCCCAGGTATAGGCGTAAAGTCCCTGAGCGGAAAAGCAAAGAAAACACATAACGGCCAGGGCCAAAAGGGCCAAACGACATGATTTTTTTCGTTTCATCCTGATTCCTCCTTAAAAATAAAAAAAGTGCGCAAACAAAGACAGAAAAATCTGTCTTTCCATTGCACACATCGGAATTTTCCCCGCGGCTTCACACTTGCCGAAGGAAACGCTATGAAATTGAGGTCATTATAGCAGAGAAAACAAAAACTGTCAATGAAAAATGACCGGAGCGCCTCCGGTGCCATCTGTAAACCGAAGGCGTTGCCTGAACGTAACCCGATCTTACCTGGGCTCCTCATACACAGAGCGGGCAATGACTTCCTCAAAACCGTACCAGCCCAGTTTCTGACCACATCGGTCGCAAAAAGACTGATATTCCCATTCCAGCGTCGATCGACATTGAGGGCACAGAGGATACTCCCGGCCGTCCTTAAAACGAACCGCTTCCACCACGGACTTCCGAAAACGGTACGCCAGTTCTTCTTCTCTTTTTTTCGGATGCCATGACGAAAGGTACGTTTCTTTCATCACATCTGCCAATCCTGCCGGATCGACAGGGCGCGGAGCCATTAACAGACCCATTGTTTCTTCCCGGGAACACATCAGAATATGAAAGGAATCACCGGTTTCCGAAGGATACGGTTCCCGCTGTTTTTCTTTATGCGGAAGTAATCCAAAGAACACCGAGTTGAGCATTGTTCGATACATAGAATCCATGAGCATTCCTCCTTTCCTGTATCTCTATTTTAAACGGAAAAGGCCCCAAAGACGAGGAACGAAAGTTCCTTATATTATATAATAATATATAATATATTATGCGCAAAAGATGTTCCCCGGGGAAAAAATATGATATAATGAATCAACATTTCATACAGATACAAAGGAGACTGTCATGCTGTTTATTGAATACGCCAAATGCACCACCTGCAAAAAAGCGAAAAAATGGCTGGAAAGCCACGAAATCACCTTTACCGACCGTCCCATCAAGGAAGAAGCACCGACCTATGACGAACTGAAAACGTGGCATCAGAAAAGCGGCCTGCCCCTGAAAAAATTTTTCAATACCAGCGGCCAGCTCTACCGCTCCTTTGAGTTAAAGGACAAGCTCCCCTCGATGAGCGAAGAAGAACAGCTCCGTCTGTTGGCAAGCGACGGTATGCTGGTTAAACGCCCTATCGTCGTCACGGAAAACGATATTCTGGTGGGCTTTAAAGAAGACGAATGGGAAAAAGCGCTGTTATGAGTCTTTGGGAACAAAACCTCCACCAACAGCTTTTCGCTTTGGCCGACCCGGAATATAAGAATTTTCATTGTTCCCTGATGCCCACCGTTGACAGAGATACCGTCATCGGCATCCGCACACCGGTTCTGCGGAAATTCACCGGGGACTTCGCCAAAACCGAAGCGGCCGCCGTTTTTCTGCGAAGCCTGCCTCACCGCTATTACGAAGAAAACAACCTTCACGGCTTTCTCCTCGAAAAGATCAAAGATTACGATACCCTCATCCGGGAACTGAACCGTTTTCTGCCTTACGTCAATAACTGGGCAACCTGTGATATGATCTCACCGAAGATCTTCAAAAAACACCTTCCGGAGCTGTTCGGTCAGATCAATATCTGGCTCGAAGCGGAAGACACTTACACCGTCCGTTTTGCCCTGGGGATGCTGATGAAATTTTATCTTGACGAGGCTTTTGAACCCGCTCATCTTGAACTCGTATCGAACCTCCGCTCCGGGGAATACTACATCAACATGATGACCGCGTGGTATTTCGCCACAGCTCTGGCCAAACAGTACGATACAGTCCTACCCTATCTGGAACAGCGTCGTCTCGATCCCTGGACCCACAACAAAGCCATTCAAAAAGCCATTGAGAGCCGCAGGATCACGCCGGAGCAAAAAGAATATCTGCGTACATTGAGGATCAAAAAATGAAAAGAGAAAAATTTGTCGTTTCCTACAGCGGCGGCAAAGACAGCGCCCTGGCTCTTCACCGTGTTATCCAGGAAGGCCACATCCCCACCGCTTTGCTTATCACTTATAACACCGATGCAGGACGCTCCTGGTTTCACGGGATTCCCCCTTTTCTCCTGGATGATCTGGCCGACGCCCTCCAAATTCCCGTCCGCAAAATCCCCTGCGGCGGCGGGAACGATTACACCGAAAGTTTTATTTCCGCCCTCAAAGAAGAGAAAGAGGCCGGCGCTGCCTTCTGCGTTTTCGGAGATATTGACATTGAGGATCACCGCCAATGGTGCGCCGATGTCTGTACCGCCGCGGGGATCCGCCTTTATCATCCCCTGTGGCAGGAATCCCGTGAAGCGCTGGTGAAAGAGTGCATCCGCGAAGGATTTATCGCCCATATCACCACCCTGGATACGGCAAGACTCAGCGAAAAGCATTTAGGACGTGTCCTCTCGGAAGAGGAAATCAAAGAAATCGCCGCCGAAGGCGCCGACGCCTGTGGCGAAAACGGCGAATACCATACCTTCGTTTCCGACGGTCCCCTTTTCCGCCATCCCGTTTCCTTCACTTTCGGCACACCGGTGAAAAAGGGCTCTTATGCCAGCCTGCCGCTGGAAAACAAGAAAGACCGATAAAATAACAACAAATCATTTGAAAGGGCAAGAATGAGAGTTCAATTATCCGACCATTTTAATTATTCCCGCATTTTCCGGTTTACTCTGCCTTCCATCATCATGATGATCTTTTCCTCCCTTTACGTCATTGTTGACGGTCTTTTCGTCTCCAATCTCGTGGGAAGCAACGCACTGGCATCGGTGAATATCATCATGCCCGCCATTATGACCATCGGCGCCTTCGGTTTTATGCTGGGCATCGGGGGCAACGCCCAGGTTGCAAAAACATTGGGCGAAGGAGACAACGAAAAGGCCCGCCGCTATTTTTCCCTCATTGTCGTCACCATCCTCGTTTTAGGCTTTTCCCTGTCTGCCCTTTGCCTGATTTTTATCGAACCCCTCTGCCGTTTCCTCGGCGCCAGCGAAAAGCTGATGGATTATTGCGTGACTTACGGTGCCATTATGCTGGCCGGCAGCACCTTCTTTATGCTTCAGGTCACTTTTCAAACCTTCTTCGTCACCGCCGAAAAGCCCACTCTGGGACTGATCTTCACCGTGGCCGCCGGCATCACCAACATGGTCTTTGACTATATTTTCATCGCCGTGATGGGACTGGGCATCGCCGGGGCGGCTCTTGCCACGGTGCTGGGATACGCCGTCGGCGGCGTCATCCCCTTTTTCTATTTTCTTCTGCCCAACAGCAGTCTGCTGCGGTTCAAAAAACCCCGGTTCGACCTGGCGATGCTGCTCCGCAGCTCCGCCAATGGCGCCTCGGAAATGGTGTCGAACCTTTCCTATTCCATCGTGACCTTTCTCTATAACTTTCAGATGATGCGCATCGCCGGTGAAAACGGCGTGGCCGCCATTACCGTGGTACTCTACGTCAACATGATTTTCAACGCCATCATCATGGGTTATTCCTTCGGAATCGCTCCGGTGATCGGCTTTCATTACGGCGCGGAAAACCACGAGGAGCTGCAAAACCTCTTTCGCCGTTGTTTAAAAGTGATCGGCGCTGTTTCCATCCTGATGGTGATTATGGCACAGCTCACCGCCGGGCCGGTTACCGATATTTTCTGCGGCGGCAACAGAGAACTGGAAACGATGACGACCTCCGGATTCCGGCTGTACGCCCTCTCCTTCCTTTTCTGCGGCATGAACATTTTCGGTTCCTCCTTTTTCACCGCCCTGTGCAACGGCAAAATCTCCGCCGTCATTTCCTTCCTGCGGACACTGGTGATGGAAACCGGTATGCTGTTACTTCTGCCCACGGTTTTCGGGCTCATCGGCGTGTGGCTGGCGGTGCCCATTACCGAAACCGTTACATTTATGGTGGTACTCTATTTCTGGATTACCCGGCGGAAACGGTATCACTACGTCTGAATCACTGAATATTCAAAAAAGCGCTTTCCGGAGCTCCCCGTCCAGGGGATGCTTCTCCGAAAAGCGCTTTCTTTTTTATTTTCGTTTCCATTTCATGGGAATATAGGCAATGCCGTCCTTCTCTTCTTTTTCGCCCAAAAGCTCAAAACCCAGACGGCGGTAAATTTCAACGGCATAGGGAGAGGAATGTACCGTCAGTTCCCCGGAGCCGCAGTCCTTTTTTGCCTGTTCCGCCAGGGCTTTGCCGATCCCTCTGCGATGATGCGCGCCGTCAACGAAAAACAACGCGATATGATTTCCCTGTTCCCGGGTGGCGAGAACGCCCCGCATTTCACCGCTGTCAAAAGCGCCGTAAAACTTCAGTCCCCGGACATACCCCGGATCGTGAATGGCATAACCGAAAGCGTCGATGCCCTCCCGGGAATAGCCCGGCGCGTCGTACTTCAAAAAGACTTCCCAGGCCAGCTCCAGACCGTCTCCCCGCTCATGATTTTCCAAAAGACGAATTTCCATCACCGCATCCTCCTTTACGCAAAACAGTATAGCATAAACGGGAGAGAAAAACGAGATCAGATATCCTGTCTTTCAAAATTTTTCAGGGAAAGCCGGTAGGAAACAAAGGTCAGCAGAGCGAAAAGCAGAAAACCAACGACCAACACCACCAGTTTTTCCGTCAAGAACTGAGGATCCAAAGTATCCATCCGTTCCGCGAAAAAGGGAACGATATGTGTAAGGGTTTCCATCACACCGGCGTAGAAAAAAACCACCGTGGAAGAAACAACAAAGGCTTTTCCCACTTTCCGCACATCTTTGTAATACACGAGGAAAAAAATGAGATTAAAGAGACCCAGCATCACAAAGGAAAAACCGAAAAAGGCAAGATTGGCCTCGATGCCCACCTGATTCAAAGGAACCGACATTTGCTGACGCAACACGGCGAAGGGAACCGCCAGCAACATCTGGCCCAATTCCAGAAGCAGAACCGTCATAAAACGCGCCTTGACAGCGTCGGTTTTGCCCACCGGCAACAGGAGCGAATACTCCACATCCTTATTTTCCCGGCCGCCGAGACAGATGAAAAAGACGCCGAGTGAAGTATAAAAAAACGTCACATAATAGGGATAGTTCGGGATCAACAGCAGCGCGGAGAGCAGAAGGAAACCGACGGACGCCGGATGCATTGCCAGCCGCAGTTCTTTTTGGAGCAATCGGTTCATGCTTCGCCCTCCTTTTCCAGATGAATCATAATGGTTTCGGGATCGGCGGGAAGAACCGTACCGAAAATATCCTTCGCCCTCTCTGCCTCTATCAGCGCGGCAAAGCCCTCTTTCCGGCGCTTACAACCGATGAGCAGGGAAGGATCGTTTTTTTCTTTCTCCTCACCGGTCATCGTCACCAGACGGTAGCTGTTCATAAATGATTTCATCTCTTCATCCGCCCGGAGCTGTCCCTGCCGCAGATATAAAATTCGGTCGGCGCACTGTTCCAGATCGGTAATGATATGGGTGGAAAATAAAATCGTAACGCCTCTGTCTTTCAGCTCCAAAAAGAGATCCAGAAGCTCATCCCGGGAAATCGGATCCAGTCCCGAAGTGGGTTCATCGAGGATCAGAAGCTCCGCGCCGTGGGATAACGCCAAAGACAGAGCGTATTTCACTTTCATCCCCGCCGAGAGCTTCGCCGGTGTTTTGTTTTCGTCCAGAGCGAAATCCAAAAGACAGCGGCGGTACGTCTTTTCATCCCAGGTATCGTAAAAAGAGCGGGTCACCGCGGTGACGGTTTTCAGCTTTCGGGAAGGATAAAAATCAAAGCCTCCGGAAATATAGCCGATTTTCTGTTTCACCGTTTTTTCGTTACCGATAAAATCGAGCCCTAAAAACCGGACAGCGCCGCCATCAGGATGAAGAAAGCCCAGCAGAGATTTGAGAGTCGTGGTTTTACCGGCTCCGTTGCGGCCGATAAAACCGGTAATCTGACCTTGGGCCAGAGAGAAGGAAACCGGCCCCAGAGAAAAGGCCGGATAATTTTTTTCCAGCTGTTCCACGGTTAAAACGCTCACTCCGATTCCCCCTTTTTCCCTTTCATCGCGGACTTCATCCCTTTCAGCGCCGACTGCATTTCATTCATCTTGCCGATGAAATGATCGGTGCGGACAAGGGCCAACCCCTGTTCAACATCACCGAGGACGAGAAGATCGTCGCCGGGATGGAGATCAAAAATACGCCGGGCCTTCACCGGGATCACAATCTGCCCCTTTTCGCCGATAGTGACGGTGCCGAAGAGATATTTCCCTTTGGGCGGTACCGAGAGGCCCTCGGCCTCTCTGCCGTCAAAAGTCAGCAGCTCATCCACGGTGACATTATATAATTTCGCCAGCGCCACACAGTTTGAAATATCCGGCGTGGTCGTTCCGTTTTCCCATTTGGCCACAGCCTGACGGGAAACACCGATTTTCTCCGCCACATCTTCCTGAGAGAAGCCGTTGATTTTCCGCAAAGTCCACAAATTCTCACTTAGCATACAAATCATTCCTTTCATACCTCTATTTTAAAAGGAAATGCCTCTGTTTTCAACCAACCGCCGCAACCATTTCAGGTAAAAAATGTTATCTTTCGTTGCGTATCATTGCCGTGATTCTTTCTTTTTCGAAAAAAGGCCATTGGTTTACAAAGCGGATGAAATATGGTATATTAAGCTTTAACACGCACCCAAGCCGATGGGCTCACGGAGCAAACGACATGAATACCTTAAAAAAACAACATTCTTCTCTTTTTTATATCGGACTCATCGTCATTCAGGGACTGATTTTCGGCATCGGCAATCCGCTGATCAAATTCGCTTATGAGAGCATTTCTCCCTTCTGGTGTCTGGCACTGCGGTTTACCGCGGCCACCCTTATATTCCTTCTGATCTGCGGAAAAACTGCCGTTCCCGAATTAAAGCGGAGCCGCGTAAAAGTATGGCTTCCCACATCCCTCTGCATGGCGTTGGCTTATATTACCTGTAATATCGCTCTGAATTTAACCACCGCCACCGGCGTAGGCTTTTTAATGTCTCTGGCGGTGGTTTTCACACCGCCCCTTGCCCGGCTGGTTCTCGGGCGGAAGATGCGCCGTTCCTTTTTGCCGGTGCTGATTTTCGCTGTGGCCGGTCTTTATCTGCTTTGTATGAACGGCGGAACCTTCCGTTTCGGCCCCGGAGAGCTGCTGGCGCTGATCTGTTCCTTTGGCATGGCCGGTTCGCTGGTATGGGGAGAGGATTGCCTTAATACTCTATCCCCCTCGGCGGTATCCCTGATCCAAACGGCGGTCACCGCCGCCGCCAGTATTCTCTGCGCCGTCATCCTGGAACCCTTTCCCGATCTCGGAGCGGTGGAACCCAAAGCATGGTGGATTATCCTTTATCTGATTATCCTCTGTTCCTGTCTCTGCTACATCCTGCAAAACATCGCTCTGGCCCATTTACCCTCGGCGGTGGTATCTCTCACTCAATGCCTGGAGCCGGTCTTCACCGCGGTATTCGCCATGATTCTTCTGGGTGAAAGCTTGTCCACTCTGGGTTTCGGCGGCGCTTTGCTGCTGATGATCTGCATCATTTACGGAAATTACACGGAAAATAAATATGAATCCAAGGAGGACACCCCATGATCCGAAAAATCAACGAGAACGACCGAGACGCTTTTTTAGCCATGACGGAAGATTTTTACAACTCCGACGCCGTTTACTACCGTATTCCCAAAGAGTACCGGGAACGCACTTTTGAAGAACTCATGCGTTCCGATGTTTATACCGAAGGCTTCATTTTCGAAAAGGAAGGAAAAACCGCGGGCTACGCCCTGATCAGCAAATCCTTTTCCCAGGAAGCCGGCGGCCTCGTGGTGTGGCTGGAAGAGCTCATGATTCTGCCGGAATACCGCTCTCAGGGATTGAGCACAAAGTTCTTTCATTATCTGGAGGAGAACGTTCCCGCCGCCCGGTACCGTCTGGAAACGGAGCCCGAAAACGAAGGCGCCGTCCGCCTCTATAAGCGCATGGGCTACGAATTCTGCCCCTATGTTCAATGGATCAAAAAAGGCAAAGACGCCGAATAAAAAAATTCCCGTTCAACGGGAATTTTTTTTATGCTTACACGTTCAGTTTATCCAAAATTTTACAGTAGAGTTTTCGCATATGAGGTTCGGTATCATCCTTGCGAATCTCTGAAACGGCACGCCACATGACGCCGCTGTTTTCGTCGGCCTTCATCCGGAGAGCCGCGTTTTCATCCGCCTCAAAGAGATAAGTCACATTCAGATGGACGTGAGGAGCCACATATTCGCCTTTGCGTACATGAGACTGAACGCCGATCAGCTCCAGAGAAACGGGATTTTCGGAAAGAGAACGGGCGGAGACAAGGCCGGTTTCCTCCTCCAGCTCCCGGCAGGCCACGGCAAAGAGATCGCCGCAACCGTCGGCGTGACCGCCCACCCAGCTCCAGGCGTTATAAATATTATGGTGCACCATCAGCGCTTTGGTTCGTTCCGGATTCATCACCCAGGCCGAAGCCGTAAAATGAAGCAGCCGATTTTCCCGGGTCAGTAAATCCTCGTATTCCAAGAAATAATGAAGCATCAGTTCACGGTCGACAGCCTCCTGGGAATTGCCGGGAACAAAGGCTTCGATGATTTCCTTCGCTTTTTTCATCGCTCATTCCTCCGGACGGTTTTTCCCCGTCCGCATTTTCTTTATTTTTTCCGATAATTCCGCCAGTTCTTCCTTGGACAATTCCGGCAGGTGTTCCAGCTTTTCCATGAAAACGGAAACCGTTTCCTCCTGATGGCGGCGGATAAACTCCGTATAGTAGCTGACCACCACACCGGGAATCATAGCCACCACGAGAATCCCCATGAGCGAGACGAGGATCGTCAGAATACGACCGAAAGGCGTTACGACACAGAGATCACCGAAACCGATGGTGGTGGCCGCCGCGTATAAGAACCAGAAGCCATCGCCGATGGTTTCAATCTGAGGTTCGATAAAACGCAGAATCAAGCCGACGGAAAAAAGAACCAGCAAAAACCACCAGAAGAAGCGAAGAACCTTCGTCGTGCGTAAAATAAAATACAGTCTTTTAAGCGCTTTCATGGCGTTTTCCTCCAAAATCCGGGATCAGCGCCGCCAAAAATGAAGCGCCGATAAGATAGAGCAGGCAGTTTACGGGGAAGCAGAGCATCAACAGCATCGCCGCGGCAAAGGGCTTCCGCAAAATCGTCGTTACCACCGCCGCGCAGACCACGGCACAGCAGAAAACGGGATCCACCGGCAGTACCGCCGCGGCGGCAAAGCCGGCGGCGACACCGGAAAAGATCGCGGGAAAGAAGTGACCGCCTCGCCAGCCACAACTGATGCAGATATTGGTCATCACCATTTTCACCGCCGCCGCCACAAAGAGAACCGCCGGCGTATAGAGGGCGTAATCCTCAATGAGTACATCCATCTGGGTTTCGCCGGAAAACATGGCCCAGGGAAAGAAAATCGCCGCCACGCCCACAGCGGCGCCGCAGAGAACCCCCAAAAGCACCCGCTTTTCCGCCAGAGGACGGGTCAGACAGTGCAATCCTCTTTCCGTAAGTTTAAAGAGCCAGCCAAAAGCGACTCCCAGCAGCGTTAAGGGAACAATCCAGATCAGATCTTTCACTCCGGCGTCGGAGGGACCGAAACGGGGCAGTCCGCCGCCGCGGCCGAAAAGGTGTCCGAGAATCAGGAACAGCACCAGCGCACCGAAGATTCCGCAGAAGGTGGCGAAAATTTTAATGCCTTGGGGCAGTTTGACTTCCCGATCGGAATAAAGATCCTCCTCAATGGGCATGAGAAAGCCGAAAAAAGGCGAACCGAAAAGCACCGCCAACGTCGCGGAAATGCCGACGTCGGCCATTTCCGGCAGGATTTTCCGAGCGGTTTTCAGATGATCCCCGGCCCAATAACATAACCCCACAAAAATACCGGTGAGCCCCGCTTCGGGGCCGACGGCGCCGCCGAAGAGCAGCGGCAGAATCGCCGCAAGCAGCGTACGGGGCATATGATGATAATCGTAATATTTTTCCTTCTTCACCGTGGCCATGACTTCCGACAACAAGGCGGGACAGGCACCCCATTTTTTTTGGAGCAGGCCAATGATAAGACCACCGATGATGCCGAGGCCCAAGGCATAGAGCCACGACCACGGCGTGCCGTCAAAACAGCCGGGAATCCTGGACCAGAGCAGATCGATTCCCAAATCCATCACCCGCAGAAAGACCCAGAGAATACCGCCAATGACAGCGCCTAACGCTGCGGAGAAGAGGAACATGATAAAAATCTTTTTTGCTTTCATTCTTTTTTCTGTTTTCGGGCAGACCGAATTTCTTCCTTTTTTAATTGAAGTTTTAATTTCTGCATTTCCAGATCGGCTTTGGCCGCTTCGATTTCCTCCTCGGTTTTCAGCTGAGGAATAAAGCTCTGGGCCACTTTGCCCCGGCCGCGGTTTTTGATATAGATGATGCCGATGGCGGAAAAGACCAGAGCGCCGAGGCAGTTTACCATGAGATCCTTCATCGTATCAAGGATACCCACATCGAGATAACCGCCGTTCATCACATAGGAGACCTGTTCTCCGTTATCCATATAGTAGACCACGGTCTTTTGAATATCCGGTAAGCTGACCACCTCATTTAGGCCGTTGGGATTCAACGCCACGGAATTCACGGCGCTGATAAAGAAATCCTTCTGCATATCGGAGCCGGTGAACTGATCCATGGAAAATTCAAAGAACTCCCAGAGCACACCGATGGTCATGGAAAAGCAGAACGCCACAAAGGCCACGAAAATCGGAGACATACTGATATGTACCCGGGGGTCCTGATTGAGAATGTCAATCATACTGAAACCGATGGCCGCCATGAGGAAACCGTTGATGGTGTGAAGCATCGTGTCCCAATAAGGAAACAGCGTATAGAAACTGCGGATTTCCCCTAAAATCATGTGGGCGTAAATAAAGAGAAGGATCACCACTTCCAATGCCACAGGAATCCGCACATGAAACTTCCTGTCAACAATCTGGGGAATATTGAACAGCAGCAGCGTCAGTACGCAGAGAAATACATTGTAATACTCATGATGAATAAACTGGGTAACGGCACCGATGACGACGAAAAACTGTAAAATGATATGAACAATATCGCCCTGGCGGCCTTTAAGCTTTTCTTTCAGCATAATTCCCTTCCTTTCCTTTTTATATCTTCCGAACGGGATGGCGGATCACCGTTTTAAGGTTTTCCGGCTTACAGCGGCGGGCGTCACTGAGATAGATTTCATGGTGATACCGGGTTTCTGAAATATCCACGGTATACCCCTGTTCTTTGGCGAAAGCTTCCATCAGAGCGATGGTGTCCGGTTCGTCATCGTAGGAACCAATGTGCATACACTGCACCGAAAGCCCCTCATGGTACGTGAGAAACTCCGCCTTGGAAAAATCCGTCTTTTTCTTCCGGGAAGCCTCTTCCACCGCCCAACGGAAATCCTTTTCCGTCACGAAATCCGGCAGGCGGATCAGGGAAATCCACTGAAAATCCGCTTTGCGGCTGTAATCAATCCCCGTTATACCCTCCTGCCACCAGAATCCTTCCAGCGGCGGCACCACATAATCAAAATAGCCCTCGATGTGATGATCGCCTTTATCACTCATTTTGATGGTAAACGCGATACCGTAAAGAAGATTCATGGCCTTTTTATATTCGCCGTCTTCCTAATTGGGGTCGCCCTTTCCTCTCACGGCAATAAAATTCATCGGCGGCACCTCCACAATGGAAGGTTTGTTTTTGGGCAGATAAAATTCTTTGTATTCTTTTTTATAATCAAATTTCGCCATGATTTCCTCCCACTTGCAGTTCATAATTGACAATATCCAGATATTTCCCGAATTTCACGCCGACTTCGTGAAGAACGCCGCTGAAGGTAAAACCGAAGCGCTCGTGAAGCCGGACGCTGGCTTCATTTTCGCCGGTAATCACGGAAACCACCGTATGAACGGAATCATCTTCCCGGGCCAGCTTCAGAATGGCCGTCATCAGTTCAGCGGCAATACCCTGACGGCGGTATTCCGCCGCCACATAGAGGGAAAGCTCCACCGTCGTGCGGTAGGCTTCCTTTTCCCGGTAAGAGGAGAGCGAGGCGTAGCCCACGGCTTTTCCGTCTTTTTCCGCCACGATCAGGGGATGATTTTCAATATTGTGATGAGAAAACCATGTTTCCCATTGATCCATCGTTTTGGGATGAAGGTCAAAGGTGGCCACACCGTTTTCCACTTCGTAATTATAAATATCCAAAAGAGATTGCAAATCTTTGATTTCCGCTTTACGAATCAACATCTTTTTCCTCATTTCATTTCTTCCGCGAGAAAAACGTCCACCGCGGAGTTAAAGGCCGCCGGGCATTTCGAGGCGATAAAATGATCGCCTTCCAGAATTTCCAACTTCGCGCCGCCGATGGCGGCGGCGATGCGCCGTGTATGGCGGTCTTTGATCATATCCTTCGTCCCGGCAATCACCAACACCGGCATGGACAGCTCTTTCAGCGAAGATTCCGAAATATGGGGCTCACAGACCATCAGGCCGAGAAGCTCCGCTTTGGCTTTGGCTTTTTCGCTCCGCTTTTTAAAAAGAGAGGCGAAATAATAGCCGAGCACCACGGGAATCTGCACCCAGCCTTTCACCCCGGAGGGTTCCAGATTCGCGCCATTGAGAATCAGCCGCTCCACGAAAGAAGGATATTTCAGAGCGAAAAGCAAGGCGATATTGCCGCCGTCGGAAAACCCCAGCAGGTGCGCTTTTTCAATGCGGTGTTCCGTCATGAAATCGTGAAGGTCCTCAACAAACCGGGTCAGCGTAAAGGGCACCTCTCCCCTGGGCGACTTACCGTGTCCCCGGGTATCCACGGCGATGACCCGGTATTTTGAGGCGAAAAAGGCCATCTGATGCTGAAAATAGCCGCTGTCCTCCCCGTTTCCGTGAAGCAGGATCAAGGGAAAGCCCTCTCCCGCCTCCACATAATGAAGCGAAATATCCATAGAGCCTCCAGATATAAGAAAAGGGCCGTACCCCAAGAAAGGTATCCGCCCTTAACCGTTATTTCTCACGTCATTTTAATTCTTCACAATAAATACCCTCAATCAGCGCCGTCATTTCCGCCAAGGTGGGTTGAACGGCATTGGCGCCAAGGGTGGGATCGGCCATGGCCATTTCCGCCAGAGCCGGAATATCATTTACGGAGAGGCCGGCCTCCTTCAGCGTGGGAAGGGGCAGTTCTCCGATGAACCCGTACAGATAGCGGACGGTCCGGCCGCCGTCACGGTCTTCCAGACCGCAGGCTCTGCCGATTTCCGCGACACGGTCCGGGATGGCCCGGCGGTTGAAATCCAGAACATAAGGCATCACCATTCCCACGGCCTGGCCGTGAGGAATCCCACAGAAATTCTCAATGGAAAAACCGATGCTGTGCATCAACCCGAGACCGCTGTTGGAAAAAGCGTAGCCGGCCAGAGAAGCGGCCCAGCAGAGATCCGTCCGGGCAGAAAGATTTTCCGGTTCTTCCACCGCTGTTTTCAACGAGCGGTTGATCAGCGTCACCGCCTGAAGGGCCAGACCGTCAGAGAAGGGCTGATGATTGACGGCGCAGTAAGCCTCCATGGCATGGGTAAGAGCGTCCAGCCCCGTCGAAGCCGTAATTTCCGGCGGCAAGGCGGTCATCAGTTCCGGATCGCTGACGGCAAGACGGACGAGGCAATGGTCGTCAATGGTGATGGATTTTGTATGATGCTCATGATCGGTCAGCACAAAAAAGCGGGTAACTTCCGCGCCGGTACCGGCGGTGGTGTTCACGGCAATCACCGGCACACCGGGGTAGAGCGAACGGTTGATCCCGATATAGCGGGAAACGGAGCCGCCGTTGGCCGCGGCCAGAGACGCCGCTTTGGCCGTATCCACCGGGGAACCGCCACCGACGGCGATCATAAAATCACAGGAATGAACTTTAAAGGCTTCCGCCGCGGCGTCAACCACGGAAACCGACGGATTGGAAATCACGCCGGTAAAGAAATCATATTTCAATCCGATACCGTCCAGCACGGCGGTGACGGCACGCATCACCGGAGAGGACGCCAGAAATTCATCGGTGACGATAAGTCCATGGCTCAGATTTTCCTTATCTATAAAAGAAGCCAAGGCCTTCACGCTTCCCGGACCGACGGCAAAACGGCCCGGATAAAAAAGTTCGGTATATTCCATGATACTCTCCCAAATCATTTCAATGGCCCTATTATAGCATATCCGCTCAAAAAAAAGAAGATGCCAAAAGGCACCTTCTTTGATTTTTTGTTATTTCGAGGGGGTTTCCGTCACAAAAAGGATTCCCAGGGTTTTCGGCCCGCAGTGGCAGGAAATCGTGCAGCTGGCCGTAGAACGGTAAACGTGTTCAAAGGGAAGGACATCCAGAATGGCGCGCTCCACCTGATCCCGGAAGGAATCCTCCAGACCGCCGGAATCGGTAATGAAAATTTTATCGGTGCGGATATCGTCATACTGGGCAAGTTTTTCTTTCACGTATTTCAGCACAACTTTTTCAAAGGCGCCGCGGTATTTTTTTCCCACGGTCATACTGCCGTCGTTGTTGTTCACCTCAATCCCCGGGCGGATATTCAGCAAGCTGGCGGAAAAGGCCGCCACCGAGGAACAGCGTCCGCCGGCGTGGAGAAATTCCAGTGTATCCACGACAAAACTGCCGTGATAACAGCCGTGATGTTCATCAAAATAGGCCTTGATTTCCGCCGCCGTTTTTCCTGCTTTAATCATTTCACCGGCGTCCAACACCTGGAGTCCCACACCGCTGGAGAGATTGCGGCCGTCAATCACATGGACGTGTCCCAGCTCCATAGCGGCGTTTACACAGTTCTGATGGGAGCTGGAAAGGGCGCTGCCCAGATTGAAATGAACCACTTCATGTCCCTGTTCCACAAAGGGACGGAAATAATCCAGATATTCACCGGTATTGATGGCGGAGGTTTTCGGCAGCAGATGTTTATCATAATACACCTGATAAATATCTTCCGGAACAATGTCCACACCGTCCATATATTCCTGATTGTCCAGTAAAACGTGGAAAGGGATGGTACGGACATCATATTTTTCACGCAGGGCATCATTTAAATCGCAGGTTCGGTCTGCGCTGAGGATTACGGCCATATAAAAAAACCTCGCTTTACAAAATATACTTTCCCTGTATTTTATTGTAAAAGTATATCACAAGAATCTTAAAAATAAAAGAAAAGATTGCAAAACACAAAAAAGATATTTCAGAAAACACTCTGTATATCAGGGATGACAGCGTCCGCAGGGTTCATATCCCTGAGAAAGAGCATCCTCCCGGGAAGCGAAATAAACGGCGTTCTGCTCCTCGGGGAGAGAGGAGCAATCGGGCCGGTGAAATTTCTTGCTGTTGATATTGCCGATGTAGGCGTCTTCCGCCTCCACCGCCGGCTGTTCATCGGTGCGGTTCGGTTCCGCCACGGGCATGGCCGATTCAGAGCTGTTGGAAAATTCAATATACCGACCGTCACTGCGGCAAATAATGGTGCCCAGCTCATCGGTGCGGTAGACCGCGGCCCCGACGTCCCGCAGACGACTCAGAACCTCTTCGGTGGGATGGCCATATTTATTGCCTTCGCCGACGCTGATCACCGCGTAATCCGGCATCACTTCCCGGAGGAACACGTAATTCGTGGAATCGGCGCCGCCGTGATGGGCCACCTTCAGCACATCGGCGGAAAGATCCGCCCCCGCTTCCACCAGCTCTTTTTCTTCCCCGGCCATCGCGTCGCCGGTAAAGAGGTATGAAGTTTCCCCGTAATCAATCCGCAGAACAATGGAATTTTCATTAGGATCCTTATCGAGAGAAACCGGCCCCAAAAACGTCACGGTACTGTCTCCCAGCTCAAAGCGATCCCCGGGAGAAGGATCGGTAAAGGAAAGGGATTTTGAGGCGGCCGTATCGCAGAACCGCTGATAGATTTTTGTTTCCGCCGGGTTGCCGTCCACATAGAGCGTTTCCACGTCAAAGGCTTCCAGCACATCGGGAAGGCCACCGAGGTGGTCTTCATCGGAATGGGTGGAAACCACCGCATCCAGTTCCATAATACCCAGAGACCGGAGATACGATACGACATCATCACCGTCACCCACATTACCACCGTCAATAAGCATAGATTCACCGTCACAGCGCACCAGGGCGGAATCCGCCTGTCCCACATCGAAAAAGTATATTTCAAAAGCCGCGTTTTCCAGCGTCTTTCCGGAAGAAGATGACGCCGTTTCAGTTGACGTTCCGCATCCGGCGGTCAGAAGCAAAACAGTGATCCACAAAAGAGCAATCCAGCGTTTTTTCATTTTTTCACCCGCGTTTCTTTTTTCCTCATTATACCACAAACTCCGCAAAAAAGATTCTCTCCGCGGAAATAAAAAAAACCGTCAGAACAAAAAAATACCGCCCAAGGCGGTACAGCAATGGAAGTATTGTTGTTATTTTACAACTTTCTTTTTTGTTTTCGCCTATATTATACACAATCTGTTGAAATAAGTAAATCGATATTTTATAATGTAAAAATAAGAAAAACTTATGACTTACGGAGATTTTTATGAACCGCTACATCGCTTTCTGCCACATCATCGAAACCGGCAGTTTCAGCCGAGCCGCCGAGGAAATGGGTTATTCCCAATCGGCGGTGAGCCAGATGATCCGCTCCCTGGAAAACGAAATGGATATGAAACTCCTCATCCGCTCCCACGGCAGTATCGAGCTGACCCACGAGGGGCAGGAGCTGCTGCCGCTGATCCGCGCCGTCGTCAATGACTACCGGGTTCTGGAAGAAAAGTCCAAGGAGCTCCGGGGCGTCAATTCCGGCGAAGTCCGCATCGGCACCATGAACAGTGTTTCCAGCTTCTGGCTGCCCAAAATGATTAAAAAATTTCAGGAGATCTATCCCGAAGTCCGTTTCACCCTGATGCAGGGAGAATACACCTCCATTGCCCAATGGGTCAAAAACGGCGAAGCGGATTTCGGCTTCGCCAACAGCGACGCCGTCACCGGCCTCACCATCGTCCCCCTCTATACCGATGAGATGATGGCGGTTCTGCCGGAGAACCACCCCCTCTGCAACCGGGCCGCGGTTCCTCTGGCGGAGCTGTCGGAAGATCCCTATATCCGGTTGGAGGAGGGCAGCTTCAACGAGCCGATGAACGCCTTTCACTCTCTGGGACTGGAGCCCAACACACGGCTCAGCGTCTACGATGACTACACCGTTTTAGCCATGATCGAAGAGGGCCTCGGATACAGC
This sequence comes from Clostridia bacterium, assembly GCA_051866595.1. Taxonomy (GTDB): domain Bacteria; phylum Bacillota; class Dehalobacteriia; order UBA7702; family UBA7702; genus UBA7702. The sequence goes on from JBJDXI010000069.1 coordinate 50,411, forward strand.
ATCATTCCCGAGATGAATCTCCTGCGCCACGATTACAAAGTCGTAAAGCGATCGTTGGAACCGAAAATCACCCGCAACCTCTGTCTGATCTACCGTAATCTCAACGCCGTTCCCAAAATGAGCCGGCGATTCATTGATTTTATCTCCAAATACTTCTTTCACCTGCAAAATGACACCACAGAAACATCCGATACCACCAAAGGAAAACATCGTCATGAAATCTGAAATCCGCAAAAGCTTCACTGCCGCCTTTCCCAAAACCATTCCCATCATCCCGGGCTATGTCTTTATGGGCATCGCTTTCGGCATCCTCTTTGTCAATCTGGGCTACGCCTGGTACTGGCCGATGCTGATGGGCCTCATCATCTACGCCGGCATGGCTCAGTTTGTCTCCGTCAATATGCTGGTTCCCGGGGTGAGTCTTCTCAATACCTTTCTTTTTCAGTTCGCCCTCAATGCCCGCCATATCTTCTACGGCCTCTCCATGCTGGAAAAATTCAAATCCATGGGGAAACTCCGTCCCTATATGGTTTTTGCCCTCACCGATGAAACCTATTCCCTGCTCTGCTCGGTCAATCCCCCGGAGGGCGTGTCCCCAAAGCATTACCTTTTTTTCATCGCTTTTCTCGATCAGTGCTACTGGGTTCTCGGCTGTTTCCTCGGGGGCATCGCCGGTTCCTTCATCACTTTCAACACCACCGGCATCGACTTTTCCATGACGGCGCTGTTCATCACCATCGTCATCGACCAGTGGAAAGAGGTCAAAGAGCACATTCCGGTATTCTGCGGCTTCAGCGCCTCCCTGCTCTGTCTCTTCCTTTTGGGCGCCGACCGCTTTATCATTCCGGCACTCCTCTGCATCACCGCCTGTCTCCTGCTCTTCCGCCGCCGTATCGAAAAGACGACAGTGCCGGCAACCGCAAATGAAAATGAAACCGGGGAGGGAAACAACGATGTTAAATAATACCGAACTGCTCTTCTATATTCTCGTCATCGCCGCCGCGGTTCTTGCCACAAGGGCCTGCCCTTTTCTCCTTTTTCCCGCGGGAAAGGAAACGCCCAGAGTCATCCTCTATCTGGGGAATACCCTGCCCTGCGCCCTCATGGCGCTGCTGGTGGTCTACTGCCTCAAAAGCGTGTCTATTCTGGCCTACCCCCACGGTATTCCCGAGGTTCTCGCCATCGCCGCCGTGGTTCTGCTCCACCTCTGGAAAAAGAACACCCTTCTCAGCATCGGCGTGGGCACCGTTCTTTATATGTTTCTGATTCAGGGCGTATTTTAATCCCGCTCATTTCATGTTATAATAGGAATATCAAAGGCATACAGTAAAAGGAGTGATTCTGTTATGTTAACAATGACCTGTGACGTCGTCCCCGGCAAAGCCTATACCATTCTCGGTACGGTGATGGGTTCTTACGTCAATTCCAAAAATATCGGCCACGACATCGGCGCCAGCCTGAAAACGATTGTCGGCGGCGAACTGAAAAGCTACACCAAAATGATGGATGAAGCCAGAGCCCACGCCTTCGGCAAAATGGAAGAACAGGCCGCCGCCATGGGCGCCGACGCCGTCATCGCCGTAAAGATCTGCTCCAGCGCCATTATTCAGGGAGCCTCGGAAATCCTCGTTTACGGCACCGCCATCAAATGGAGTTAAGGAAGGAAGCGTTTCCAAAATGAAAGTCTTAATGATCAACGGCAGCAGCCACAAAGCCGGCTGCACCTTTACAGCTTTGTCCGAAGCCGCCAAAGCCTTGAACGAACAGGGTATCGAAACGGAAATCATCCAGACCGGCACCGCGCCGATCCGGGATTGCACCGCTTGCGGCGCCTGCCGCAAAAACGGCGGCAAATGCGCCTTTGGTGATGAGGACATGGTCAATGAAATCATCGAAAAAGCCAAAGACGCCGATGGCTTCATCTTCGGCACACCGGTCTACTACGCCCATCCCAGCGGCCGCATCCTCTCCCTGCTGGACCGTTTGTTCTACGCCGGCGGCGCCAACTTCGCCTATAAACCCGGAGCCGCCGTGGCGTCCGCCCGCCGCTCGGGCACAACAGCCTCCTTCGACGTGCTGAACAAATACTTCACCATCAGCAAAATGCCTGTGGTTTCCTCTCTCTATTGGAACAACATCCACGGCAACCGCGCCGAAGAAGCGCTCCAGGACGAAGAAGGTTTACAGACCATGAACCTTTTGGGTCAGAACATGGCATGGCTCCTGAAATGCATCGAAGCCGGGAAAAAAGCGGGCATCGATCATCCCGTTCCCGAAGCCAAAATCAAAACCAACTTCATCCGCTGAAGAATCATCGGCAAGAATAAAAAATCCGTCAGCAGTCGCTCCGCTGACGGATTTTTTTCGTGTTCTTTCATATAAGAAGAGAGGTCATCAGTTTTACGCTTTCCAGTACCTCTTCTTCGGAGAAGGTCTCTTTCCTTGTCAGCCAGAGCCGCAGGATGCGGATATAGCCGCCGACGCAGAAGGAAGCGTAAAACTCCGCGGAAATCGGCAGTTCCTTGCCGTTTTTCACCTCATTTTTCAGCCGCTCGGTGAGATCACCCTCGATCTGCTCTTCCAGAGCGTCGATGAGCGTCATGGGGAAATTACTGCCCAGAACACGGCGGACCATCGTCTCGTTCTCATTGAGGAAACTGATCATATGGTGAGCCATCCGCAGAAACATCTCAGCGACGGTCTCACCCTCCCGGGGGAGATTGGCCTTATAAAATTCATCCCGTATCTGACGGATATAGAAGGCGAGATATTCATATTTATCGGAAAAGTGCTTATAGAAGGTGGTGCGCCGGATCATGGCACGGTCGCACAGTTCCTTGACCGTGATATCTTCAAAGCTCTTTTCCTCCAGCAGTTCGGAAAAGGCCTGCGCCAACAGACGATAGGTTTTGGTCACTCTGAGATCTTTTTGTTCTTTCATGAAAAATCCTCCCTTTTCGGAGACATTTTATCAAATTTGTCAATTAAGAAACAACCGACACGGTTTTGATTCTTGCCAAATTCTTCTGTTTGTTATATCATAACGCAGAAAAGAGACATTTGTCAATTATCTTTCTTTTGTTTATTATCTTTTAAAAGG
>JBJDXI010000070.1:0-12633 GCA_051866595.1 Clostridia bacterium
GTAAATTCTCGTAATAGCAGGACAATTCCTGACCGTCGTGAAATTCGGAATCCAGCTCTGCCCAGCACTGTGCGGAAAGGGTCAAAAATTCCGCTCCGCTTTCCTCAAAAGCCGTCTCCAGTGAGGGTTTCACCGAAGAGGATACCGTTGAAGAAGAAGATCCCTGCCAGATGCCGAAAGTAATGGCCGAAATAACAACACAGAAAGAAAGTCCCAGAATAAAGATGTCAAGTTTTTGTTCTGTACGTTTAAGCATAAAAATACCTCCGATGGCAGTATTTACCAAAAGGAGGGAATCTATACGCGTTTCTTTTATTTCATGATCTTTTATACAAATCCGCAAAATAACTTGACAGATGGGAGGACCTGCCTTATAATTTATGTCAACCTATTTTATTCATCAAGTTTACATAAGGAGATTCTATGGTACTTACTCTGCTTCTTTTCATGGCTGTTTTATTGGGTGTCGGCATTTACACCGGCCGCCGAAAAACAGATTACAGCACCTTTGTCATCGCCGGACATCGTCAGTCCTGGCCCTTTATTCTTCTGTCGCTGATGGCGACCATGATCGGCGGTTCCGCCACCTTCGGCGTGGTTTCCACCGGCTATCAGCTGGGTTTTCCCGCCATCTGGTGGCTGGGCGTCGGTTCCGTGGGTCTGATCTTTCAGGCCGTTTTCGTCTCGGAAAAAGTCCGGGATCTGGAAGTCAACACTTTGGCCGAAGCCGGAAAACGTCTGGTGGGAAACGGCGCGGGATTTCTCATCAGCGCTATTATCACCATTTCCTGGATCGGTATCATCGCCGGCCAGTTTGCCGCTTTGGCACAGATTTTTTCCTTTATCACCGGGCAGACCAATACATTGCTGCTGATCCTCATCTCCGCCGCTATCGTCATCCTCTTTACCACCATCGGCGGCCAGCTTTCGGTGATGCGCACCGATAATGTCTTTTTCTTCTTCCTGTTTTTCGGTATCGTCGCCACGTTCTGTTTCCTGTTTTTCGGAGCTTCCCCGGCGGGGACGGTGGACAATATCCTTTCAAATATCCATTGGTTCCAAAAAGACTTCACGCCGATGTACGCGGTCTATCTGCTTTTCGTTGTCGGCGGCACTTACTTTATCGGTCCCGACGTTCTCTCCCGCAGCATGACGGCGAAAGATACCCTTGCCGCCAAAAAGGCTTCCATGAACGCGGCATTTCTCCTGATGATCTTTAATATTCTCATTATCGCCATCGCGCTTTGGTGCAAGACCTGCGTTTCCGTTCTTCAAGGTTTTCATCCTCTGGTTTATCTGATGAAATTCCGTCTGCCGGCGGTGATTTCCCTGCTTTTGGCCCTCGGTCTCACCTCAGCGCTGTTATCTTCGGCATCCACCTGCCTGATTACCGCCGCCGCTACCATTCAGAACGACCTGATCCGAAAAGAAAGCGTGACAGGAACCCGGATTCTGATTCTTCTCATCGGCGTTTTCGCCGCGGTGATTTCCGTTCAGAACGGCGATATTATCTCCATCCTCACCGGCGCCTATTCCATTTACGCCCCGGGCATTGTCTTCCCCCTCTTTGTGGCAATCTGCAACTATAAAAAGCGAAAGATCCGCCAGGGGATCTGGCTTTCCGCAGTGGCCGTCGGCGGCGCCTGCGGCATCATCGGGAACTTCATCACCTTTACTTATCTGCCGTTGATCGGGATGTTCTTATCATTGGTCATATCGCTCTTCTCATTACAGAAAAAGCCAGAAAAAATCATCAGATAATCCAAACGGAACAACAATAAAAAACGTGAATACAGCCCTGTTCAACAAAGCTTGAGCGGGGCTTTTTTTAAAAGCCGTGCCCCTATTTCCGGCTTTCCTTTCACCGGAAGATGCCCTTTTCAGTTTATCCAACGCGACCGTCTGAAATCATATCAACCATCCTTCCCTCGCCCCTCTTTTGAAATTTTTTCATGTTCTGTTTTGCCTTTCTCAGACATAAAAAATCTCCCGTGAATTTCACGGGAGATTTTTTCACAATGCCATCAGGCACGGTTTGCGATTTTGATTCGCTGAATCGCTCTTTTTAAAGCCAGCTCTGCGCGGGCAACGTCAAGACCTTCTGCGTGTTCCGCAAGGCGCGCTTCGGCTCTTGCCTTGGCTTTTTCAGCTCTTTCCACATCAATTTCATCACTTTTTTCCGCTGATTTCGCCAGGACAACGGCTTTGTTGCCGCCGACTTCAAGGAAACCGCCGCCGATAAAGAGAACTTCACGGTTGCCGTTTCCGTCATCAATGGCCATTTCGCCGACGTCAAGGCCGGTAACAATGGCGGCGTGTTTGGGATAAACACCGATGGAGCCGGAAGTGGTGGGAATGTGGAAATAATAAACTTCAGAAGAAAAGACGTTTTTTTCGGGAGTGACGATATCTAAAGAGATACGATTATCTGACATAATTATTCAACTCCTTCGAGCTGTTTTGCCTTTTCTACTGCTTCATCAATAGTACCGACCATCTGGAAGGCCTGTTCGGGAAGATCGTCATGTTTCCCGTCGAGAATTTCCTGGAAACCGCGGATGGTTTCTTTGAGCGGAACGTATTTACCGGCCATACCGGTGAACTGTTCGGCTACATGGAAAGGCTGACCGAGGAATCTCTGGATCTTTCTGGCTCTGGCAACGATGAGTTTCTGTTCATCAGAAAGTTCATCCATACCGAGAATGGCGATAATATCCTGTAATTCATTGTAAGTCTGGAGAACACCCTGAACGGCACGGGCGGTTTTGTAGTGTTCTTCACCGACAACCTGGGGTTCCAAAATACGGGAAGAGGAATCCAGGGGGTCCACAGCGGGATAAATACCCAATTCAACGATTTTACGTGAAAGAACGGTTTTAGCGTCCAGATGGGTGAACGCGGTGGCGGGAGCGGGGTCGGTCAAGTCGTCGGCGGGGACGTAAATCGCCTGAACCGAAGTAATGGACCCTTTCTTCGTCGAGGTAATTCTTTCCTGCAAAGCACCCATTTCAGATGCCAGGGTCGGCTGGTAACCAACGGCGGAAGGCATACGGCCTAACAGCGCGGATACTTCGGAACCGGCCTGGGTGAAACGGAAGATGTTATCAATGAAGAGCAGAACGTCCTGACCGGAAACGTCACGGAAGTATTCTGCCAAGGTCAGACCGGTAAGACCGATACGGAGACGGGCCCCGGGGGGTTCGTTCATCTGACCGAATACCATGGCGGTTTTTTCGATAACGCCGCTTTCTTTCATTTCGTTGTAGAGGTCGTTCCCTTCACGGGTACGTTCGCCAACGCCGGAGAAAACGGAATAGCCGCCGTGTTCGTAAGCGATGTTACGGATGAGTTCCATAATAAGAACGGTTTTACCTACGCCGGCGCCGCCGAACAAACCGATCTTACCACCTTTGGAATAGGGAGCCAACAAGTCAACGACTTTAATCCCGGTTTCCAGCATTTCGGTGGAGGGTTTCAGATCTTCATAGGGAGGAGCGTCTCTGTGAATCGGAAGTTTGTCTTCGGATTCCACAGGAGGAAGCCCATCAATGGGGTCGCCGATAACGTTAAACATACGACCCAAAGTTTTTTCACCAACACTGATGGTGATGGGAGCGCCTGTATCTTCAACTTTGATACCACGCTGCAAACCGTCAGTGGAGGAAAGCGCAACGGCACGGACTGTATCGTTGCCTAAATGCTGCATCGTTTCAAGAGTAATGTTCAGACCGAGTTTTTTGGACTCTTCGTTGTCCTGGTTTTCACTCTTGATTTTGAGAGCATTGTAAATGTCAGGCAGCTGGCCGGCAGGAAACGCGATGTCGACAACAGCGCCCATAACTTCTTTTACAATACCAGTTGACACCTTCTCAACCTCCTTAAAAATTGATAAAGGTCTTTCGACTCTATAGGTTATTCGAGAGCGGCGGCACCGCCCACGATTTCCGAAATTTCAGTAGTAATAGCAGCCTGACGAGCCCGGTTCATTGCCAATGTCAGGCTCTTAATGAGTTCCGCAGCATTGTCTGTAGCGGCGCTCATCGCGGTCATTCTGGACCCGAATTCGCTGGCCTTGGATTCAAGAATCGCAGCGTAAATCTGGGTTTCCACATAGGCCGGAAGCAGAACGTTAAGAACTTCTTCTTCATTGGGTTCAAAGCTGTAAGAAAGATTGAAGCTTTTTTCTTCTTCGCTGACTTCAGCTTCTTCCGAAGGAAGGGATTCAATGGGAAGAATCTTAACATCGGTGGGAATATTGGACAACGCCGATTTGAATACGCTGTAAACCAGATGGACTTCATCGTATTCCCCGTCGGTGTATAATTTGATCACTTCCTGAGCGATGGATTTTCCCACGGCGAAACCGGGGGTATCGCCGATGGCGATATATTCGCTCACCACGTCATAATTGCGTTTCTGGAAGTAATCGCGTCCTTTTCTCCCAACAGCAACCAAAGCACATTCGTGTTCGTTGGCTTTGATGGCTTTTTCGCACTCTTTGATGATGTTCGCGTTGAAACCGCCGCAAAGGCCGCCGTCCGCGGTCACCAGAATATAGAGTACCTTTTTCACTTCTCTGACTTCCTGTAAAGGATGGGAAGAGGCACCGCTTTCATTCGAAAGACTGCCCAAAACCTCACGCACTTTGGCGGAATAAGGTCTGGCCGCTACTACAGCAGACTGAGCTCTGCGCAGCTTGGAGGAGGCAACCATTTTCATGGCTTTGGTGATCTGCCCCGTGCTCTCAATACTGCTGATGCTTCGTCTGATATCACTCATGCTTGCCATAGGACTGGTTCACCACCTTCCGAAATCTAATACGTTATTTCAAAGAATTACTTCACAAAACCTTCTTTAAACTGTTTGATCGCATCTTTCAATGCGGCTTTGGTTTCATCGGAGATTTTCTTTTCCGCAACTAACGTATCGTAGATGTCGGCATGATTGGTGTGAATGTCCTGAAGCAACTGTTTTTCGAATTCCAGAACTTTGTCAAGGGGAAGATCATCGAGGAAACCGTTACCGCCGGCAAAAATGGAAATAACCTGATCGATAACGTTCATCGGGCTGTACTGATTCTGTTTCAAGAGTTCTGTCATTCTTTCCCCACGGGTCAGAGCGGCGGCGGTGGCTTTATCCAGGTCGGAACCGAACTGGGAGAAGGCGGCCAATTCACGGTACTGGGCAAGGTCCATACGGAGGGAGCCGGCAACCTGTTTCATGGCTTTGATCTGAGCGGAACCACCGACACGGGATACGGAGATACCAACGTTAATGGCGGGACGAATCCCGGAATTGAAGATGTCGGTATCAAGGAAGATCTGACCGTCGGTAATGGAAATAACATTCGTAGGAATGTAGGCGGAAACGTCACCGGCCTGGGTTTCAATGATCGGCAGAGCCGTCATGGAACCGCCGCCGTATTCTTCACTGAGTTTCGCCGCGCGTTCCAGCAGACGGGAATGGAGATAGAAAACGTCGCCGGGATATGCTTCACGCCCGGGGGGACGTTTGAGCAGCAAGGAAAGTTCACGATAAGCAACAGCCTGTTTGGAAAGATCATCGTAAACGATCAATACCGCGCCGCCTTTATACATGAAGTATTCACCCATGGCAGCACCGGCATAGGGAGCCAGATACAGCATAGGAGCGGGTTCGGAAGCGGAAGCGGAAACGACGATGGTGTAATCCATGGCGCCGTGTTCTTCCAGTTTGGCAACAACCGAGGATACGGTGGAAGCTTTCTGACCTACGGCAACGTAGATGCAGGTAACCCCCTGACCTTTCTGGTTGATGATGGTATCGATGGCAATGGCGGTTTTACCGGTCTGTCTGTCACCGATGATAAGTTCACGCTGGCCGCGGCCAATGGGAACCATAGAGTCAATAGCTTTTAAACCGGTCTGCATCGGTTCAAAAACGGATTTACGAGTAATAACGCCGGGAGCGAGGAATTCAACGGGACGATATTCTGTGGTTTTGATTTCACCTTTCCCGTCAAGGGGCTGACCAAGGGTGTTGACAACACGGCCGACCATGGCTTCCCCAACGGGAACTTCCATAATTCTGCCGGTTCTCTTTACCTGATCGCCTTCTTGAATATCGGTGTAGGGCCCAAGAATAACGCAACCGATGTTATCTTCTTCCAGGTTCATGACCATACCCATGACACCGTTGGAAAACTCCAGGAGTTCGTTATACATGGCATTTTCGAGGCCATAAATACGCGCAATACCGTCACCGACGGTGATAACAGTACCGACTTCGGATACTTCCACCGCGGCTTCATAATTTTCGATCTGCTGCTTTAAAATAGAGCTGATCTCTTCGGGACGGATGCTCATTAACTTTTCACCCCTAACTTATAACACAGTTTGTTTTAATGTATTGTTTAATTGTTTCAGTTGGTTGGCGATGGAGCCGTCGTACACGGTGTCACCGATGCGAACCTGCACGCCGCCGATTAAAGAGGCATCAACAGATGCTTCGGCTTTGACGGTCTGCCCCATCATCCCGGAAAAACGATCTTCGATCTTTTTGATCTGATCTTCGGAGAGAGCCACGGCGCTTTTGATTTCAGCGTGAAGAATGTTGGCCTGTTCTTCCAGAAGATCCGAATAGCTTTCGCACATAGCGATCAGAGAATCCACACGGTCTTTATCCACCACAAGGTTGACAAAGTTTTTCACCATAGGTTCCATATCTTCCAGCAGGATGCTGAGGGCTTTTTTCTTCTCATCTTTCTGAATGGACTGATTGAGAAGCATCAAGCTGACTTCTTCATTGTCGTTCAGCAACGCGGCGATCGCATTTAAATTTTCAGCAAAAATCTCAGATTTGCCCTGTTCCGTACCAATGTCATAGAGAGCTTTCGCATATCTTCTTGCTACTGTTCTGTCTGTCATTGTACTTCGCCTGCCTCTTCGATATATTTATCTACCAATTTTTTGTGTGCATCGTCATCAAGGTTCTGGCTGATGAGTTTGGATGCAGCATAGATGGCGAGGGTTGCGGCTTCATCTCTGATTTCACCGATTACTTTTTCTTTTTCTTCTTTGATTTCGGCGTTGGCTTTTTCAATCATTTTCTGAGCTTCGGCCCGGGCTTCAGCGATGATTTCATCTTTCTGAGCGTCGGCGGTTTTCTGAGCTCTGTTAATGATTTCCTGTGCAGTTTCACGGGATTTGGCCAATTCCGCGCTGATTTCAGCCTTCATCTGATCCGCATCGGATTTCAAAGATTCGGCTGCTTCGATGTCGCCTTTGATTTTGTCATGGCGAAGATCCATCGTTTTCTTCAGCGGCTTGTACATTAAGAAGTACATGGCAACGAGAAGAATGAGAAAGTTTGTAATTGCAAAAATCGTTTGCGCAAAATTAATTTCCACGAAACATACCCTCCTTTCGTTAAGGTAACGTCAATTGACAGAGAGGCATATCCTCTCCACACGGAGGTTCGTCAATTTAGATCTGACCGAAGAGCATGAAGGAAATAACAAGACCGAAGATCGCGAGAGCTTCCATCATAGCGAGGGAAATGAGCATATTTGTACGGAGGTCACCGATGATTTCGGGCTGACGAGCCATACCTTCGAGAGCTTTGGAAGCGGCAATACCTTCACCGATCCCAGGGCCGATGGTAGAAAGACCAATAGCTAAAGCAGCAGCGATTGCGACTAAACCAGTAGATTCCATAGTAATAAGTCTCCTTTCGAATTTACAAATTCGTTTTCAATTTTTTAATTCATAAATTAAAATGTTACCATATTCAGTTTTAAACGTCTTATTCAGTTGCACACGAGCTTATTCGTGTTCCGCAGCCTCGGTAATATAGATCGCAGCCAGGAGAGAGAAGACCAAAGCCTGGATCAACCCGAACAGCATACCTAAAATTTCCATAATCGCCGGGGCCCACCCGTTGACAAATACGCTGAGGTTCATCAATTCATGGACAACGGTTTCTTCACCGTGAATGTTACCGTAAAGTCGAAGCGCCAGGGTAACAGGATGAAGAATTTCGTCAAGAATAGAGAACGGAAGCATGATGACCATCGGAGAGATCAGATGCTTAAAATAGCCCAGCTTGTTTTCTCTGAACCCGGCATAGTGTACCGAGAAAAATACGATCAGCGCAAATCCGCAGGTTACACTGAACACCGAGGTCGGAGCCTGAAGGTTGCTCAAGGCAAAACCGCTTTCCGTTTCGGTAACACCGATCGGAAGAACACCGGAGTAGTTACTTAACAGAATAAAAATAAAGAAAGTAATCAACAGCGGGGCAAAGGTTTTTGCCAGCTTCGGCCCGATAATTCGGGTATAGAAGTTTGTCAGACCGGAAACCGACCATTCGCAGAAGTTCTGCCATCCCGTCGGAACCAGGGCTTTTTTACGAACCCCGATCGCGCCGGCAATGATCATAAACAGCATAACCCCCCAGAATACCAGCATCCAGTTGGTGATACCCCAGGTAAAACAAAGGTCAAACCCCATGGCGTTGGTTTCCCACAGTGGTTCGCCGCCGGTCAGATAAGTAGCCTCCGAGGCAAGGTTTAAGACTGCATTCATCTATATTTTCACCTCCTCCTTAAAAACTAAATTTAATATTAAATTTAAAAAATAAACGTTATGAGCTTTTGATGGATTTGATGATGAAAAGTTTCTGCATCACCAGAATTCCCAGAGCGGCGCCGAGAAGCATAGGCACCCAATGATAGAGCGCGAAAAGGGCCACGGCGTCAAGAAGGAGCTTGAGCCACCACCGGGTGATGACCCGCCGCGTCATGATCCGCACTTCGTTATCGTTCCGGGGGGCGGCCTTCACCGCCGAGGAATTCAACAGCTTCTGGCCGATCATGCCGATGAGCACGCCATACACGATACCCGCCAGAAACAGCAATACGGTTTGAAGCGTCATCGTTCCAGATCCTTTCTCAACGACTCCATCCGGTCTTCCAGTGTTTTGCGCTCATTCCCTTTTTCCGCTTCGGCTTCGATAATTTCTTTTTCCACTTTTTCCGAGGTCACCGCGGATTTCCACAGATACATGAAACCCGAAATCAGCGCGACAAAAAGGAAGATCACACGGAACAGCACCGAGGTGCCGAAGCGCTCATCCAGCCAACCGCCGAGAAGGTGGCTGAGCAGATAAATGTTCATCGCCAGCGTGATGCCGAAGGTGGAACAGATCCGCAAATAGGTATACACCGAAGAAGGACGGTAGTTTTCAGAATCATCCTTTTTTTTACGCAAACATGACACCTTCCTAACCTATATCAATACTAATTATACTTCAACCCTTCTTATCAGAACAAGTCAAATATATTGTTCTCCACCTAAAAATTACACATTTTCCACAATAATTTCAGAAATTCTACACGAAGCCATCCCGTCACCGTAGGGATTCTTCGTCATGGCCATGGCACGGTAGGCGTTTTCGTCATTCAAAAGGGTTTCGGCTTCGGCCAAAATCGATTCTCCCCAGGTGCCGGCAAGTTTGACCGTTCCTGCGGCCACGGCCTCGGGACGCTCCGTTGTATCCCTCAGTACCAGCACCGGTTTACCCAGGGAAGGCGCTTCCTCCTGAATCCCGCCGGAATCGGTCAGCACCAGATAAGCCTTGTTCATCAGCGTGGAGAATGGATGGTAATCCAGGGGCTCAATCATCAGGATCCGGTCATGTCCGCCCAGATATTTGGACGCCAGCTCCCGGACTTTGGGATTTTTATGGACGGGGAAAACCACCTGAATCTCTTCGTGGCGATTCACCAGCTCCGCCACGGCCTGAAAGATCCGTTCCATGGGCTCCCCCCAGTTTTCCCGGCGGTGACAGGTCAGAAGCACGATCTTCTTTTCCGGATCCATCTTTTCCAGACCGCACCGCGACAGATCGTATTCTTTCTCCAAAGCGAGATGGAGAGCGTCGATCACCGTGTTTCCGGTAACGAAAATCTTTTCATCGGGAACGTTTTCTTTCAAAAGATTTTCCCGATTCAGCTCCGTGGGCGCGAAATAATAATCGGCGATCACATCGGTGATCCGGCGGTTGATCTCCTCGGGCCAGGGCGACCGTTTATTGCCGGTACGCAGACCGGCCTCAACGTGGCCCACGGGAATCCCCTCGTAGAATCCGGCCAGCGACGCCGCCATGGTCGTTGTGGTATCACCATGAACCAGCAGAATATCCGGACGGCACTCCCGCAGAACCGGCTTCAGCCCGTTCATCACCGCGGTAGTAATATCATAAAGATCCTGTCCCTGCTTCATTATATTCAGATCATAATCGGGAATGATGGAAAAAAGTTCCAACACCATATCGAGCATTTCCCGGTGCTGAGCCGTGACGGCGACCACCGTTTCAAAGCGCTCGTCTTTTTCCAGAGTTTTCACGAGGGGCGCCATTTTAATGGCCTCAGGACGAGTCCCGAATACAAGCATGACTTTCTTTTTCATCCTAAAACCTCTTACTTATCTTCCGCCCTTGAATCCATTTTTTTCAGATCAATGCCGGCTTCGGCGGCAATCTTCAGCGAGAATTCATCGGGATAATCGCCGTCATAAACGATGCGCGTAATCCCCGAGGTAATCATCGCTTTCATACAGGTCACACAGGGCTGCGCCGTCACATACATGGTAGCCCCCATCAGGGAAATGCCGTATTTTGCGGCGATGTTGCACACATTGGCCTCGGCGTGCTGAGCCCGGCAGATTTCCTGCCGTTCCCCGGAGGGAATCCCCAGTTGCTGGCGGAGACAGCCGGTCTCGTCGCAGTGAGGCGTTCCGGCCAAAGCACCGTTATAACCAGTGCCGAGAATACGGTTATCGGCGCTGACGGCCACCGCTCCCACATGACGGCGGAGACAGGTCGACCGGGTTGCCACATCATAGGCAATATCCATAAAATATTCGTCCCAGCTTTTTCTCATAATTCAGCGCGTCCTTTCGATTTCCGAAATCAGTTCCACACGACCGGCGTGGCGACCGCCTTCAAAGGAAGATGCCAGGAACTGATCGACAATTTCCATGGCCATGGCTTCACCGATAATCCGGGCGCCCATGGCGAGAACGTTGGCGTCGTTATGCTGACGGCATAATTTGGCGCAGAGAGGATCATTGCAGAGGGCGGCGCGAACACCGTCCACTTTATTGGCGGCAATGCTGATGCCGATGCCGCTGCCGCAGATGACAATCCCCTTGGCTTCGCCGTCTTCCACGACCATCCGGCCAACTTTCGCGCCGTAGACAGGGTAATCCACCCGGTCGGCGGTATCCGGGCCGGCGTCAATGACGTCATAACCGTCTTTCAACAATTTTTCAATGACTTTTTCTTTCAGCGTAAAACCGGCATGGTCCGATCCGATAATAATTTTCATAAGTTCATCCTCCGTAAATCCATGTGATATTTTTTGCGAACACCCTTTCGGATTATCCCGCACGTTTTTTCAAAATCGCCGTAATTTCCTCTTTCAAGGCGTCCCTGGTCCGACAGTACAGTCCGTAACTGCCGCCGTAAGGATCGGGAATATCCTTCCCGCTACCGCTGAGTTCCCCGATAACAAAGATCTTATCCTTCACGTCAGGAAACGCGCCTTTCAGCGCGTTTTTATGCATTTCCGTCATACAGACAATACAATCCGCCAATTCTGTCATATAGGGCTGAAATTTTTTGGAGCGGTGGCCGCTCATGTCGATGCCCCATTCCGAAAGGGCCTCAATGGCGTGATCCGTAGCCGGATAGCCGTCGCTGGTGGCAATCCCGGCGGAATCAAAACAAAAATCGCTTTCGGGAAACTGCGCTTCCTTCACAGCGGCTGCGATATAGGCCGCCATAGGACTGCGGCAGGTATTGCCGCTGCATACAAACAGAATATTATGACTCATATTACTCCTTATAGGCCGCTTTCTCAATGCGGTTCATCAACGCTTCCCCGAAACCGAGATCGGGAAAAGCTTCAATAAAAATCGTATCCATTTTGTTTTCATCACATTCCCGGAAAGCGTGGAACAGGTTGTGGGCCACTTCCTCCAGATGGTTTTTCCCTCCCAGTACGAAAAGAAAATCCGGAGAAACATCGTTTTTCAGTTCTTCCCAGCGTTCCTTCGAAACAAGAAGCGCCCTCTTTCCTTCGGCATTACGAAAGGTTTCGGCTCCGGCGTTGCCTTCGGGCAGATAACGGACATCGCCGTCGGGAGCGTAATGTTTATATTTCATCCCCGGCGCTTTGGGACGGGAGAGATCGTTTTTGCGGATGGCGTAATTCCCCCGCAAACGGGGTACGAAAGGTTTAATGTCATCATAGGTAATGCGTCCGGGGCGCAAAATCACCGGTTCCGGCCGACTCAGGTCGATGATGGTGCTTTCCAACCCGATTTCCACTTCTCCGCCGTCAAGGAGCATAGGAATCCGGCCGTTCAGGTCATGATAGACGTGTTCGCCCCGGGTCGGTGACGGTTTTCCCGAAAGATTCGCGCTGGGAGCGGCGATGGGCAAATTCACCTCGTCAATAAAATCCAGCGCGACGCCGTGGGAAGGCATCCGCACCGCCACCGTATCCAATCCGCCGGTGGTCTCATAGGGCACTTTATCGCTTTTGGGCAGAATCATCGTCAGGGGGCCGGGCCAGAATTCAAAGGCCAG
>JBJDXI010000071.1:0-2476 GCA_051866595.1 Clostridia bacterium
ACCTGAATCCGTTACGACAATAAATTTCAAAATTTAATATTAAAAATATTCAAAAAATCAAAGGAGAAACAGAACTATGAAAAAATTTGTTGCAGTTATCCTCACTCTGGCATTGGCCGTTACGGCCCTTGTTGGCCTCACCGCCTGCGGCGGCGGCGATGATGAAGCGGCGACCCTGACGATTGCCGTGCCCAATGACACTTCCAATGAAGCCCGTGCTTTGCTCCTTCTTCAGGAACTTGGCTACATTACTTTAGATGAAGAAGCCGGTATTACCGCCACCATCACCGATATTACCGACAACCCCTACAACCTCGAATTCAAAGAAGTGGAAGCGGCTCAGCTCCCCAACGTTCTTCAGGACGTGGACTATGCCATCATCAACTCCAACTTCGCCATTGATGCCGGCCTCAATCCCGTGGAAGACGCTCTCGCTCTGGAAGGCGCTTACTCCGCATACGGAAACATCGTTGCCGTAAAAGCCGGTAACGAAGATAAACCCGAAATCAAAGCTCTTGTTGCCGCTCTTGAAAGCCAGCAGGTTGCCGATTACATCACCGAAACCTACAACGGCGGTGTTGTAAGCACCGTTGAAAACCCCGGCGACGGCTATGATCCCGAACTGGATTACGCCGCTCTGGAAGGCACCACCATCACCGTGGCCGCTTCTCCCACACCCCATGCGGAAATTCTCGCCATCGCCAAAGACATCCTCGCTGAAAAAGGCATCACCCTCGACATCAAAGAATTCACCGATTATGTACAGCCCAACAACGTGGTTGACAGCGGCGAAATCGATGCCAACTACTTCCAGCATGTTCCTTACCTCGATGACTTCAATGCCGAAAACGGTACCGATATTGTTTCTGTCGGCGCCATCCATGTCGAACCCATGGGCATTTACGGCGGCAAACAGACTTCTCTTGACGCTATCAAATAATCTGTATTTTACACAGGGATAAGACGATCCGAGGGCGTTCCAAAGCGCCCTTGAGGCTGACTCGAGATGATTCTTTTGGGTCAGCCTCATCGTTCTGTCCGGAGGTTTCCCATGATTGAATTGAAAAATCTGTCCAAAAGCTTTGTTACCGCTGACGGCACAGTAGAAGCGTTAAAAAATGTCAATTTAACGATTAACAACGGCGATATTTACGGTATTATCGGTATGAGCGGCGCGGGGAAAAGTACCCTCGTCCGCTGTATCAATATGCTGGAACGCCCCACCGAAGGCTCTGTTTTGATTGACGGCCGCGACATCGGCGTTCTTTCGGAAAAGGAACTGCGGGGTGTCCGCCGGAACATCACCATGATCTTTCAGAGCTTTAACCTTCTGATGCAGCGTACCTGCCTGAAAAATATCTGCTTCCCTCTGGAACTGGCCGGAATGAAGCGGGCCGACGCGAAAAAAAGAGCTATGGAATTATTGGAAATCGTCGGTCTCCCCGATAAAGCCAATGCCTATCCCGCCCAGCTCTCCGGCGGTCAGAAACAGCGTATCGCCATCGCCAGAGCGCTGACCACCAATCCCGAGGTACTGCTCTGCGACGAAGCGACCAGCGCTCTGGACCCCAAAACAACCCATTCCATTCTGGAACTGATCCGCGAGATCAACCGGAAAACCGGAATTACCGTGGTGATTATCACTCATCAGATGAGCGTTATCGAAGAAATCTGTGACCGTGTGGCCATTCTCGATGAAGGTGTCGTGGTGGAAGAAGGCGATGTGGGTACGGTATTCTCCGATCCCCAGTCCGAAGCCGCCAAACGGCTGGTCTTCCCCGAAGGCGCCGAAACCGTCATCAGCGGCGATTTCAACGACCGCCGCGTCCGGGTCGTTTTCAACGGCGCGCCGGCGACAACGAAACCGCTGATTACTCAAATGGCCATGGACAAGGGCATCGCCGCCAATATTCTTTCGGCCTCCACCCGCTGTATCGGTGATAAAGTTTACGGCAATATGCTGCTGGGCATCGATGGTGACGATCAGGTGGTGGAAGAAGTCAAAGCCTATCTGCAAAGGGTCGGTGACGTGATGGTAGAGGAGGTTAAAGAATAATGTTTAATTCCGCGTTTACATCCGAAGCGTGGCAGCACGCTTTGCCGATTTTCATGAATGAGTTTCCTCTTGCCATCTGGGAAACGCTTTATGTGACCGTTCTTTCCACGGCCTTTGCCATCATCATCGGCCTGCCTCTCGGCGTTCTTCTCGTGGCCGGGGATCGCAACGGCGTTCTGCCTCTGCCCAAACCGGTGATGAGCGTTCTGGGCGTGATTATCAACCTTTTGCGTTCGGTACCGTTCCTGATCCTGATGATTCTGGTCTTCCCCCTGACCCGTCTCATTGTCGGTACCACCGTCGGTACGGTGGCTTCCATTGTTCCCTTGGTTATCGCGGCCTTTCCTTTCGTGGCCCGTTTGGTGGAAAGCAGCCTGAGAGAGCTGGATCCCAACATCGTGGAAGCGGCTCAGAGCATGG
>JBJDXI010000072.1:0-2471 GCA_051866595.1 Clostridia bacterium
CAAAAACATACCAGTATTTGCTGGAAGTCTGTTCCACCAGCGAGACGCAGTAGCCGTTATAGAGCTTTGAAACGATATTGCCGTCGCTGCCCGGAGCGTCGCGAAGAGCCAGATAATCGGTGGTGTTGGTTACATAGTATTCGCCCAGCGAAATTTCTTCAATCGTTTCCTCGGTCTTTTCCTCACTGATGACATCCTCAGCGGATTTCACCAGATCATCACTGCGCATATAGCCGGAAAGGCCGCTGCCTCGATCCATCACATACAAAAAGACATCGTTTTCTGTCTCCAATAATTCCACCGGGGATCCGTTGCTCAAGTGAAGCAGAACCGTGCTCTGAATATTATGATCCTCATACAACGGGGCGGAGCCGTCCTCATTGGAAACGTAATAGTAAATACCGGTTCCTTCCGTTTCCCTATCCTCACCTCCGCCGGCAAAAGCAACGATACCAACGATGGCCCCGATGATCAGCACCGCGGCAGCCGCAATAATGGCGATGATCAGTCCCTTATTGCTTTTTTTCTGCGGCGGTTCCGGATATTCCGGCGGTTCGGCGTCGATGTATTCCGCGCCGCATTTCACACAGAACCGACCTTCGTTTTTCTGACCGCATTCACTGCAATACCACATAAAATTTCCCTTCTTTCTCTCAGTTTTCCGTATCACGCAACGATACGGAGCAGATTTCGCCGCTCTCCAGCTGAATCACACCATAGCTCCGATCCGGCGTACCGGGGTTCAAAACCGTGTAATTCGCCGTTTCCAACAAATAGCGGCGGTGCGTATGGCCGTACAAAATCAGCGAAGCGCCCTTTTCCTCCCCGCTTTTCAGCAGCGCGGCAAGACCGCTTTTCACCTGATATTTATGGCCATGAGTCATCCATATTTTTCCTCTTCCAAAATCGAGAAAGCGCTCCGTTTCCTCGTCGGAGCCGTGATCGCAGTTTCCCCGCACCTTTATCACACGATAACCGGGAAAGGCCTTTTCACAGTCGGTCTCGTAATCTCCGAGATGCAGAATGAGCTCCGGCTTCTCTTTTTCCGCAATGGAGCGCATCACATGGACCATGCCATGGGAATCGGAAAAAACAAGAATTTTCATCCTTTGATCCTTCTTTTATTTAACAAAATTCCAATGATATTATAAAAGAAAACGTATTTTTTTTCAAGTAAAAGAGCGGATAATACAGAAGAAAAGAAGCAAACTAACAAAAAAAGGAAGGAGCCGGTATTGATGAGAATTCCCCGGCATATCGCCATTATTCCCGACGGCAACCGCCGCTGGGCCCAAAGCAACGGAATGGAGAAACAGGAGGGCTACCGGTTCGGCCTGAACCCGGGATTGGAAGCCCTTCGGATCGCCAAAGATTACGGTGTTGAAGAAATCACCTTTTACGGTTTTACCACCGATAACTGCAAACGTCCCGCCGCCCAGGTACGTACCTTTACCCAAGCCTGTGTCAACGCTGTGGAACGCATTGCCGAGGAAGACGCCGCTCTCCTCGTTGTAGGCAATACCGATTCCGCCATGTTCCCCAGGGAACTGCTGGCGTATACCGATCACCGGGTCATCTATGGTAACGGCTCCATGAAAGTGAATTTCCTCGTCAATTACGGCTGGGAGTGGGATATGAGTGAAATGAATCCCCACGCCACCAGCAGAAAATCCGTCACAAACGGCCTTCATTCCCACGATATATCCCGCATTGACCTGGTGATCCGCTGGGGAGGACGGCGGCGTCTCTCCGGCCTTCTGCCGGTACAGACCGTTTACGCCGATTTCTATGTCATCGACACCATGTGGCCGGATTTCTCCGGTTCCGATATGGAAAAAGCCTTTCAATGGTATGACAAACAGGATGTCACTTTGGGAGGCTGAGAAATCTACAACAGAAACCGCATTAAATGAATAGAGGATGAAAACACTTTCGCGTTTTCATCCTCTATTTTACGGTTCAAAGGTTTTTTCTCTCATTCGCGTATTCATTTTTTGCAGCCGTATCCAAATCGCGGTATACTGCGCGATCCAAATCATCAGATAGATTCCAAAGAATATAGCGAAATAACTCAGCACGCCCCAAAGGGAATGCTCCATCCACTGCGTGATATAGGCGATGGGGAATGTCGCCGCGGAACATACGATAAAATGAATCGTCGTCTGCCAGAGGAGGCTCCGGTTTTCTTTTTCCCAGATCAGTGAAGCGCCGGCCCAAGCGGCGCCGTATAAAAGAGAGCAGACCGTCTGGAGGAGCACGGCGTTGAGCTCACTGCCGCAGTCCTCGATCAGGGCGGGCACCACGGCATAATAATTCCCGTCCGCCACCGTCAAAGAGATCAGAACGGTAATCAGCGTAGATAAGGCCAATCCCAAAGGCGCGCCGATCAGACAGCGAAATATCAGTTTCTTTTTCATTTCATCACCTCATATTCCCAAAACCTGCTTGATTTTTGACACATAACGTCGTGA
>JBJDXI010000073.1:0-2453 GCA_051866595.1 Clostridia bacterium
CCGCCGGGGTAAAGTTTAACGACAGAGAGTCACTTTCGACTCTCTGTCTTTTTTTTACTGACTTCCGGCTTCCGCTATCTGGCTTCTCGGATTCCCTCTCTTGGATTCCGGTTTATCCGCTGAATTTGCTGCCTTGGTTGCCTTATTTGATCCTTTCCTTTGACAGTAGAAATGCCATCGGATAAACTATTATCAGATGCAGTTCCGATGGGCGTGGCATACGGTCCCTCAGGGGAATGACCCCCGCCAGTTGTAGGAACTGCATCTTTCCTCAAAGTCGGATATTTTTATCGGATGCATCTATTATGGTTTGAACCACCCCGGGCAATTGGAGCCCGGCGGTCGTAAACCATATCGATGTGTTTTTATTGGACGGTTTCGGTTTCCCTTGACATGATCCGTCGTACTCCGTATACTTATTATCAGAGCAGTTTCTGCGGAAGGCCGCGTACCTCCGGAAGGCGGTGTAGAGCCGAGCGCAGGGACTGTTCTCTTTTACCGCATGGGCTTTAATGTTGCTTTTTGGGTTAAAATCGTGTATACTGTGATTGTCGGTTGCAGGAACCTGCGGATTTTGAACGTTCTTTTCTACCCTGCATCCGACTTTTTTTTATTGTAATATACTGTACTTGAAATCCGTTTGGGGCTATAATGTGACTGTACGGAAATCTTCGTTATGATTTAGTCCGAAGGGAAGATGAAGGTGGGATTTGCATGAATGGAATGAAAAAGCATCGGAATCGGACAGGGAAAATCCTGAGATGGTTTTTCCTCATATGGACATTGATTTTTGTTGACATCATCCTTTTGGAAATGGGGAAATTGTTTCCCGGGGGACCCGGGATCGGTTGCTGGCTCTTGTTGGCGCTGCTTTGCGGATTCCTTTCTTTTGCGGGACATCGAATGGAAAAATCCGGGAAGGATGTGAAAAAGCCGGTGGAGAAGAAATCGGTGTTGACAGAGAAACGGCCTCCGGAAAAAGTGGCGGCCGAGCCCCTTTACAAGCCGGTGATCAACCGGCGCGGTGTCGTCGCAAAGGGTGAATTCCGATATGAATTCAAAAATCGGGTGGATTTGTTTACGGAGGAAAAGGATCTTGCCTACCCGGAGTTGCCGTGGAATTTCCGGGTCGCGGCAAATATCGGAAAGCATATTCTTGACATAGGCGGTTCGATTTCAGGAATACGTATTTCCGGCGGATGTACCGAGGTTTCGCATACCGGTGCCGTGGCCTATGGAAATCATTACGGCACACTGGAGTCTTTCGTTGAAAACGGTATGAAGGATTTGGAAGCCGCAGAAGATGAGGCCGCGAAGGAATACGGCGCCTGGTTTACGGCGCTGGATTACAATTTCATTGATGTTTTGGCCAAAATAATGGAAACCGATATCCGGGTGGAAGTCAGCTGCTTTGTATCGTCGATTACGGTCCGGATTCCTTTGGGAAAGGGCTCTGCGGGATTTTCTTATCTCATCGATCTTGTGGATCGGTTCGGCCCCAAAGATTACCATCGGGGTGTGGGGGCGGATAAGCTTTCATGGGAACCGTCGCGGAAAATCTTCCGCAGAACTTATCAGCTGGATGAAACCGGAACGGTATTTCTTTCATCGGATATGAATGAGGAAGGTACTTTTACAAAATACAGTCTTGATGTGGAAGCAAAGAATGACGCTCATTATGAAATCCTTCCGGAACAGATGGAACGGTTGTGGCAGCTTTTAAAGGAAGAAATGAGTCAAAAATATCTGCCGGATCCGGCGGTCAGCTGCGCTTATTATCTTCAGCATCATGAAGTGCGGGATTTGATTGCGTTGCTGGAAAAACATATTTGATCAATAAGAAGTGGAATAAAGGCAGAGATTTTAAGATAGTCTCTGTCTTTTTTTCGTGAATCCTCCTGTATTGAGACGGTTTTTTACCGTCTGTGGCTTCAAAGCGACCGTCTGTTGAAATCCCCTTGTGTCTTCGGTTCCCATCTTCTATACTGTAGAAAAAGAGGGGTGATGGAATGGATCTGGAGTTGAAAATTGAGCCTTCTCAGAAAGAGCCGAAAGTCATTATTGTCGCGGATCAGCTTTCTGACGAAGTGAGACAGATGATGAAAATTCTGTCGGATCTTTCCGAACACGGGGTTCCCTTGGGTGAGAGTCCTATGATTGCCGGGTTTCACGGCGATGTTCTGGAAATTCTTGAGTGGCAGAATATCTGCCGGATATACGCCTCCGGCGGCAAGGTTTTCGCGGTGACGGAGAAAGGTGAATACGTTCTCCGTTTTCGTCTTTACGAGCTGGAGGATCGGATGGATCGCCGTTGTTTTGTCCGCATCTCAAATTCCGAGATCATTAATTTAAAAAAAGTGAAATCCTTTGATCTCAGCTTTCGGGGGACGATCTGTGTGGAGTTCAAAGACGGCAGCGTGACCTATGTTTCACGACGTTATGTGTCAAAAATC
>JBJDXI010000074.1:0-12403 GCA_051866595.1 Clostridia bacterium
CGGCCACGGCCTTGGGCAGGGTGGCGGTGACGGCGGGATCCAGCACGGCGTAGGAGGGAATCAGGGCGAAATCGTTGATAACGTATTTATGATGACTTTTCTCATCGGTGATGACGGCGGCCAGTGTGGCTTCGCTGCCGCTTCCGGCGGTGGTGGGCACGGCGATGAGGAGCGGTGTGGGGCGGCCGACCTTGAGGAGTCCCTTCATCTGAAGGAGGGAGCGCCGTGGCCGGGCGATTCGGGCGCAAAGGGCTTTGGCGCAGTCCATAGGGGAACCGCCGCCGAAGGCGATGACGGCCTCACAGCCGTTGTCCAGATATATTTCCCGGGCTTCCTCGGCGTTGGCTACCGTGGGGTTGGGGACGGTCCGATCGTAAACGGCGCAGAAAACGCCGGCTTTCCATAACGCTTCTTCCAAAGGCGCCGTCAGGCCGAGGTTCCGCAGGTTTTCGTCGGTGACCATCAGAACGCGGCGGATGTTCTTTTCTTTGAGCCGCGGCGGCACGTCACCGAGGCGGCGGAGGATTTCCGGGTTCCGATAGGGAAGAATCGGCAGGACCAGACGAAAAACGCTCTGAAAGACGCGGCAGTAGATTTTTTTCAGCGGACGCATCGCGAAGCCTCCTTTGAGATGTTCTTCTTCTATTGTACAACAGCGGCGCCTTTCGCGCAACGCGGTTTCCTCTTTTTGTTTTTCGGCCTTGACAAGGGCAAAAGCCCCTGCTATATTGAAAGAAAAGAAGGGCAAAGGGAGGAAAAAAACAATGAAAAAACCGATTTCAAAGCGGTGGTTCCTTGGGATGGCCGCCGTTCTCCTGCTCACCTTCGCCGCCTGCGGCGAAGAAACGCCGTCTCCCGCGGAAGCGCCGCCGACAGTGGAAGCGCCGGCGGTAGCGGAAGAGCCGACGGAACCGGCCAAGGTCATCGTCATCGACGCCGGCCATCAGAGCAAAGGCAATTACGATCAGGAGCCCATCGGCCCCGGCGCCTCGGAGACCAAAGCCAAAGTCTCCAGCGGCACCGCGGGGCGCGTCAGTGGCTTAAGCGAATATGAACTCAATCTGGAACTGGCGAAACAGCTCCGGGATGAGCTGGAAAACAGAGGTTACACCGTGATCATGGTGCGGGAGACCAACGATGTGGACATCAGCAACGCCGAGCGGGCGGCGGTGGCCAATGAGGCAAAGGCCGACGCCTTTCTCCGCATCCATGCCAACGGCTCGGAAAACAGCGCCCAAAAAGGCGCCATGACCATCTGTCAGACGCCCCAGAATCCCTATAACGGCGACCTCTACGAAGAGAGCAAAGCCCTGGCCGAAGCGGTGTTGGACGGCCTTGTCACTTCCGCCGGCTGTGAGCGGCAGAAGGTCTGGGAGACCGATACCATGAGCGGCATCAACTGGAGCGAGGTGCCGGTAACCATCGTTGAGGTGGGCTACATGAGCAACCCCGAGGAAGACGCTCTCCTGGCCACGGCGGAATACCAGGCCAAAATCGTCACCGGCATCGCCAACGGCGTCGACCGCTACTTCGGCGAAGAATAAGTCCTGAATAAAAAAGCGGCTGAGAAGGGAGAAATCTCTTCTCAACCGTTATACCTTTGAGGCGGACTCGGAACATACCTTTTGAGTCCGTTTCTTTTTCGGTTCCGGCAGTTCATCGTAGATCCTGCGGAACAGCTCGCGGAGAAAATCGGCGTTGTCGATGTCCTCCACGAGGATCATCTCCTTGGCTCCTTCGTAGGGCGGTTCCAGGGGAGCCTCCGGCAGGAGCTTCTTCGCCGCAGCCACGGCCTTCACCAGCAGGCGGTCGTCGCAGAGGTAGGCGGCGATCTTGCCCCGGTAGTAGAGGATGTATTCCCCCATCATGGCGCGGTATGCGATGTCCTCCAGCCCGGCGCACTGATCCAGTATAAATTGCAGATATTCCTTGGTTGTGGCCATGGTGTTCTCCTTTTTTCGGTGGTTTTGTTTATTATATCACATCTCCCTTCCGGGGAGAAGCCGCGTAAGCGCCGGAGCCCCAAAGATTTGACAAGACTTTTCAAATGGATTATGCTGTAGCAAAGGAGGCGCGGCATGGGAAAGAACGGATTTTTAACGGTGGATCTTCACGGATGCAATCAATATCAGGCCAAAATCAGGCTGGACAGCGCCTTTCGCCGGGCCGGCGGCGACGTTTACCGGATCCGGGTGATTCACGGCCACAACGGCGGCACCGTCCTCAGGGAGCTGACCCGCACCTACGAAAACCACCCCAAAGTGAAGCGCATGATCGCCGCCGCCGGTGAGACGGTGTTTATTCTGAGAGAAATCTGAAAGCCTTCCCGCAAGGGAAGGTTTTTGCGTTATGGCGGCGGGGCGATTTTTTCTTTCGCGGGGAAAACCTTTTCGTTTCGGAGAGGGAAACGCCCCGGAAAGGGACTTTTTCCGGGGCGTTTATAAGGAGAGTTTGGGAAATGAATTGAGTTGCAGGCAGTTATTTAATGTATTTGTTAATGGATTCCGGGTCGATGCATTTATAGTAAATAGTGACTTTTCCGTTGTCGTCTACGTCGTAGCCGTCTTCTTCCAGCAGACCGTTGGATTCCGCGGTCATCAGGGCGTCTACCACATTGTCTTCGGTGAGCATTTTGAATTTACCGTATTCGGGCTTTAATTCCCGGATCACGTCGACAGCCGAAGCTTTTTCCACGGTGGTCATGTATTTTAAAATCGCGTAGTTTAACGGTCTCATCTTATGCCGCCTCCTTTTTTCTGAAAAGATCCAGCGGATTCATGGCAATCAGCCAGATCCCGAGCACTTCAACGATGGCCATGGCCCACTGAACGGGAGTAAGGGCCCAGCCGTCCTGACCCATAATAACGCCCATCAGCAGCCAGCAGCAGAGCGGTACCCAGAAAGAGTACGTGGCGTTGCAGGTCATGCCCAGCGCCGCGCCGACGCGGGAATTGGCTTTGTACCAGAACATAAAGGAATAAGCGCAGCATACGCCCCCGGCGATAATCCAGATGACGCTGATGTCCGTGAGGGCTTTACCGAAATAGGACCAACCGGCGGTAAGATCTCCGGCCATGAAGGAAAGCAGGGGAATGAGAATCAGAACATTGACGATACTGGAAGTACATTCGCGGATCGTTACGCCGATGGTATTGTCCAGCATGGAGGTGCCAAAACCGCCGACGCAGCCTTCAAAGCCCCAGCCGAGAGCGGCGAAGAAAGCGATCACACAGCCGATAAAGCTGGTTCCTTCTTCAAGGAAGGCCGTTCCGCCGAGAATGACCGCCGCCACGAAGCAGATGATAATCCCACAGATCATGCGGAAGTTCAGTTTCTGTTTGAAAACGAAGCGGCCGAGAATCGCGCCGATGGCGGAGCAGAGGGCGCTGATCGGGGCAGCAATGGGGCCGGCGATGGCCAGGCCGATGACATAGGCCGTTGTGGCGATGGGACCGCCGGCCAGACCGCAGCACATCATGATGACACCGGGTTTTGTTTTGAGACAGCGGAGAACATCTCCGATGGTGCCCCGGATAAAGGACTTGATCAGCATGGTAATGGCGGCGAAGGTGTCATTCAGGGCGCTCATGATGGCCCCCAGTACGTAGGTTACAAAGAAAGCGGAGAGTAAAGGATTGGAATAGAAATCCACCCAGATTCCGCTGGAGGTCCCCTGGGTCAGGAACGCGGAGTAGAAACCGTAAAGGAGACCGGATGCGAGGGCAATGACCACGCCCTTTCTGAAAAATGCCGATTTCTTTGATTTGTAGGCATTTTTCTTAAAAGCATCGTTGTTGATAGCCATAATAAAAACTCCTCTCATTTATTAAATCGAGAAAAATAATATGGCTGTTCGCTTTCATCGGGGATGATTATGAATTCTGTTCAATGAATTGTGTCGGCGTGATGCCGGTATGTTTTTTAAAAGTCCGGTTAAAAGTCAGAATGTATTGGTACCCCACGGCCTCGGAAATTTCGTGAATGGACATTTCCTGTTGAATCAGGAGCTTTTTCGCGGCTTCAATCCGAACCCTTTGCAGATATTCCGCCGGCCCGATATTGATTTCCTTTTTGAAAATTCTGGAAAGGTAGGCCGGTGTAATATGGAACTTATCGGCGATGTAAACAACGCTGAGATCCGTGTCGGAATAGTGATCGCGGATGAATTGCTGAATATCCTTGATCCGTTTGCTGACGTTCAGGTCGCTGGATTCATTTCCGGCGATCAGGATGTTTTCAATCATGGTGTAACTTTGCCGGAAAGATCTGATCAGTTCCGATATGTTTCCGCTGGCGGAAATGGAGTAGAGGCTTTTCAGATTCAGCAGTTCTTTCTGAAAAACAAGGTTTTTCGAGATTTCAATGCAAATGCTGTTAATAACGCCGAAGGCCCTGTATTTCACCAGGTGGAATGTATCCGGAGAGCAGGCTCCGATCTGATCGCAGAGATTTTCCATTTCCCGGCGGGCTTCGGAAAAATCGGTATTGACCACCGCCGCGATGAGTTTGCGCTCCGTGTCATACCAAATGTCGTCATAAGTTGCCGGATTGTTTGTATCATCCTTTTCCAGATTGTTGTAAAAAACGATACTGCTGTCATCTTCAAAGATTTCCTGATATTTATTGGCAATCAGCGCTTCGTTATAAGCTTTTGCCAGTCCGTTGACGGTGGTATGCCGGCCGCCGGCGGAGATATGAAGCGTGATATCGAAGGTTTCATCGATTTTATAGCGGACGTAATTGATGTACCTCGTCATTTCCAGCCATGAGGATTGTTCTTCAAAGACGTCGCCTTCCATCGGAAAACAGATGGCGACGAGAAAGCCGTCAATTTCCAGAAAATACAGCTTGAGATGGCCGTTGGCGGCCTCGGTGAAATAATTACTGCAGGCCCGGTAAAGGGCGTATGTATTATCCAGCTGGGTATCGGGCATAAAGATCACCAGCCGGAACTGACTTTTATTGAGGTCAAGGGAGGTGAGATTCCGAATCAGCTGCTCATAGGCGAGGGCGTCGGAATCATCACAGGTTCCTTTGATGACCCGAATCAGAATCCGGTCAAAAAGAAGTTCATCTCTGAGACTGAAAACGGATTCGTGGTATCGGTTTACCGGAACTGTTTTCAGCTCCGGTAAACCGGAAGCTTTTTCAGATCGGATCTTATACAGAGCGATACCGCAAATGACGGCGGCGGTTAAAACCAGCGCGTAGATTACGCCGAGAAAAAACAGCCTCACTCCCTTTAGATGAGGTATCATGGTATAAACGGCCAGAGAAATGAGAATACCCAAAGCGATAAGTATCGATAACAATCCGAAAAATACTTTTTTGTTGCTCATTATTTTTCCTTTCGTTAAAAATGACGGAATCATGGGACGGACGTTCAGCGCACAGGATAACATATATTATAGCGCATGATCGCGGGAAAATAATGAATTTTTAAGAAAAACATACAAATTTTATTCAGAGAATCCATAGCGGATGCATTATCCCTTTTGTTTTAACAGCTGTGATTATTTTTTCTCAATTTTTCTGATAAATTCTTTCATTGCCTTTTCCTGTTCCGGATCGAGAAGGCTGTCCGGCGCTTCGGCCAGAATCTTTTCGACCTTCCGGTGGGCGGAATAGGTAATGTCTCTTTTGCCGTCGGCTTCCCAGGCGTCAATGGAACGCCAGTCGGAAACGATGGGCTGCCAGCCGTCACGGAAGTGCATCAGCGTGGATTCGCTGGTCATGAAATCCTGACAGGGATTGGCGGACATCAGATCTTTCATCCCCGCGGCTTCTTCCGAGGTATCCATTCCTTCCAGGAAACGGCGTACTCTGGAGATGAGCTCATCGTCGAGGACGGTTTTTTCCAGAGAAGACGTCATCAGGTTGGCGAGGGTACCCACCGACTGGCTGGTAAGGTTTACCCCGGCCAGGGCCGAAGTCATAAAGCTCTGCATTGTTTCCATCCCTGCCTGATAGTCCATACATTTGGAGCTGGTAACGCCGGTCTGGGCCCGGGCGGGGGTGTGATAGAAATCGCGGAACATCTGAATGGAGGCGCAGAGCATGATTGCCGTATCGGGGGCCGCACATTCCCAGGTGGCGTAGCGCATATTGCCGTAAGTGAGGGAGGCGGAAAGCACCACGGGGACGCCGGGGCGGATCAGCTGGGCGTATACGAGACAGGAGAGCATTTCGGCCAGGGAAAGAATCAACGTGGAATAGAGGTAGACCGGGGAGGTAATCCCTGTCATGGGCGCCGATACGATGATGATTGGCTGGTTATGCTCGGCATAAACACGGATTCCGTCGCAGACGAATTCCGAGCAGAGGAAGGGGGAATTGGGACATACCGCGTGCCAGGTGAGGTAATGATCCTCCAGATAGTTTTCTTTGCCGTAAGCAATATTGAAAAGCTCAAGACATTCTTCCTTCTGTTCCACGGTATCCAGTTCCATAGGGCTGAGAATCGGTTTATCGCAGGCCTGCATGGAGCTGAGGGTGCAGTATAAACCTTTGACCCGTTCATCCACGTCCATGGGGCTCAGGGGCTGGAAACCGGCGATATTGACATTATCGCAGGCCTGATAGACTTTCTGCAGATCTTTGAAATCCTTTAAGGTGGGGGTGTGGCGGTTTCCTTCGTAATCGGCAACGAAAACCTCACCGCCGGCGGGATGAATGAGGAGACCTTGTCCCACCATAACGTTGTTGGCGGGATTCATCGCTTCCAGCTTGAATTCGGAAGGAACCTGAGATAACGCTTTTTCCAGCATTTCTCTGGGAATAAACACGGTGTGGTCTTCCACTTTGGCGCCGTGGGCGCGGAAGGTTTCCACCGCCGAATCGGATTGAAAGACCATGCCTTTTTCAGAAAGCAGCTTCACTACTTTCTCATGGACGTTTTGCATATCATCTTCGGTGAGGACTCTGAGTCTGTTTGCGAGTGCCATAATTTCTCCTTTCGGGGCTGTAAAATTTATGTCCGGATCAAAGCGTTTTCATCGCTTCGCGGAATTCGGTTTCATGGTCGTCGATCCAATGGAGGGAGCTGATTAAATGCTGCATATAGTAGAGATATTCATAGGGATCGAGAGTGGCGTCGTAGGAATAGGCCGAGGTGCACCAGGCAATGTCATAGAGAGAACCCTGAACGGTGACTTCATAGAGATATTTCTTTTCCGTTTCCGTCAGCGGTTCCAGATTGTCATAATCTTCCGTCGCTTTGATGTATTCGCCGACGAAGGCCCGGGCTCTTTCAATATCCATCACGCCGTTGGTCGCCGATTTCCAGGAGGCGAAGCAGTAATGGAGAGCGAGGCCGATTTCAAAAAGTCTCGAATCCATTTTGGACATATCATAATCAAAGCTGGAAATCGGATTGTGATTTTCATCGTATTTGAAGTTGGCGGGATGGAAATCGCACTGGCAGGCGCATTTCATCATCGTGTCGTAATCCGCCCGGGGAATGGTGGATTTTTCGCACATTTCCTTCATAAAATCATAGGAATCATCGAAAATTTCCGTAAACACGTCTTCTCCGCTGTTTTCCGCGTAAACTTTGCGGAAACGTTTTAACGTTTCCGGGAATTTCGCGATCAGGTCATTGACGAGAATATCCTCACTGTCCATGATATTGTCCCCGTGAAGTTCACCGGGATCGAAGCCCTGGACCGAGCTGTGGAACATCGCCATGTTGTGGGCGGCGGTGAGGTATACGTTGGCCGGAATTCCTTCATCGGCCCAGTTACCGATCCAACTGTAAGTGGATACGCCGTCGAGGAAATTGAAAATAGCAAAAACATCTTCAAATTCACCGTCGGGATACTGAACCTTTTCCGTATAATAAGTTCTGCCGTCTTTCGCCGGGATCGGTCGGCAGCCGATGCTGAAACCGTGATCATAAGAATAGGAAAGGAGCTTGTGCTCAAAAAGCAGCGGGCCCAGTTCTTTTCCTTTTTTATATTTTCGGATCATCCACGTCTGGCGCTGGCCGTCTTTTTCCGTATAAATGGCGAAGGATAAATTGACGTAGCCGCCGAACATCTGATACATTCCGACCAGTCTGCCGATGTCGTATTGATTTTCCACCACGTTTTTGATCTGGGTGTAAAGCATTCCTTCTTTGATGCTCTCCGCGATTTTACCCAGACCGTCGGCGGCGGCGGTAAGATTTCCGTCGAGGGTTACGAGAGCCTGGGCGCCGAAGGGCTGGTATTCCAGCATTTCTTCTGTGTGCAGAGTAAAGAATTTTTCTTTCTCCATACAAGTAGCCTCCTGTTATCTTTTGTATTTCTCTTTGTTTTTTCGTCGAATCCTGAAAAAACTCATGGGGCTATTATAAAATAATTGCAGTTTTTACAAAATAATCAATTCTTGATTTTTGCAGTTTTTGATATGGTCATTTCTTGCAAAAAAGCATCAAATTTTATACATTCCCTGCTTCCTACGGCTTGCCCGTACCGATATTTCCGATATTTCCGGGAAAATCGGAAAATCCGGCCCGCCGGGGAATTTCTTTGAGGGAATGTTATCCCTTTGGTACGAGGTGAAATGGTGGCTATTCAAAAAATGACCATCGGCAGGATGGTCATTTTCAGAAGATGGATATGAAAATACGGAGAGGTTTTCTTTTCATTGGCTGCCGGGAATGTCCGGTCAAAACAAGAAGGATGATGTGATCTTTCGGTTTTCATCGGGAAAACCATAAAAAAATCCGCGGCGGGATGCCGCGGAGGATGCTGTCAGAATGATTTATGAATGGGGTACGGTTCTTTTTTCCACGGAGATGGTTTTGCCCTCCACGGTGAGGATGGCGAAGGTGATCTCCTGATCGAACCGCCGCTTGCCGCAGCTGCCGGGATTCAGCCAGAGGCGGCCGTCGATCTCCTGTTCCGAATATTTGTGGGAATGACCGAAAATCACCGCGTCGACGCCGTCAAGGTCTTTGGGCACGAACTTTTTGTTGTGGACCATAAAGAAACGGCAGTCCTCGCACTGAAAGGTCAAGGTTTCGGGCAGATGTTCCGCCCAGTCCTTGTCGTTGTTGCCCCGGACCGCATAGACCGGGGCGATCTTCGCCAGCTCGTCAAGAATTGCCTGTTTGTTGATGTCGCCGCCGTGCAGGATGGCGTCACAGCCCCGGATTGTTTCCAGAACCTCCGGGCGGAGCAGACCGTGGGTATCGGATAAAACAGCGATTTTTTTGGACATTTTTTATTCCTCCTCTCCGGAAACGGTTTCACCGTTCCAGTCGTTGATGCCGCCGAACTCGATGATATGGGTATAGCCCTGCTGAACCAGCTTTTCCGCGGCGTCCTTGCTGCGGTTGCCGCTGCGGCAGTAGATGAGGATGGTCTGATCCTTATCGGGCAGTTCCGGGATGGCGTCGGTGCCGATGGTCTCATTGGGCACGCAGATCGCCCCGGGAATATGTTCCGCCTCAAATTCCTCCTCGGTGCGGACGTCCAGAAGGATATAATCCGTTTCCTCCGCCATGAGCTCCGCCGCTTCTTCGGCGGTGATCTGAAGGTAGCTCTCTTCATTATTTTCCGCGCTGCCGCAGCCGCCAAGGATCAGGGCGGCGAAAAGCAGGATAACGATGCATCGTTTCATAAAAAACCTCCCGCAAATTTTCCTTCCATATGTAAAAGGCCGGTGATGCCCGTCAATAAGGGGCATCGTACTCCCAATCATATCACTGTTCGAATCATTCTGCAACAGCGCTTCCTGCTTTGTTCCCGACGAAGCGCCGATGATTTAAAAAGACGATCCCGATACCTTCCGGCGCCGCACTACAGCTTTACGATCAATTCGATGATAGTGAAAATAATGAAAATGTTAATTGCATTTTTAACTGCTAGATTTTGCCTGCAGTGCCTTTTGCAAACGATTGATGCGCCGTTTGCTTGCCGCGCTTCAAAATGGACTTTTCAGCAACTTTTTTCTTATTATACCCCCGCCAGAAGGCGTTTAAAAGACAAATATAAGGTCTATAATCCTTTCAATGTACTTCTTCTGGCAATTACTTTTCATTGAAAGAGTGAAGGATATCCGGCTCCCGCGAGGGTCCGATTCTCCGAGGCTATCCCTTTGGAGAGCTTATACGAACCCAAGCAGGTCGTTGGGACACACTTATAGTACCTTAGCATCTCAACCCTGTCCATACGCAACCAGAGCGGTGGGACTGCTCAATCCGGGCGGTCCCATTGCTTAATCTCAGCGAAATCGCTGCTCAATTTCGCCGGTCGGGGTGATTTTTGCGGGAGGCATACACAACCCCGCAATTTATTCCGTCAAGGTACATGTGGTTGAGCGTTTGCAAAATGACCGGGCTTGTCCGGTCATTTTGTGAAGAAACCCCCAGCATTGCGTCAAGCAAAACTGGGGGGGTCCATAATCTGAGGCTATACCACATGGGACGGCCTGCTTTTGATTTGTGCTTTCATTTTCCTGCGTCCGGAACCGTCTGTCACTTACCGGCTTCACGTTTCTGCCGGGAAAAAAAGATGCCTGTTCATTTCGGTGGAATAAATCCTGTAAAGTCCGGCACAATTCCGGCAGACCCATCCGGCTTCCCCGGTATACAGGGGGTATTTTCGCGCGAATGCAAACATGGAATCATATTTTTCCAGAAATGTTTGCAGATTTATCACATCGTTTGTCCTTACAGCAGCCATTCCAGCCATAGCCCAGACAAAGCAGGTTTCATCCCGGGGAATATTCTGCCACCGCAGATTTTCTGTGAAGGCCTGGTACAGCTCCTTTTGAGCTTTATGGTCATTTACCGGGAAATCAAAAATCAACGGATATACCTGCGCAATACCGTCAGGGTAAAATTTTGTGCTGTCAAAGTCGTTATCCTCTGCCATCACACGCCATTTTTGATTCTTGCTGTTCCAGAACACTTCCGGAATTTTGACTTCCATTTGAGCCCGAAGGGTATTTGCTCTTATTCTGACCTCGGAAAGCTCCCGGAGATCATCGGCATACAATACTTGGCTCTGGAAGCATTCCTCCAATACAGTCAGACCCTTCCAGACTTCCAGATTGTCCATCAGATATTTTGTTTCATTCTCAAAGGAAACACAGGTCAATCCGTCGACGGTCAGCTCCCAGAGTGTATCAACCGCCAGATTAACGCCTTCTTTCCACCCGGTCAGACCATCCGCGCTTTCTGCTGTTAACAGATACCGCCCCAGAAGCTCCAGATACATCCCCAGATATGCGTCAACTGAGTCCGCCTTGCCTGTCCGCACCAGGGTGTCTCCCTGCTTCTGGTAAGTTCCCATAAGCCCATCGGATTCAAGAAGCAGCTTTGTATGCCAGTTCAGATAACGGCAGACAGCATAAACTTCCGCGTCTGTGGCTTTCTGATCTCCGGTGTTTTCCAGGAGCCCCAGAGCTGCTTGGCAGGAGAAATACGGATTGATATTGCCGGCAGCCTCACCGTTCATGTAAATCTCGCCATTGTCCCCCTGGTTCTTAAGAATCCATTGTTTTTCCCGGATCAAAACGGTTTCGATCCAATTCAGGCTGGGAGTGTATTTCGCTGCGTTTATTTCTCTGAATACCGCATCCGCGCCTAAATAACCGACGGCAGCGATGATTATAACCAATCCAATCAGCGAGAAACGACGGTATCTGGGGGGACGGTTACCCATGGAATTCCTCCAGGATTTCTCTGATTCTCTGACTTGCTTTTCCATCTCCGTAAGGATTTTTGGCCTCACTCATCTGGCTGTAAATCTTCGGATCGGTTAATAACTTGCGGCATTCCGCGTAAATGGTATCTTCTTCGGTACCTGTCAGCTTCAATGTGCCGGCTTCCACTCCCTCCGGGCGTTCCGTTGTATCCCGCATCACGAGGACCGGTTTGCCCAGCGCAGGTGCTTCTTCCTGGATTCCGCCGCTGTCGGACATGATGAGGTAGCTGGCCTCCATAAGGTTATGAAACGCTACGACATCCAGCGGCTCAATAATCCGCATGCGGTTGCTGCTTCCAAATTCTTCTGCCGCGATTTCCCGTACTATGGGATTCATGTGAATGGGATAAAGAACCTTTACATCAGGGAAATCTTCGATAATCCTGTGTATCGCCCGGAACATCTTCCGCATTGGTTCACCGAGATTTTCTCTTCTGTGGGCCGTCAATACAATCAGGCGGCTTCCCCTTGCCCATTCGATTTCCGGATGAGAGAAATCCTTCCGAATGGTATGGAACAGGGCATCAATCCCCGTATTTCCAGTTACATAAATTCTGTCCGGGTTCTTCCCCTCTTTCAGCAATACTTCACGGGCTGTATTGGTAGGCGCGAAATGATACTCCGCTGTCAGCCCGATGGCCTGACGGTTAAACTCTTCCGGATAGGGAGACCAGATATTATCCGTACGCAATCCGGCTTCCACATGT
>JBJDXI010000075.1:0-2424 GCA_051866595.1 Clostridia bacterium
GTATCCGTCTTCCATGCTGTTGATATGATTGCCGTATACGGGAGCGCTGCTGTAGCAATCGGTGATATCGCCGCCGCCGAATACGCCGGCAATGCCGCCGGTTGCCGTGGAATAGGTCAGAGGCTCATCGACCGTGATGGTGACCGTGCCGATATTGATGCATTCCTTGATACTGCTGAAGGTTTTCGCGGCGATCCCGCCGCCGGCGTTCCAGCTTTCACCATCGGATTTGCTGATGTCTCGGATATCGGTGGATACGGAACCCGTATTGATGCACTGTGTGATGGTTCCGCGGTTGTATCCGGAAATACCGCCGGTAAAGCCGGTGGATTCGATATCCCCCGTGTTGACGCAGTTTTCAATGAATCCCAGATAATTGATGCCGCTGAAGGGTTCGTCGCCGCCGATAATTCCGCCGACCCGGGTGAGCCCTTTGATGGTGCCGTGGTTGACACAGCTCTTTACGTAGATCAGATTGCTTTTGTCGGTCACCAATTTATAGCTCATTCGTTGATCCATGCTGCCGACGATCCCGGCGGACCACAGTCCCATTACGTTCTGGGTGATATTGCCGTAATTTGTGCAACCTTCGATCTTGGCGTCGGAGGCGATGCCGATGATCCCGCTGGCAACGGAACCGCCGCATTCAACGCTTCCGTAATTCACGCAGTCCTTGACCTGGGATCCGAGGGCCGGGATGTCTTTGGCATCCACATATACCAGATGCGCGCCGGCAATACCGGCGGCGCTTCCGCACAGAGGTCCTTCACCGGAAACGCAGCGGACATCGGCTCTGTTTGTACATCCGAAGATCCCGGCTCCGTTCAGTGAGTCATTCATGGTGAGATTCAGGCCGACGATCCCGCCGACCATGGATCCGGTTCTGCTGACGGAGGAGCCTTGGGCGGTGCTGCAGTTTTTAACGATCCCTGTGTTGATGCCCACAATACCGCCGCAGCCGGTATCCATGGTGCTGGTGCTTTGAAGATCCGCGGATTCGATCTTTCCGTCGAAAGTGCATTCAGCGATCGTTCCGAGGTTCATCATGGCCACACTGCCCACATTGCCATCGGCATTGATATCGCCTTTCATGTGAAGACCCGATACCGTGCCGGTCTTTCCGATGAAGCGGAAGAAAGGCTTCCCAAAATCGGCGATCGTATGACCGTTGCCGTTAAATGTGCCGTTGAATTTTTTGATCGGCGTCCATTCGGCGGAGTTGACCCAGACGATATCGCTTCTCAGGTTAACGGTAACCCCGGAATAATCCATGCCGCTGTGATTGACCGATTCGGCAAAAGCCTTCAGGTCTTCGGCGTTATTGATTTCTGTTACCTGTTCTCCGCTCACGCCGTCCGAAGTGAGAGTACCGTATTCGGTGATCTTTGATGTAATGTTTTCGGTGGTAAAACTTGATGTATAAGCCTCAATCTGATCAGCCATGGACTGCGGATCAGATCCATCCCCGGCATACACCGCCGCCGTCATGAGAAGAAAGGTCATGATCGTCAGCATGATGAGTTTTGATAGTTTCGCTATTTTCATTGTATCAGCTCCTTTTCGATGGGAAAGATCGGTTTTCCATATTATATACCCTTCAAATGAATAGCACGAGAAAAGTTTTGTTATATATGCTGTCATAAAGAAAAAGACCCTACTTCGTAGGATCTTTCTCTTTATGGCGGAGTGGGGGGGATTTACCCTGCCGGGCATAAACTTCGAATCCTCCCCATAGGCTATCATAGAAAAAAGACCCTCACTGTGTGAAGGTCTCTTTTTCTATGGCGGAGTGGGTGGGATTTACCCTGCCGGGCATAAACTTCGAATCCTCCCCATAGGTTATCATAGAAAAAAGACCCTCACTGTGTGAAGGTCTCTTTTCTATGGCGGAGTGGGTGGGATTTACCCTGCCGGGCATAAACTTCGAATCCCTTCCAATAAGCTATCATAGAAAAAAGACCCTCACTTTGTGAGAGTCTCTTTTCTATGGCGGAGTGGGTGGGATTCGAACCCACGTGCCGGTGTTACCGACAAACTGATTTCGAGTTTTATGGGTCAATGGTTGTTTAGTGATTTTTGAAGGCGGTTTCGGGCAACTTTGTATTTGCCGAAAAGCTTGATAATTAAGGCTTTTTTGGCGGTTGCGTCGCAGAAATCCCGAGAAATAAGGAAAGTTCGAATAACGGCATTTTCGCTGTTTTTGGAAAGAACAGGCACTATTTTGGAAAGAACTGCGGAAAGAACAGAATGGCCACATCAACAACGGCAATACACAGGAAAGACCCGCACCGACTAAAATATTTACGAGGTGTATTGCTATGGATGAAACCGCAATCAACTGGGATTTAATCCCGGATATTATTACTAAGGACCAACTCTATCAAATCTGCCACATCAGTAAATCAACGGCTTTGTATCTGCTTC
>JBJDXI010000076.1:0-2420 GCA_051866595.1 Clostridia bacterium
TGCCGTTGCGGTCGGAAAGGTCGTTGACGGCGGTGATGCCGTCGATCTTCTTATCACGGTGGAGCTCGGCAATGGTTTCAATGAGGTTCTTTTTATTGACCTGATAGGGCAGTTCCGTAATGGTGATCCGGGGTTTGCCGCTGTCGGTGGTGTCGATGTTGACTTTCCCCCGCATTTTGATGGTGCCCCGGCCGGTGGTATAGGCTTCCCGAATGCCTTCTCTCCCCATGATACTGCCGTAGGTGGGAAAATCCGGCCCTTTGATGTATTTCATCAGTCCGGCGACATCGATATCCGGGTTTTCCATCAGAGCGATGGTGCCGTCCACCACTTCGCCGAGATTGTGGGGGGGAATGTTGGTGGCCATGCCCACGGCGATCCCCGAGGAGCCGTTGATGAGGAGCGAAGGGATACGGGCCGGCAGGATCACCGGTTCCGTTTCGCTTTCGTCGTAGTTGGGCATGAAATCGACGGTATCCTTGTTGATGTCCGTCATCATGGCCAGGGAGATTTTATCGAGACGGGCTTCGGTATAACGCATGGCGGCGGCGGAGTCGCCGTCGATGGAGCCGAAGTTGCCGTGACCGTCGATGAAGGGATAGCGCACGGTGAAGTCCTGAGCCAGACGGACGAGAGCGTCGTAAACGGAGCTGTCGCCGTGGGGATGGTATTTCCCCAAAACGTCCCCGACCACACGGGCGCATTTTTTATAGGGTTTGTCGTTGGTGATGCCGTTTTCAAACATGGAATAGAGAATACGGCGATGAACGGGTTTCAATCCGTCTCTGGCGTCGGGAAGAGCCCGGCCCACGATGACGCTCATGGAGTAATCAATATAGGATTTTTTCATCTCCTTCTCAATTTCGATCGGGGAGATGCTGGCGGTATTCAAACTTTCTTCGGACATGAGCTTCTCCTTTCTCAAATATCAAGATTCTGAACGTAGCGGGCGTTGTTGGTGATGAATTCTCTGCGGGGTTCCACCTTTTCCCCCATGAGGATGGTGAAGATTTCCTCGGCGACGAGGCGGTTTTCATCTTCCAGATGGACCTGGAGCATGGAGCGTTTTTCCGGGTTCATGGTGGTTTCCCAGAGCTCTTCGGGGTTCATTTCACCGAGACCTTTGAAGCGTTGCACCGTCACGTCGGAGCTGCCCTTCCAGGTTTTTCTCAATTCTTCCAGCTCGGCGTCGTCAAAGACATACTGGGAGGATTTGCCCTTGCGCACGCGATAGAGGGGCGGCTGGGCGATATAGACATAGCCGGCTTCGATGAGCTCCGGCATATAATGGAACAGAAACGTCAGAAGCAAGGTGCGGATGTGAGCGCCGTCGACGTCGGCATCGGTCATGATGATGAGCTTGTGATACCGGGCCTTGCTCAAATCAAATTCACTGCCGTGGCCGGTGCCCATGGCGGTGAGCATGGCCTGAATTTCAGCGTTGCCCATGATCCGGTCGATGCGGGCTTTCTGGACGTTGAGGATTTTCCCGCGCAGGGGCAGAATGGCCTGAATTTCGGGGTTGCGCCCCTGTTTGGCCGAGCCGCCGGCGGAGTCCCCTTCCACCAGGAACAGCTCGCTGACGCTGGGGTCCTTGCTGGAGCAGTCGGTGAGCTTGCCGGGGAGGGTGGTTTTTTCCAGAGCGTTGCTTTTCCGGGCGGTTTCCCTGGCTTTGCGCGCCGCTTCTCTGGCGCGGTAGGCCTGGGTGGCTTTGTTGATGATGTCCTTGGCCACCTTGGGATGTTCCTCAAAATAGGTGGTGAGAAATTCCGTCACGATGGCGTCCACCGCCGTGGCGATGTCCCGGTTCCCCAGCTTCGTTTTGGTCTGGCCTTCAAACTGGGGTTCCAGCACTTTGACGGAAATTACTGCCGCCATGCCTTCCCGGACGTCGTCGCCGCCGAGGTTGGCGTCTTTGGCCTTTAAGATGTTATTCTGACGGGCGTAGTTGTTGATGATCCGGGTCAGCGCCGTTTTGAAGCCGGTTTCGTGGGTGCCGCCTTCGTGGGTATGGATGTTGTTGGCGTAGGAATAGATCTGTTCCTTGTAGCCGTCGTTATACTGGATGGCGAATTCCACTTCAAAACTGTCTCTCTTGGCCGAGGAATAAATCACGGGATGGAGAGGGGTTTTGTTGTGATTGATATAGCCGGTGACGTAGTCCTGGATCCCGCCTTCGTAATGGAAGGTCTGGTCGCTGCCGGTGCGTTCATCCTTGATGCGGATGGAAACACCTTTGTTGAGGTAAGCCAGCTCTCTCAAACGGCGGACGAGAATCGGCGTCTGGAAAGCCGTGGAGGCCACGTCGCTGAAAATTTCGGGATCGGGAATAAAGGTAATCTCGGTGCCAGTGGTATCGGCTTCGCCGATGACCTTTAAATCGGCGTCGGGAACGCCGCGGTGATAGCTCTGATAATAAA
>JBJDXI010000077.1:0-11928 GCA_051866595.1 Clostridia bacterium
TCGTGGCCGGCTTTGGCCGTGTGGCCGTTGACCATGATCCGCCCGGCCTCGCAGATCTCTTTGGCGACGGTGCGCCGTTTGATGATGCGGCTCACCTTTAAGTACTTATCCAATCTCATCTTTTTTCTTCCTTTTTGTTCAGTCTTCGTTGTTTACGGCGCTTTTCAGCAGCTTGCCGCATTTGAACACCGGAACTTTGGCGGCGGGGATGTGAATTTCCTCCCCGGTCTGTGGGTTGCGGCCCTTACGCTGGGCCCTTTCTTTCACCTCAAAGCTGCCAAAGCCGATAAAGCGGATTTCCTCGCCCTTGGCTAAGGTCTCTTTGATGACTTCGCCCAGGGCGTTGATGATGGTTTCCGTATCTTTTTTCGTCATGCCGCTGCTTTCGGCAACGGCGGCGATGACTTCGTTCTTTGTCATAAGATCCTCCTTCGGTCGGTATCGTACTGTTCTCAGTTTGCCCGAAGGAGGTTTTCTTTATGCGGTTATTCTTCTGTTTTTATTTTATCCCAGTAAGCGTCCATTTCCGCAAGGGACATTTCCGTTAAATCTTTTTCGTCTTTGGCGATGGCGTCTTCCATGGCGTAGAAACGGCGGCGGAATTTTTCGGTGCTTTCCCTTAAAGCTTCCTCGGCGTCGATGTGGTGGAAGCGGCTCCAGTTGACCACGGCGAAAAGCAGATCGCCGATTTCTTCTTTGATATTGCCGCTGCCCTCAATGGCGTCTTGTACCTCACCGATTTCTTCTTCCACCTTGGCTTTGACATCGTCGCTTTCGCTCCAGTCGAAACCCACTTCGGCGGCTTTTTTCTGCACCTTTTGGGCGCGGTAAAGGGCGGGGAAGGTGGCGGGAATATCCAGCCGGCGGGCGGTTTTGCCCTTGCTCTTCTTTTCCTCATCCTTGATGGCGGCCCAGTTGACGAGAACTTCATCGGAGGTATCGCAGTGGATGTCGCCGAAGACATGGGGGTGGCGGCGCACCATTTTTTCGCTGATGCCGTCGGCCACTTCGTTAAAGGTGAAAACTTCGCGCTCTTTTCCCAGCTGGGCGTGGAATACTACCTGCAAAAGCAGGTCGCCCAGTTCTTCTTTGAGATCCTCATCGTCCGCGCGGTCGATGGCGTCGATGACTTCGTAACATTCCTCGATGAGGTATTTGCGGAGCGTGAGATGATCCTGCTCCTTGTCCCAGGGACAGCCGTTT
Organism: Clostridia bacterium; assembly: GCA_051866595.1. GTDB lineage: Bacteria > Bacillota > Dehalobacteriia > UBA7702 > UBA7702 > UBA7702. Next base: position 1,204 of record JBJDXI010000077.1, read on the forward strand.
TCGCCCCGGAGCTTTTCCATGATGGTTAAAAGCCGGACGATGGCGTCGCCGCTTAATTGTTTTTCTTCATTGGTCATTTTAAATTTACACTTCTTTCGTGAGATATGATTTCGCCGGTAACGTTATGATATGCGTTTTCCGGGGAGTTTAACAAGCTGTTCAGACAGAAAAGGTAAAAGCCGGCGCTGTATGGATACCTCTTTTAAGCGGTGCCGCCGATACTGTTACCGGAGGGAATGTGGCATTTCCGGGTCTTTTCCCAAGAGGCCAGGCAGCGCAAAAAGGGAAAAGACGGGAGAATCGTGAAGAGAAGGATTGTCCGTTTAAGCTTCGTTATTTATACTCTTTTTCTGTTTGGATTTCGGATAAATCCAGCCGATGAAAAATTGATAGACGGCGTGGAAACCGCGGCGGTAGATTTTGGTGGAGAATAAAGCGATCAGTACCGCGCTGAGGGTGATGACAATGGCGTATTTCATTCCGTGAGAAATGGAAACGGCGTCGAAAAGCAGACCGCAGAGGATCAGAAAATAGGTGTGGGAGAGATAGAGGGGAAGGGTGTCTCCGCCGATGTCGGCAAGAAAAGTCTTTTTCCCGGGAGAAGCGGCGATGAGCAGAACACCGCAGAGCATCGCCGGGATTACTGAGAGGTAATATGCGGCCATGCCGTAAAGGGGATTGGCGTAATCGCTCATATTTGCGGTGCGCATCAGCACGGCTTTAGTGCCGCCGTAGGGCAGAATCCCTTTGGTCATCAAAAGCCAGGTCCCTCCCCAAATCGCCAGAAGGAGAAGGAACGCGGCCCATTGGGGAAATCTTCTTATTTTGGCGATATGTTCCTGGCGGGTGTAATATCCCAGCAGAAAGAAGAAAAGGAAACCGATGGTTTTGTTGATGGCCAGCGTCATTTCGGCGTTGCTCAAAAACATGATCAGCGGCGCGGCAATGAAAGACAGTACCAGAATGTATCTGATTTTGAGCAGGTCTTTTAAGAACAGGCGCCAGAAGAACAGGGAAACGATGTACCAGATGGCGTATCCGGGGTCGAGAAAATGCTCGATATAATGGGTGCTGCCGTTGGTGAGATATTTGAAAATAATCCAGAAAACCTGGGCCACGATATAGACCATGAAGAGATTGCGGAAAGCGGTATCCCGGGCCCGATCCGGATTTTTGGAAAAATAGCCGGAAATAAAAATAAACAACGGCATATGAAAGTAATAGATAAAAATGATAAACGAGCGGACAACGGTGTCGCTTTTTATCATGGCATAGCCGAGGAAATGGCAGAGAACCACAAGAATGATGAGGATTCCTTTGATATTGTCATATAAATAGTCGCGTTCTGTCATAATTTCTCCTTTTCTTCATTATAAAGGAAAACGTTTGATTTGACAATTGATTTCATAAAGATTTCAAAAAAAGCCTGTTTCCTGCGATGAATGGACAAAAAAAGAGCAAGGTTCCTTTAAGGAACCTTGCCCGTGGCTTACGGGGAAGCCGATCTGGGGTGATACTCCCTGTCGGTTTCCCTGGCCGCTTCCCGTTTTATCGGGTGGTCTGATTTTGGTCGGTTGTGGAATCTACCGCGTCCTTCCCGTCATCTACCATGTCTTTAACACCGTCACCGACATCATCAACGGCGTCTCTTGTTTCATTCACGACATCTTCTCCGGCGTCTACGGCGTCATCCACCACGTTTTCACCGGTATCGGTGGCGTCTTCTACGATATTATTCGTATCGTTGGTTGTATCCTTCGCCGTATTGGAACCGCAGGCGGCAAAGGAGAAACAAAGGCAGAGGACCAGAAGGAACGTCATCAATTTTTTCATAAAACGTACTCCTCTTTCGGTCTTAGAGCGGATGATCCTTGCCGCGCAGCTGTTTTTTGGCCGGAATCATCACTGTCTCTTTTTATAGGATGGCTTTTTCCGCCGGGGATATGCTGTTTTTTTATGGAATTTTCTTGTCCTGAAGCCGATTCTCTTTTATAATAGTAACAGAAATATTTTCAGGGACCTGTGATTTTATGAATTTTTCTGATTTTACGCCCCAGCGTGTCACGGCGGTTTTTCTGGCGGCGATGGCCACCGTCTTTCTGCTTTTGGTGGGAGAGGGCGGCTATACGGATATTACCCATTTTAAATACGCGCTTTTTTTGATTCTTTGCGGTCTGTATGTGATCGCGGTCTTTTTTGCCTGTATGCTTCAGCGCAAAGCCGGAAAATGTTTTTCCCGGCCCCGTTTTACCGCCGTTCACGGTTTGCTTCTGCTCTTTATGCTCTTTACCGCGGTCAGCGCCGTGGCCTCTCCTTATTTTCCCCATACGCTCATCGGCTATCACCGTTACGAAGGACTGCTGATAGCGGCCTGCTATGTGATTTCCGCATTGCTGGTCTCTTTTTTCGCGGAGATCCGACCCTATCTGCTTTGGATTTTCGCCGCTTCGGTAACGGCGTTTTGCCTGATTTGCTTTTTGCAGTTTCTGGGATTGAATCCCTTTGGCTTTTATCCCGAGGGGCTCAATTATTACGATGCCGGTACGGCTTACCGCTATGAGTTTTTAGGCACCGTGGGCAACGCGGATCTGGCGGCGGCGGTTCTTTCTCTGGCGGCGCCGGCTTTTGCCGTGGCTCTTTTCCGGGGAAAAGGGAAAAAACGGTTTTTTCTGCTGATTCCGCTGATTTCGGTGATTCTTGTGACGGTTCTTTCCAAAGTCGCAGCGGCTTATGTCGGTGTTTTTGGTGGTCTGGTACTTTCCGTTCCCTTCGCCCTGATGAAGGAAAGAAAAAAGAGAATCCTCGTCTTTTTGCTGATCTGCTGTCTGCTTTTGGCGGCGTTGTTTTTCGTCTTTCTTTGGGACTTCGGAAAGGGCACCCTTCATGAACTTCACGTTCTGCTCCACGGGGAATGGGACGATGATTTCGGCACCGGCCGCCTGTTTATCTGGCGGAATGTTCTTGCCCTCGTGCCGGAGCGGCCTTTCTTCGGCGGCGGCTGTGATACGCTGGGTCAGCGGATGACGGCGGAATTTCAGCGTTACGACGCGGAGACCGGCGTGACGTACCGGGCTTTCATCGACACGGCCCATAACGAATACCTCAATATTCTCGTCAACGAAGGCGCACTGGCGCTCGGAGCTTATCTGGGAGCTCTGGTTCTGTCGTTCATTGCTTTTTTAAAGAACAGTCCGAAAAACCCCGGAGCGGCCGTTTGCGGCGCCGGGATGCTGGGCTATCTGATTCAGGCCTTTTTCGGTATGCGGATGTGCATCACCGCGCCCTTCTTCTGGCTCCTTTGGGGGTTGCTTTTGGCTTTTCTGCGCCCGCGGAAAGAAGAGGACAAGGACGGAGATTCCGCCGGAGCTTTATTTTGAAAAAAAGGGAAAGGCAACCGGAAGTTTCCCTATGGCGACCGGAAATTGGTGGCGTTTTCCGGTGAAAAAAGCTATCCTTGAAGAAAAAGAACGGAGGACGCGAAATGACATTCGGTGACCGGTTGTCCGCTTTGCGGAAGGAACATCATTATACACAGGAACAGCTTGCGGAAATCCTCGGCGTTTCCCGGCAGGCTGTGGGGAAATGGGAAAGCGGTCGGGCGTATCCCGAAACGGAAAAGCTGATACGGATCAGTGAGCTTTTTGACTGTTCCCTGGATGAATTGTTGAAAGACGGGGAAAAAGAGGAAAGAATCGATATTCCGAAAGAGGCGCGATTTGCGTTTCCCAACCGAATCCGGGAGCGGAAGAGTGAAAGGATTCTCTGGGGGATGCCGTTATGGCATATCGGCCGGAATGCCCGGGGTGTTGTGGCGCTGGGGCTTAATGCCCGGGGCATCGTCGCTGTGGGCATGAAAGCCAGAGGCGTGGTCTCTTTGGGGTTGTTTTCTTTCGGTGTGATTTCTCTGGGGCTTCTGTCTCTGGGTTTGTTGGCCTTTGGCTTGCTGGTCCTTGGTGTTTTCGCCGCCGGCAGTATCTCCGGGGGGATTCTTGCCTGTGGTGCCGTCAGTTTCGGTATCGTTTCCCTTGGCGCGGTGGCTGTCGGTGATTTCGCCGCCGGCGCGCTGGCGGTGGGAAAATATTTCGCCCTCGGTGATCACGCCACGGCCATGGTCGCTCTCGGTGACAGCCATGCCACCGGCAGTGTGTATCAGCAGATTGGCGAGGTTTCCGCCGGGTCCGTCGCCGCTGTGAGAACGTATCTGGATGCCGTCGTACCGTCGTGGCTGAATTGGGCCAAAGAAATTGTACTGCTGTTTTTGTGAAAGGAAATCGGCTCGTGTCCGGGCTGTTGTGTTTTCATGATCGGATATAACAAAATCCCCGTCCGCTGTCGGACGGGGATTTGATGTATGACCATGATTTACACGAGGAAAAGTTCCAGCAGGAGTACAACGCCGCAGCAGGAGGCGGCCACTTTGAAAAGGCCGAAATCGAACCAGGCGGCGACAACGCCGACGATTAAAGCGGCGATGCCGGAATAGGGACTCTGGGTGGCGTAGACGATGGCCGGGAAGGTCATCACCGCCAGGGTGACATAGGGCACGTAATAGAGAAACGATTTTAAAAAAGTGTTCTGAATCTGTTTGCGGATCAATGTCACCGGCAGAACGCGGATGGCGTAGGAGATGGCGGCCATGATGAAAATGTAAATATAGATGGTAGCGGTGGTCATTGGGCGGCCTCCTCTTTATCGTCTTTTTTGGGGAAAAAGGCCGCGGCGGAGGCAGAGATCACCACGGTGAGGATGATGGTGCGGGTTCCCGAGGAAAAATCGCTGATGAAGGGGATATAGGCGGCGGCGTAGCTCAGGGCGAAGCCTAAAATCACCAGCACGCCGATGATTTTATCGGTTTTGGCCGGAGGAATGATGATGGCGAGGAACATTCCGTAAAGGGCCACGCTGAAAGCGCTGACGAGTCTCAGCGGCAGGATATTGCCGGCGATGACGCCGATCATAGTTCCTAAGGCCCACGCCGGCGCCGCGATGGCCCCCGCGCCGTAAGTATAGTAAGGATTGAGAAAGCCCTGCCGCGCGATGGTGATGCCGAAAATCTCATCGGTGATGAAAAAGGCGGTGCCGAGGCGGTGGCGGAGGGGCATTTTCGGCTCCATGCGCTGGCTTAACGCGCAGCTCATCAAAAGATAGCGGGCATTGGTCACCAGGGTGGCCACGGCGATTTCCAGAAAAGTCGCCCCGGCGGCGATGAGGGTGAACCCCACATATTCCCCGGCGGAAGCCAGACAGAGGGCGCTGGTGATAAAGCCCTGAAAAGGGGAAAGCCCCGAATGTTTGGCCATAATCCCCAGAGAAAAGGCCACGGCGAAATAGCCCAAAGCGATGGGAATCCCGTCCCGCAGTCCGTTTTTAAAGGCGATTTTATTCTCAATGGTTCTTAAAGAGTACGTGATCTTTTCCATGTTTCTGTATTTTTTCTCCTTGATTGCCTAAGCATTATACCACAAAGGTCTTGCATTAGTAAAATTAATGATTATAATGGAAACATAAGAAAAAACGATGGAGGAAACGACAGTGATTTCCCGATACGGTATTTTTTGTAAAGTTCTGGAACTGGGGAGTTTTACCAAGGCCGCCCGATGCCTCGGTTATTCCCAAAGCTCGGTGAGTCAGACCATTAAAACCATCGAAAACGAGCTGGGAGTGGCTCTGATCGACCGAAAAAAGGACCGCATCGGCCTGACTCCCGACGGCGAGGAGTATTTTCCCTATATTCAGGGGGTTTACGCCGCCGAAAAGGCCCTGGAACAAAAAGAGAACGAAATGGCGGGGCTGGAAAATACCACCATCTGTATCGGCACTTTTACCAGTGTCAGCCGGACGATGCTGCCGCCGCTGATGAAAGCTTTTCTGAAGGAGTATCCCACGGTGTCCTTTGTTCTGCGTCAGGGCGACTATACTGGTATTGAACAGTGGATCTCCGAAGGCAGTGTGGATCTGGGCTTTGTCCATGTGGACGCCGTGACCGAAGTGGAGACCCATTTTCTTTACGAAGATGAGATGATAGTGGTTCTGCCTTCGGATCATCCACTGGCCGCCGCCGGGGAGCTTTCTCTGGCGCGCCTTACCGAGGAGCCCTTTATCCTGTTGGATGAAGGGGAGTTCAGCGTTCCGCTGGAAGCCTTTCGGCGTCAGGGTCTCTCTCCCCGGATCAAATATCGGATCTACGACGATTATACGATTCTCGCCATGGTCAAACAGGGGCTGGGCATCAGTTTTCTCTATACCAATGTGTTAAGGGGCTTCGTCCACGGCACGGCGGTGCTGCCCGTAAAGGAAGCGCCCAAACGAAAAGTGGCGCTGGCATGGAAAAACCGCTCCACCATGCCGTATGCCGCCCGTCGCTTTGCCGATTTTGTCATACAAAACGCCGGAAAATAAGCGCCGCACCGCAAAAAAAGAAGCTGTCTCTTTTGAGACAGCTTCTCTATTTTTTATGAGTTATTTGTAGGTGGATTCTAATTCTTTGTAGTAATCTTCAATGATTTGGTCATAAGAATCGTCATATTGTTCAACCAAAGTTGCCCAATCGGAATCTCTGTAAATCTCAAAATGGAACCATGTGAGCTGATCATCATCATATTTCAGAAAAGCTCTTGCTTCGCCTTTGCAATCATCTCCATTTACTTTGCATGTAAAGTAAACGGTGTAATGACAATCATACCATCCGGAATCTTCGCCGAAGCGGAATTTTGCATCAGTGACATTCACATTGGATATTCCGTTCACAGCTTGCGCATATTCTATAAGAGATTGGCTGACAGCAGGAATTTGATTTTCGTACCATTTTTCGATATCGGATAATGTGGCTTTTTTATCCGGGACATTTTCTTTATCGGTTTCGTTTTCTTTGGAATTATCTTTATTATCTTTTTGTTCTAGATCCTCAGCGGAAGATTGCGCGGCACTGTTTGTATATCTTGGCGATGCTGTGCCGTTATCTATTAATGTAATGCTCAGCGTTGCGAAAAGAAAAGCAATTACAATAGAAACTATGACAAATAAGTTCTTTTTTAAACCAAACTGTCGATTCAGAATAAATGGATTCTCCTTCGGTGATTTGGCAAGGATAAGAAACATTGTGGCAAGGATGATAAAGAATCCTCCCCAACCGATAGCTATAGCGATTTGATCTTCGGCAAAACCTTCCAGCAATACTATCCACCCCGCAAAAATAAGGGATATAATCATCCCGATTTTCATGCTTTTTCGTAAAGTTTTTGTCGGTGGTTGTGTTTGTTGCGGTTGATCAGATATCTTTGATTCCTCTGTCGCAAAAGCAGGGGCTTCTTCTGAATTTTGTTCATATTTTTGATCTGACCAGGGGTGTTCTTTTGTGTCTTGGGTAGATGTTTCATCTTGAGAGTAATGTTCGTTGACTTTTGTACCGCATTTTTGGCAAAACAACATATCATCTTCCATTGGATTACCGCATTTATAGCAATATTTCATTTTTAATTCCTCCCTTTTATTTATACGGTTTGAATTTATGGCCGCATTTCATACATGTAACCACGACTTTGCTTGAGCCGATATTTCCCGCAACCAGTCCCAGCGGTCCGAAAATCGCGGCTCCGACAACGCCTTTGCCGATACCGTACCCCTTTTTGTTGCCGGACAATGAGGTTGATCCGCAACGGGGGCATCTCATCATCTCTTCATACTGTTTATGCTGGAGTTGGAGCTGCCGGTTTTGATTTTCCGTTTGTTTTCGTTTTTCCTCTAATTCCATCTGCTGCATTTGCAAGGCTTTTTTCTGCATTTGCAGATTGGCTCTGTAGTATGCCAAGTCCATATCCGTTTTTGTGAGTCCACCGATTTCCGTTCGGTCTGTGACAAAAGAAGTAAACGGATTGCCGCAATAGCCGCAGAACGAACTGTCCGCACGGTTTTCTCTTCCGCATTTTGTGCAGAACATGACATCAAGTTTGATGGTTGATGGTACATCTTCTATGATTTCGATGTCTTTATCTGTTTCTGCATTGTCTGTAATGGGTAAATCATCTTTTAGAAGCTGGTCAATGGATACTCCGAATATCTCACTTAAAAGTATGATCTTATTGGGTTCTGGCAGAGTTTGTTGGGATTCCCATTTTGAAATGGATTGTCGGGACACATCAAGTATTTCCGCGAGCTGTTCTTGTGACATACCTTTTTTATGCCTGAGCATCAATAATTTCTCTGAAAAGTTCATATTGTTTCCTCCTTTCGGAAAATATTATAGCGTACATTTAAGTTGCAAACTATCAACTTCCGTTGATAGTTTTGCACTTAGAGGTTGCGCGATTATTTTTCTGCAACTTTTGGTTACGCTAATAGCGTAATAACAATATTATAGCTTATTTATTACGCTGAAAGCAATAGTTATAATGCAATTGTTGGAGGTGAGGCGATGAAAGAATTATCCTTGGATCAAGTCGGAAAACGGCTTCGGCGGATTCGATCTCAAATGGAGATGACAAGAGAACAGTTCGCGGAACAGGTCGGAATCTCGCCTCAATTCCTTGCTGAAATCGAAAACGGGAAAAAGGGGATGTCGACGGAAACTCTTTTTAAGATCTGCAATCGTTTCAATCTGTCTGCCGATTATATTTTGATGGGAAAAACATCCTCTGCTCAATTATCCGATCCCGTGCAAACGACTCTTAATCATTTTCCAAAATCGTATATTGAGTTGACGGAAGAAATTATCAGAGCAATTGAAAAGGTGGTAAAGGCAAAATAAGAAGAATCTTTTTGCCGTTGCCGATAAAGGCTCATATGTTGTCTGAAAACACAAAAAGAAGCTGTCTCCTTTGAGACAGCTTCTCTGTTTTTTTATGAAGTTCAGCGGACTTTCTTTTCGAAGTAGCTCTGGCCGTAATTGCAGACGGGGCAGATGGTGGGAGCGGTTTTGCCCATGTATTCAAAACCGCAGTTGCGGCAGATCCAGATGACTTCTTCATCGGCGGTGAAGACGCTTTCCTTTTCTACCTTTTCCAGCAGGCCGCGGTAGCGGGCTTCATGCTGTTTTTCGATGGCTCCGACACGGTCGAAGAGAGCGGCGATATCGTTGAAGCCTTCTTCTCTGGCTTCTTCGGCCATCCGGGGATACATGGAAGTCCATTCATCCATTTCACCGGAGGCGGCGGCCAACAGATTTTCCGCGGTGCCGGGCATGGCGCCGCCGTGGAGCTGCTGATACCAGATTTTGGCGTGTTCTTTTTCGTTGGAAGCCGTTTCCTCGAAGATGGCGGAGATTTCTTCAAAGCCGTCCTGTCTGGCTCGCTCCGCGAAGTATGTATACTTGTTCCTCGCCATGCTTTCACCGGCAAAGGCTTCGTTTAAGTTGGCTTCGGTGCGGCTGCCGGCCAGATCGGCCAGATCTTTTTCCGGTTCATCCGAGGGGATGGGCTCAAATTCTTCGGCGCCGTGCTTGCAGAGGGGGCAAACGTAATCTTTGGGCAGTTCATCCCCTTCGTAAACGTAACCGCAGATCCGGCATCTCCACCCTTTTTTCTTGGTTTTTTTCGGTTTGGGTTTGATGGATTTCATATAGAAATCGTAGGTGACGGAAGTTTCATTGCTCAATACTTCGGCGTCGGTGACATCGGCGGCAAAGAGGGTGTGGGTGCCGAAATCGATGCTGTCAATGACTTTGCCGGAAATATAGGCGTTGGTGTATTTGTTGAGATAGAGCAGGCCGTTTTCACTGCGGGCCGCGTCTTTCCAATCGGCGAACTTGTCCGTGTCCCGGCCGCTTTGGAAGCCGAAATGCTGAAAGACCGAGAAAGGCGCGGCGGTGGTGAGCATGGAAACGTTGAATTTGCCGGTGGCCTTGATCATGTCGTGGGTGTGATTCAGTTTGTTCACGGCGAGGATCACACGGTTGGGTTCCGAGGTGATCTGAGAAAAGGTGTTGATGATGCAACCGTTGTCTTTTCCGTCGTTGGCGGTGACTACATAGAGGCCGTAGCCGATGCGGAACAATGCGGTAGTATCCATAGTTACCTCCTGTTATTTGAGAGAAGCGGCGGTGGCTTCAATCAGATCGTTCATGCTTTCCCATTCAGCATCTTTCATTGTGGATTTAATGGAGACGGTGGGTTCCAGCACGGTGATATTTTTCATTTCTTCCAGACGGGCTTTGATCTTCTTCCCGGACTGCGCGGCCCAGGTGCCGTTTTCCATCACGGCGACGGTTTTGTTCTGTACGGCCAGATGCTCCATATCGGTGAGGAGCGTTTCGATGACCGGATGAATATTGCCATTATAGGTGGGGGAGGCGATGGCCACATGGCTGTATTTGAAGATTTCCCCGATGAGATAGGAAGGATGGGTTTTAGAAGCGTCGTAAACGGCGATGTCGGTGATGCCTTTGTCGTTGAGACCGGAAGCGAAGATTTCCGCGATGTTTTCGGTGCCGCCGTACATGGAGGCGTAAACCACGACGATGCCTTTCTTTTCTTCTTTATAGGTGCTCCAAAGGATGTGTTTTTCGATGAAATAACCGATGTCCGTTCTCCAGACGGGACCGTGGAGGGGGCAGATGCGCTGAATGTCGAGGCCTTCGGCCTTTTTCAGCAGTTTCTGTACCTGGCTGCCGTATTTGCCGACGATGTTGCAGTAATAGCGGCGGGCGTCGTCCAAAAGGTCGCGGTCGAAATCGAATTCGTCGTTGAAGAGTTTGCCGTCCAGCGTGCCGAAGGTGCCGAAAGCGTCGGCGGA
>JBJDXI010000078.1:0-11820 GCA_051866595.1 Clostridia bacterium
AATCCCTCTTCAGTGCGACTTCCATGAGGCTTTTACCAATTTACCGGAAAAGGCTGATGAAGAAGCCCAGGAAGAAGAGGATGTGATCCATTTCTTTGAGGGTGATGAGATTGACTTGCTCCCCTATGTGGAACAGGCGGTCTTTCTTGCCACGCCGATGAAAACCCTTTGCCGGCCCGACTGTAAAGGTTTGTGCCCGCAATGCGGTATAAATTTAAATGAAAACGAATGCTCTTGTGATAAATCACCAATTGACCCTCGTTTTGCGGTTTTGGCTGATTTGCTGAATAAGGGTTAATGATCGAAAGGAGTGTTACCAATGGGTGTACCGAAAGGGAAAATGTCCAAGTCCAACAAAAGACAGCGCCGCGGTGAAGATAAACTGAAAATGCCCGGTCTGTCCACTTGTCCTCAGTGCCACAGCCTGAAACGCCCGCATCAGGTTTGTCCCGAATGCGGATATTATAAAGGACAAGAGGTAGTCAAAGCTGCCGCAAAATAAGAACAGGAACGCACCTCTTCCGTAATTGGCAGAGGTGCGTTTTATCTTTATATTGCCCTTTTTCTTTGGGCGGAAGTTCGGAAAAGGGCAGGATTTGTAAACAGAAAGGATTTTCCTATGAAAATTGCGATAGACGCCATGGGCGGTGATCATGCTCCTGAGGAAATTATTACCGGAGCATTACGGGCGTTGGAAAATGATCCGTCTTTGGAACTGATTCTTGTCGGCAGTGAGGAAGCTTTTGCGAAGTATCTTCCCGCCGGAACCGAAAGAGTGGAAACGGTGATTTCCCACTCGGTGATGGCCATGGACGAATCGGTGGAGAATCTTCGCCGCAAGAAAGATTCCTCCATTTACATGGCTACCGCGGCGGTGGCGGAAGGAAAAGCCGAAGCTGTGATTTCCTGCGGTTCCACCGCGGCTCAGCTGGCCGCGGCTATTCTGGTGCTGGGCCGCATCAAAGGTGTGAAACGTCCCGCTATCGTGCTCCCGTTCCCTACGCTGAAAGGAGATAAAGTGATGCTGGATGGCGGCGCCAATGCCGATGCCGATGCGTCGAATCTGATGGATTTCGCCGTTTTGGGCAATGCCTATGCCCGTTTTCTTACGGGGAAAGAGCATCCCGAAATTGTTTTGCTTTCCAACGGTACCGAAGCCCATAAAGGTAACGCCGTTGTGCGGGAAACCCATGAAAAACTGGCGGCGGCGGAAGCTTTGAATTTCAAGGGCAATATTGAAGGCCGTGATATTATGAACGGCGATTACGATGTGCTGGTGACCGATGGCTTTACCGGTAACGTGGTAATGAAAGTGACCGAAGGTGTGGCTTCGGGGCTGTTTCATCTGATCAAGGAACAGATTACCGCCACGGCCAGCCGCAAGATCGGCGCTGCTTTGGTGAAACCCGGGCTGAAAAAGATCGCGGAACGTTTTGATTACAGTAATTACGGCGGAGCACCGCTTCTCGGGGTGAAAGGGATTTCTCTGGTTTGCCACGGGAGTTCCAAGGCTCCGGCGGTGGAAAGCGCCGTGAAAACCGCGAAAGCCTTTGTGGAACAGGACTTTGTGGATACGCTGGCCAAGGATGTGGCGGCGTATAAAGAGTCCGTAAAAAAGAATGAGGAAGTGTGATTCCTTAAAGAGAATATGCTATTTTAAGTAAAGAGGAGAAAAAGTTCATGAGCGACATTTATCATAAAATCCTGGAGATTTTCAAAGAGGAAATGTGCGAAAGCGAGGATTATCAGCTGGATCCTGATGCCACCTTTGATGATCTGGATATTGATTCTCTGGATCTGCTGGAGATCGTCACCAGCATTGAGGATGAGTTCCAGATTGAAATCCCCGATGAGGCCATGAATGAAATTAAAACAGCGGGCGACGCCATTGAATATGTGGAAAAGCTCGTGGAAAAAGGCTGATTATGAATTATCAGGAATTATTGGATAAAAAATGCAAAGAATGGGGCATTGAAGGCGTGCATCCGGAGCTGATCCGGACCGCCTTGATGCACCCTTCCTATGATATGGACGGCAAACGCAACAATCAGCGCCTGGAATTTCTCGGTGACGCCGTCCTTGGCTTGATTATCGGTGAATATCTTTTTACCGAATATCCTCAGTGGCAGGAGGGCGAGCTGACAAGAAACCGCGCTTTTTTGGCCAAAGAGCCGACGCTGGCCCGGGTGGCGAAAGAGATCGGTCTTGATACGGTTCTCCTTTTAGGCAAGGGTGAGGAAAAAGACGGCGGGCGAAACCGGCCCTCTACGTTGGCCGATGCCATGGAAGCCGTAATCGCCGCGATTTATCTTTCTTTCGGTCTTGGCCGTGCCGAGAGTTTTGTTCTTCGTTATTTCGGCGGGATTGAAAAGCCCCGAGATGATCAAGAAGAAGTGATCTGTGATTTTAAAACGGAATTGCAGGAATACGTTCAAAAATATAAAATGGCAAATGTGACTTATGAGATCCTTTCCGAAGAAGGGCCGCCTCATCTTCGCATTTTTACCGCCGGCGTATACCATTGCGACCGGCTTATCGGCGTTGGACAGGGTCGGACGAAAAAAGCGGCGGAGAAAGCCGCCGCCGCCATCGGTCTGGAAACGCTGAAAAAAGAGCATCATGACAAAAAATAAGATTTTGCCGGTGTTTATTCCCCACGGCGGTTGCCGTCACCGGTGTATTTTCTGCGACCAGTACCGGATCACCGCCGAGGATCATCTGCCCTCGGAAGAAGAACTGGAAGTGATGATTCCGCCGGATCTGGACAACGACACGGAACTGGCTTTTTACGGCGGGACCTTTACGGCGCTGCCCGCTCCGGTCCGCCGGGCCTATCTTGAATTTGCCCGACGGAAGAAAGAGGAGGGTGTGATCAAAGGAATCCGTCTTTCGACCCATCCGGCGTATATGGACGCCGCCATTGCCGGGGAGCTGGAATCCTACGGTGTGGACGTTGTGGAACTGGGGATTCAGTCTACCGATGACAATGTGCTGAATCTTTCCTCCCGGGGGCACGGCTCAAAAGAGGTGTTTGCCGCCGCGGAAACGCTGTCCGCGTCGGAAATGCGGTGGGGAATTCAGCTCATGGTGGGACTGCCCGGTGACAGTGAGGAAAAAGATCTTCGCTCTGTAGTACAGCTTCTGCCCTACCGACCGGATATGGCCCGGATCTATCCGGTGTTGGTTCTGAAAGGAACGCCCCTGGCGCGAATGTGGCAGAGGGGCGAATACGCGCCTTTGACGCTGGATGAGGCCGTGCGTATCTCCGGTAAAATGCTGGCTCTGTTTTCTCATGCCGGTGTGCCGGTGATCCGTATGGGACTCCAGCCCACGGAGGAAATCACTTTCGGCAGTGATACGCTGTTGGCCGGTCCTTTCCATCCGGCTTTCGGCTATCTGGTCCGGTGCTTTTTGAAACGGGAGCAGATGGCCATGCTGTTAAAGGCCTATGATGAACCGTCCCTGCGGTTTCTCGGACCGAAAAAGGATCTTCCGCTGCTCTTCGGCTATCAGGGAGAGACGCCGGGTTTATTGGCGGTAGAAAGAAAACTTGCCGTGGGCGAAAGCGACCTGCCCCGGGGCGCCGTTGCCTTGGCGCCGTTTTCAAAAAAAGAAAAACGGAATATCCTCGGTATTCTCACCGAAGAGGATTTTCTGGAAAAATATACGGAACGTGATCGGAGTATCTATTGTATTTAAAATCATTGGAATTGCAGGGTTTTAAATCCTTTGCAGATAAAACGAAAATCGAATTGAGCGGCGGCATTTCCGCCGTGGTGGGACCGAACGGTTCGGGAAAAAGCAATATTGTAGAGGCGATCCAATGGGTTTTGGGGGAGCAGAGCGCCAAAACGCTCCGCGGCCACAAAATGCAGGATGTGATTTTTAACGGCACGAAAACCCGGAAGCCTTTGGGCATGGCGGAGATTAGTATCGTACTGGATAACAGCGATCGTTCGCTGGATCTGGATTTTACCGAAGTGAAGGTGACGCGCCGTCTGTATCGTTCCGGTGAAGGGGAATATCTGATCAACGGTAAAAATGTCCGCTTGAAAGATATTCACCGTCTCTTTGCCGACAGCGGTATCGGCAGTGACGGCTATGCCGTTATCGGTCAGGGGCGCATCGCGGAAATCCTGGATTCCCGGCCCGAGGACCGTCGCTCCATTGTGGAGGAAACGGCGGGAATCGTAAAGTACCGGGAACGGAAAAAAGAGGCACTTCGCAAAATGGATCACGCCGACCAGAATCTGCTTCGGCTTACGGATATTATGACGGAGATTGAAGACCGTCTGGGGCCTTTGGAAAGGGATGCCCGGAATGCCGAAAAATATCTGGAATTTTCCGGAGAAAAGGATCATCTGGCCATTGGGATGCTCGCCGAGACGCTTCAGGATACGTCGGAACGTCTGCGGCGCGCCGAGGAAGACGCCGATAAAGCTGAAGCGGAGCACGAGGAAATCTCGGCGCGGCTTATGGCGAAAGAAGCCAAAGCCGCGGAGCAGAAAGCGGCTCTGGCTTTGCAGAACGACGCTTTCCACCAAAAGGAACAGCAGTATCACGGGATGAAACTGGAAATTGAAAAGGCCGAGGGGGAACTGAAATCCCTGGACGCCGTTTTATCCGGTTATGATGATAAAGAAACGCTCCTTCGGGAAAATATCCGGGAGGAGGAAGAAAAAGAACAGTCCGCCGAAAACGCCGCCGCTGCCGCCCGACAGGAAAACGAAGAACTGAAAACACGTCTGGATGGTTTGCGCCGTGAGTTGACGGTGATGGAAGACCGCCGCAAAAGTGAAACCGAGGATCTTTTAAAAGCCGAAGCGGAAATGGAAGAACTCCGGAACAAGGCTTTTGAAAAGACCCGGGAATGCGGCCAAAAGAAAAATGAACGTATCGCCGCGGAGCATCAGCAAACGGCGATGAAAAAGCGTTTATCCGCCATTGAGGAAAAATACGCCCATTACGATGAAGAAGATGAGATTTTGGATCGCCGCATGGAGGAAATTCAGAACCGTGTGGATGATCTCCTCGCTGAGGAGGATCAGCTGAGCGCCGCCGCGGCGAAAGCCGACGAAGAGGCGGAAGCCCTTCGCCGCCGGAGCGACGGAAAACGGGAATCCCTGGTGGATCTGAAAATGCGTCTGAATCGCGGGGAAGCCCGGTTGAAGGTGCTGGAAGAGCTGACGCTGAAACGGGAGGGGTTCTATCCCGGTGTCCGGGCCGTACTGGAACGGAAAGCCAAAGGCGGCTGTGACGGTATTTACGGCGTCATTGCGGAACTGATCCATGTGGACAAAGATTACACCGTTGCCATTGAGGCGGTTCTCGGCAGTGCTTTGCAGAATATCGTGACGGAAACCGGGGAGGATGCCGCTTCCGCCGTGGCCTTTTTGAAGGAACAGCGCCGTGGTGTGGCAACGTTTCTGCCTTTGGATCTTTTACGCGTCGGGGAACGCCGTCGGGTGCCCGATGAAATATTGAAGCATAAGAGTTACCGGGGTAATGCCGCCGATCGGGTCACCGCTCCCCAGCGGGTGAAACCGGCGGTGGAATACCTTTTGGGTAATACCCTGATTTTTGAGGGGTTAAACGACGCCGTGGCATTGACCCGCCGCTATAAAGGACAGTTCCGCATGGTAACGGTGGACGGCGATGTGATCAATGCCGGGGGTACCGTTTCCGGTGGCAGCCGTGAAAAGAGCAAAAACAGCTTTTTGCAGCGGCAGAATGAAGTGGAGGAACTCCGACGTTTTCTCCTTGACGGGGAACGAAAGACGAAAGAAATCAACGATGCCATGGAAGAGGATGCCGAAGGACGCCGCCGCGCGGAGAAAAAAGCGGAAAGTCTTCGTCAGAAACGGGACGCCCTGAAAAAGGACATTGCGGCCTTTGATAATGAAATCAATGCCATCGACGCCCGCAGGGATCTTTTCGACCGGGAACGGGAAGCCCTTTCTCTGGAAGAACAACAGCTGACGGCGGACAGCGAAGAAGCGCTGGACCGTCTGGCGGAAATCGACCGGCAGATTGAGGCGGCGGAAAAAGAAGAAGAACGGCTGCTTCTGGAAATTTCCCGCAGGGAAGAAGCGTTTAAAACGGCGAAAACTTCGGAAAATAAAGGCCGGGACGCTTTTACCGAATTACAGGTTTCCTTTGCCGAAGCCAAGGCCGCCTATGAAAATAACCGGGTGAACCTGAACCGCATTGAGACCGAGGCGGAAGAAATTCACCGGAATCTCGGTGAGAAACGGACGGATTATCAGAATACCGTTTCCCTCAGGGATGAAACGAAACGCCGCCGCGAAACGCTGGAACGGGATGTGATGGAAAAGAACCGGAGTCTCCTTGATTTTTCCGTTTCCATGGACGGCGGACGGGACGAGCGGAATACCCTCGCTTCCGAACTGGAAGAGACGGAACGGGAAGTCAAAACGATGACCGCTGAGGTGACGGCTCAAAAGGAAAAAATCTATCAGATTTCTCTGCGGACGGAACGTTTGCGGATGGAAGCGGAGCAATGTGAAACCCAGCTGAAGGATGAGTATCAGATGATTCCCGCCGAGGCCATCCCCTATATCGACAGGGAAAAGACGAAGAAAGAGAAACGGGAGCGGATCAAGCTTTTGAAAGAGCAGATCAGCGCTTTGGGCGATGTGCATATCGGTGCCATTGAGGAGTTCAAAACCGTCTCGGAACGCCATGTTTTTCTGACGGCCCAGCGGGAAGATGTGCTGGAAGCCCGATCCTCTCTGGAAAATATTGTCAGCGAAATGGATGCCATTATCACCAAACGGTTCAAAGAGACCTTTGACGAGATCAACGCCAGTTTTCAGAAAACCTTTCCCGCTTTCTTTCACGGCGGTTACGGTGAATTGCAGCTGACCGATGAAAATAATCTGCTGGAAACCGGTGTGGATATTGTGGTACAGCCGCCAGGAAAACGTCTCCAGCATTTGAGCCTGCTTTCCGGCGGGGAAAAATCCCTTTCCGGGATTGCTCTGCTCTTCGCGATTTTAAAAGTAAAGCCAAGTCCGTTTTACGTATTGGATGAAATTGACGCCGCCTTGGACGACGCCAACGTCCATCGCTTTGGTGATTACCTCACCCGGTACGGTACGGACAGTCAGTTTCTTGTGATTACGCACCGTCAAGGCACCATGGAAGCCGCCGAAACGATGTACGGCGTGACCATGGCCGAAGAAGGTGTATCGAAAACCGTATCGGTAAAATTGATGTAAAAGGAGTTTATCATGGGTTTATTTGACAGATTGAAAAGCGGTCTCGGTAAAACGAGAGGCGGTTTTACGAGCCGCATCGGCAGTTTGCTGACGGGCCGCAAAATTGACGAGGATCTTTTTGATGAACTGGAAGAAGCGCTCATCGAGGCGGATCTGGGGATTTCCACGGCGATGAAGCTCATGGATACCTTGAGAGACCGGGTGGAAGAGGAGAAAATCAAAGACTCCGATAAACTGAAAGACATTTTAATTGAAGAAATCGAAACCATTCTCGCCGAGGGGCAGAAGCCTCTGGAATTGGAAAAGGGAACCCTCAAGGTGGTTCTTGTGACCGGCGTCAACGGTGTGGGCAAAACCACCACCATCGGCAAGATGGCGGCGAAATATAAGAATGAGGGCTATAAAGTGATTCTCTGCGCCGGCGATACCTTCCGGGCTGCCGCGGCGGAACAGCTCTCCATGTGGGCTCAGCGCACCGGTGTGGATATTGTGAAACACGGCGAGGGCGCCGATCCCGGCGCCGTTGTCTTCGACGGGATTCAGGCGGCCAAAAGCCGCAAAGCCGATGTTTTGCTCATCGATACCGCCGGGCGTTTGCAGAATAAGAATAACCTGATGGCGGAGTTGAGCAAAATCAATAAGATCATCGACCGGGAACTTCCCGGCTCTCCCAAAGAATCCCTTATCGTGCTGGACGCCTCCACAGGGCAGAACGCCATCAGTCAGGCTCATTCCTTCGGTGAAATTGCCGATCTCACCGGGATTATTTTAACGAAAATTGACGGCACGGCCAAAGGCGGTATTATCGTCGGGATCATTGATGAAATGCACCTGCCGGTGTACTTTGTCGGTGTCGGCGAACAAGTGGAGGATTTGCAGGATTTCGACGCCGCTTCCTTTGCCTCGGCTTTGTTTGACAGCGGTGAAAAACAGGAATAAGGAGGAATTTTCTATGGGTAAAATTGCGATTATCGGCGGGACCGGTGTCTATGATCCCTCCATTTTGAACGACAGAAAAGAAGTTTCTCAGAAAACCCCTTACGGCACGATTACGGCGGTGGAAGGGGAATATCACGGACGGACCGTTCTTTTTATGAACCGTCACGGCGAAGGCCACTCCATTCCGCCCCACATGATCAATTATCGCGCCAACATCTGGGGTTTGAAAGAACTGGGTGTTGACCGTATTCTGGCTACGGCGGCGGTAGGTTCCCTGAATCAGGAAATGGCGCCGGGAAATTTTGTGTTTCCCGATCAGTATCTGGAATTCACGAAGAGCCGGCAGAGTACTTTTTTTGACGGCGGTGAATACGGTGTGGTTCACACGGATATGACGGAACCTTATTGCCCCCATATCCGTACGGCTTTTATGAAAGCGGCGAAAGAAATTTCCCGCACCGCCCATAACGGCGGCACCTACGTCTGCACCGAGGGCCCCCGTTTTGAAACGCCGGCGGAAATCAAAATGTACCACCGTCTCGGCGGCGACCTCGTGGGGATGACGGCCTATCCCGAAGTGGCTCTCGCCCGGGAAATCGGTCTCTGCTACAGTGCTGTGGCCATGGTGACGAATTACGCCGCCGGGATTTCCGAGCACCATCTGACCCATGAGGAAGTGCTGGAAATGATGGCTCAGATGTCATCGGATATTAAACAGTTTTTGCTTCATGCCATCGACGCGCTGCCCGAAGAACGGCAGTGCGGCTGTGGCGAAACGGCGGGAAGTATGTGAGATCATGAAACATATCGAATGGAAAGACCATAAATTATATCTTTTGGATCAGCGGTATCTGCCCAATGAAAAGCGGATCGCGGCCAACGAAACAGTGGAGGATGTCTGTGAAATGATCCGCACCCTGGCGGTGCGGGGAGCTCCGGCCATCAGCATCGCCGCGGCCTACGGCATGGTTATCGCCGCCGAAGCCTACCGGAAGGAGAACGGTGATTTTTACGCCTACATGGAGGAAAATCACCGGGCTCTGGCGGGAACCCGGCCAACGGCGGTAAATCTTTTCTGGGCTTTGGGTGAAATGAAAAAAGTCTGGGAAACGGCAGTGCCCGCCGAAGCCGCCGGACTTTTGCTGGAAAAAGCCCGGGCCATTGAGGCGGATGATGTTCGCCGTTGTATGGCTTTGTCGGAAAACGGCGCGGCGCTGATTCCGGAACACGGCCGCATCCTGACCCACTGCAACGCCGGGGCGCTGGCCACCGGCGGTTACGGTACGGCCTTGGGAATCGTGCGCAAAGGCTTTGAAGCCGGCAAGGTGGATATGGTTTACGCCGATGAAACCAGACCGCTGCTTCAGGGCGCGCGTCTCACCGCTTATGAGCTGATGGAAGACGGGATCCCCGTGACGCTGATTACCGACAATATGGCGGCCCACATGATGAAACAGGGGAAAATCAATATGGTGATTACCGGCGCCGACCGCATCGCCGCCAATGGCGACGCCGCCAATAAAATCGGCACTTACGGCGTGGCGGTGCTGGCGAAGCATCATAACATTCCCTTTTACATTACGGCGCCGTTATCGACCTTTGATTTGACAATTCCTTCGGGAGAGGATATTATTATAGAAGAGCGGAATGGCGATGAAGTCCGTTCCCTCGGCGGAATTTATACCGCGCCGAAAAACGTACCGGTGGAAAACCCGGCTTTTGATGTGACGCCCCATGAGCTGATTACGGCGCTGATCACGGAAAAAGGCGTGATTACCGGGGATTTTGCCGCGGGAATCCGCAGACAGTTTGAAGAGTAAAGGGGAAAACCGCAAAATCGGTGATTCCCTGTCGGAGTGTTGAAATGTCGCTGTTTATTAAGGATATTCTGTATCTGCCGATGACCGGCAGTCCTCAACTGAAGAGAGGCTCCATCCGTATTGACGGACAGCGCATCACGGCTTTGGGTGACCTTTCGCCCAAATGGGGTGATGAAATCATCTACGGTCAGGATAAAATCGCCCTGCCCGGCTTTGTCAATGGTCACTGTCATGCCGCCATGAGTATGCTCAGGGGGTATGGCGAGGATCTTCCCCTCCGGGATTGGCTCGGTCTTGTCCAGCCGGCGGAGGCTCATTTGAACAGCGAAGATATTTATTGGGGCGTTCTGCTTTCCCAAATGGAAATGCTGAAAGCCGGGATTACCTGTTACGCCGATATGTATTTTGATGAGGCGGCGGCCATCTGGGCTATGGAGGAAAGCGGTATCCGCGGCGTTCTCGGCGAGGGCATCGTCGACGACGGAGGCGAGGCCGCTTTGCGTAACGCTCTGGGGATGATGGATCACTGTAAAGATGATTTGCAGGGGCGGCTCACTTTCGCTCTGGCTCCCCACGCGGTGTATTCCTGCTCCGGAGGTCTTTTGAAGGAAACGGCGGTGGAAGCCCGCCGGCGGGATATTCCTCTTCATATCCATATCGCGGAGACCCAAAGGGAACAGGAGGAATGTTTGGCCACTACCGGTAAACGGGTGCTGCCCTATCTTAATGATCTCGGCGTTCTGGACGGCAAAGTCTTCGCCGCCCATATGATTCATTTGGAAGAAGAAGAATTTCGTATCGTCAAAGAAAAAGATGTGAGGGTGGTGCATTGTCCCCAAAGCAATATGAAACTGGCTTCGGGGGTATTCCCTTATCCCTCTTACCGTAATCACGGTGTTACCGTGGGCCTCGGTACCGACGGCCCCGCCAGCAACAACGATCTGGATCTGCTGGAGGAAATGCGCACCGCTTCGCTTTTGCAGAAAGTGACAACGATGGATTCCACCGTACTCGGCGCCTATGAATCTTTGGCTATGGCTACCTCCGAAGGGGCGAAAGCGCTGTTTCTGGAGGATCAGATCGGTACCCTGGAACCGGGGAAAAAAGCGGATATTACCATTGTGTCGCTGTGGCGGCCCCATTATTATCCCCGCAACGATCAGAACCGTCTCCTGAGCCACCTGGCTTTCGGAGCGAAAAACGGTGATGTGCATACGGTGATTGTCAACGGGAAAATTCGGGTCAGCGCAGGGAAATGCGTGGATATGGATGAAAGCCGCATTTATCACGAGGTTCAGCGGCGGTCTGCCCGTTTCTGGCAGCGCGTGGCGAAATAAATATTCGTGAAATTGAATTTTTACACAAAGAGCCGATTGTCAGGTCGGCTCTTTCCATTGCGAAAAAAACGGAACAGGTCGAACAGATCGCCACCGCATATTTTTTGATAATCAACAAAATAATGAAATTGTAATCAATTATGGATACGGCTATAATCATTATTAGTATTCTGCCCGTTTTGCGGGTCGGTGTATGAAGGAAAGAAGCAAAATGATGAGTGTTGAATTTACGGTTGCGCAGAAACAGCGGTTAACGGAACTCAATGGTGATGAAGACCTGGTCTCCCGCACTTTTGACGATGTGAAAGCCCGGGAAAAGGAATTTAAAATCATTGAAAAAGAATTGATTGAAGCGAATAAGGATGCTCTTTTTGCCTTACGCGACGGATCCCGCCGCCCGGTGCAGCTGGAAATTGAATCCGCTTTGGTAAAATGGCTCACGGAGGAAGAAGGCTTTACTCAGGTGGTAACGCCGATTATGCT
>JBJDXI010000079.1:0-4168 GCA_051866595.1 Clostridia bacterium
ATTATCGCCGCCAGCATCCGCAGTCCTCGGGATGTGACCGACGCGGCGCTGAACGGCGCGGATATTGCGACGATTCCCTACGGGGTGATGAAAAAAGCCGTCGGCCATCCGCTGACCGATAACGGTCTGGAACGCTTCAAAGCCGACTGGCAGAACAGCGGCTTGTCTCTGTAAATAAACTTTAATCAGGAGAGAATGGAAAATGTTAAGTAAAGAATTGACTCTCGATTTGGTACGTGTGACCGAAGCGGCGGCTTTAGGCAGCGGCCGTTGGATCGGCAAAGGAAGAAAGAACGACGCCGACGGCGCCGCCGTCCGCGGTATGCGCATGGCTTTTGATACGGTTCCCATCCGCGGTACCGTGGTCATCGGCGAAGGGGAAATGGATGAAGCCCCCATGCTCTATATCGGTGAGGAAGTGGGTTGCGGCACCGAAAAAGATCCCGCGGTGGATATTGCCGTGGATCCTCTGGAAGGCACCAACCTCTGCGCGAAAAACGCTCCCAGCGCCATCGCGGTATTTGCCGCGGCGGAAGGCGGCAACCTGCTGAAAGCGCCGGATATGTATATGGAAAAAATCTGCTGTGGTCCCGCCGGCAAAGGTCTCATTAGTATTGAAGCATCGGTGACGGAAAACGTGACGGCTTACGCCAAAGCCGCCGGCAAAGATCTCGGCGATGTGAACGTTGTGGTCCTCGACAGAGAACGTCATAAAGGCATTATTGATGAGCTGAGAGCCTGTGGCTGCCGCGTTCAGCTTATTACCGACGGTGATGTGGCTCCTGCCGTGGCCTGTGGTCTGCCTCATACCGGCATTGACATGGTTATCGGTACCGGCGGAGCTCCCGAAGGGGTTATCGCGGCGGCGGCTCTGAAATGCCTCGGCGGGGATATGCAGGGAAGACTCTGGCCCGAAGACGATGAAGACCGTGAAAGAATGGCCAAAATGGGCATTGCCGACGATAACAAGGTGCTGACCATGGAAGACCTGGCCCGGGGGGATGATGTGTTCTTCGCCGCCACCGGCATTACTTCCGGCCCTCTGCTCCGCGGCATCGTCTATGAAGGTACCAAGGCCACCACTCATTCCATCATCCTTCGCTCCAAGACCGGCACCGTCCGCTACATTGAAACGATTCATGATTACAGCAAAAAACCGATGATTGATAAAATCGACATTGATAAACCGTGATGAAACCGATATTTACCAACGAAAACGGCGATCTGCTCTGTGACAGCCACGCTCAGGCTGTGGCCGTCCGGGGCAGTGAAATTCTGGAACCGGAGGGGTATATCCCCATGCCGAAAGGCGCGACCTTTACGGCGATGCCCGGTCGTGTTCCCCTGGTGAAAGATCAAAACGGCAAAGTGGTTCCGGGCCATGGAACCGCCGTCGCCGTTCTTTTGCCCCAGGGCTTTACAAGGACGATGCTTCCGGCTACGGAAACCATGGGTGAACCGGCGGTTCTTCCTCTGCTGGGCTATACCGCCGCCGCCATGGATCGGGGAAAAGTTTATGTGGCGGCGAAACAGACCGATGAACACCGGATCTGGCATCCCGATCATTACAATACCGCCGATTTGCCGGAGCGCATCCGCAAAGTAAAAAAAGTGCTGAAAGGAAATCGCATCGTGGAACAGCTGGCCCACTGCTCGCTGGATTACGGTTGTTTTACGGCTCAGAATCTGTTCTACCGCCGCTGGGAAGGGGGACTTCCCGTCTCCCGCACCTGCAACGCGCGGTGCATCGGCTGTATTTCCGAGCAGGAATCAGAATGTTGTCCTTCGGCTCAAGGTCGTCTGAGCTTCTCTCCGACGGTAAAGGAAATCGCTGAAGTTGGCGTTTTTCACCTCAGCGGCAAGAGAAAAGACAACATCATCAGCTTCGGTCAGGGATGTGAAGGGGAACCTTCCCTGGAAGCCGATAAAATCGCCAAAGCGATCAAAGTGATCCGCCGGAATACGGAGGCGGGCACTGTTAATATGAACACCAACGCGGGCCACACAGACTGTATCCGCAAAATTGTCGATGCCGGCATCGATACGCTCCGTATCAGCTTGTTTTCCGCGGTTCCTGAGCATTATAGCCGCTATTACCGCCCGAAAAACTATACCTTTGACAACGTGGAAGCCTCGGTGAAATACGCTGTGGAAAACGGGGTTTATGTTTCTTTGAATCTTCTGGCCTTTCCCGGTTTTACAGACAGGGAAGAGGAAATCGAGGCGCTCTGCGCTCTGATTGAGCGTACCGGCTTGCAGAAAGTGCAGATCCGGAATCTGAATATCGACTGCGATTATTTTTACAGCGAATGTGGTTTTCAGAAAGAAAAAAGCTGTGGGATGGAAGCGTTGATTCGGGCGATTCATCACTGTGGAGCGGCGGTGGGAAATTACAGCCGTCCCAAAGAAAAATAACGGAAATTTTTTCAAAAAAGGTTGCATTCCCGGTGTTCCTGTGATATAATTATCTACGCACGAAAATATGAAGTCATACCGGAAGTGAGGTGAAAGGTATGAAAAAAGGCATTCATCCGAAATACGAAGAAGTCGAAATTACTTGTGCTTGTGGCAACAAATTCACCACAAAGTCCACGAAAAAAGATATTAAAGTGGAAGTATGTTCCCAGTGCCATCCCTTCTACACCGGTAGCAGACGTTTCTTGGTTGAAGAAGGCGGCCGTGTGGACAAGTTCAAGAAAAAATACGGTCTTCAATAAAAAACATCAAAACAGAGCTTCGGCTCTGTTTTTTACTATACCTGAATAAAAGGAGAATTTATGAAGAAACCATTCTTTTATGGCGGACAGGCTGTGATCGAAGGTGTAATGATGATGGGCCCCAAAGGCTACGCCGTTTCGGTGCGGCGTCCCGATGGTTCCATTTCCACGCGAAAAGAAAAACAGCATTCCGTGAAAGAAAAATTTCCTTTTTTGAAATGGCCGATCATCCGTGGCTTTGTCAATCTTATTGAAATGCTGGTTTTGGGGATGTCCACCATTACCTGGTCTGCCAATCAGTCCGGGGAGGAAGAGGAAGAACTTTCTCCCAAAGAAATGGCCCTTGCCGTAGTGATCGCGCTGGTGGCGGTGATCGGTCTCTTTTTGGTTCTGCCCACCTGGCTCGGTACCTGGCTGCGTCCGCATATCGGTGATTTCGGTCGCAGTCTGCTGGAGGGCATTGTCCGCATCATTATCTTTTTGATTTACCTTGTACTGATTCGCCGCATGGAAGATATTCTGCGGGTTTTTCAGTATCACGGGGCGGAGCATAAAACCATCAACGCTTACGAAGCCGGTGAAGAACTGATTCCGGAAAAAGTGGCCGCGTACTCCACGCGTCACCTGCGTTGCGGTACCAGCTTTGTTTTGATGGTAATGATCATGATGATTATCGTCTTTACCTTCGTTGGTCAGACAGAAACGGTCTGGGCACGGGTGCTGATCAAATTGCTCTGTATGCCCTTTGTGGCCGGTCTGACCTATGAATTTACCCGCTGGTCGGCGCGGCATTGTCAAAACCGCTGTGTGCGGGTGCTGATTACTCCGGGTCTCTGGCTTCAGCGTTTAACCACCGAAGAGCCGGATCTCGATCAGCTGGCTGTTGCCATTCGTTCGTTAAAGGCTGTGATTCCTGATTACGCCGAAAATCATCCCGAAGAAGAAGTGATTCTTGATTATCGGGAAGAAGAAGCGATGGCAGACGCCGTGGATCCCGCCTGAAAAGATTTTGATTAATACGACATCAAGAGGAGAAATTGCCGTATGTTTGAGAAACTGGCGCAGCTGGAAAAGCGCTATGATGAACTTTCCCTCAGGATCAGCGATCCCGAGGTCATAAACAATCAAGCCGAATGGAAAAAAGATGTGATGGCCCATTCGGAGCTGGAAGATATTATCGAAGGCTATCGCACTTATAAAAAGCTGAAAGAAGAATACGATGGCGCCCTGGAACTTCTGGAAGAGGAAGACGATCCGGAAATGAAAGCCATGGCCGAAGAAGAAGCCCAGGAGCTGAAAGAACAGCTGGAAGATTGGGAAGAAAAGCTCAAAGTCCTGCTTCTGCCCAAAGACCCCAACGACGCGAAAAACGCTATTATGGAAATCCGGGCGGCCATCGGCGGCGAGGAAGCGGCGCTTTTTGCCAATGATCTCTATAAAATGTATACCCG
>JBJDXI010000079.1:4268-11747 GCA_051866595.1 Clostridia bacterium
TCGGCGGCGAGGAAGCGGCGCTTTTTGCCAATGATCTCTATAAAATGTATACCCGCTACGCTGAAAAACAGGGCTGGAAAGTGGAAGTCATGAACAGTAACATCACCGACATCGGCGGTGTGAAGGAAATTATCTGTCTTGTCAGCGGCAAAGGGGCCTACAGCCGATTGAAATATGAAAGCGGCGTTCACCGTGTTCAGCGTGTTCCCGATACGGAAACCCAGGGCAGGGTCCACACTTCCGCCGCCACCGTGGCAGTGATGCCCGAAGCCGAGGAAGTGGAAGTGGAAATCGGCCCCAATGATGTGAAGACCGATGTGTTCTGCGCCAGCGGCCCCGGCGGCCAGTGTGTCAATACCACCCAGAGCGCCGTACGTCTGACCCATTTGCCTACCGGCATTGTCGTTTCCTGTCAGGATGAAAAGAGCCAGCTCCGCAATAAGGAAAAAGCCATGAAGATTCTGCGGGCCCGTATCTACGAAGTGATGCAGCAGGAACAGCAGGGTGATATTTCCTCCAAACGCAAAAGTATGGTGGGAAGCGGCGAGCGCAGTGAGCGCATCCGCACTTTTAACTTCCCCCAGGGCCGCGTCACCGATCACCGCATCGGTCTGACCCTTCACCGCCTGGACAGTATTCTTGAAGGGAATATTGATGAAATTATCGACGCTTTGATTCGGGATGATCAGATGCGTTTGCTGAAAGAAGGCGCCGAAGAATGAGTGTAACCTATCGTGAACTCTGTGTCTGGCTGCGTCAGGAACTGAATGAACGGGAAAACCTCGATCAGGAACTCCGCTGGCTCATCGAAGCGTTCTCCGGTAAAGCCTATCTGGATATTGACCCTGAAAGTGAGGTTCCCCGGCTGGTCTATTACAAAAAAGCGGTGGAACGGTTGAAACGTCATGAGCCCTTTCAATATGTCGTGGGCTCTCAGGACTTTTATGGCTCTGTTTTTATCGTCAATAGCCACGTTCTTGTTCCCCG
Organism: Clostridia bacterium; assembly: GCA_051866595.1. Lineage (GTDB taxonomy): Bacteria > Bacillota > Dehalobacteriia > UBA7702 > UBA7702 > UBA7702. Next base: position 5,256 of record JBJDXI010000079.1, read on the forward strand.
TCCGGAAACGGAATTGCTGGTGGATATTGCCGTGAAATGGGGAAAAGACCGGGAGCTTTGCGCTCTTGATCTCTGTACCGGCTCCGGCTGTATCGCCATTTCTCTGGCGAAGCATTTGAACGGTCGGTTCCTTGCCATTGATATTTCCGAAGACGCTTTGAAAGTCGCGGAAAAGAACAATGAGCTTAACGGAACTTCGGTGGATTTCCGTTACAGTGACTTGTTCTTCCACATTCCTAAAGAACAGACTTTTGATCTGATTACGGCGAACCCGCCGTATCTGACTCAAAAGGAAATGCAGGAGATCCCGCTGGAAGTGACCCACGAGCCTTTTATCGCCCTGGACGGCGGCCCTAACGGCCTTTTTGCCATTGAGCGCATTATGAAGGAAATTGATGCTCGCCTCAATGAAAACGGCCTGTTCCTGATGGAGATCGGTGAAGGGCAGGGGGACGTTGTTATGGGTCTGGCGGAAAAATACCATCTGACCGATGCCAAAATCATTAAAGATTATAATGAAAAAGATCGTATCCTCTGCTGGCAGAAGTAAAGAAAAAGTAACGCCGTTCATCGTTATTTGCGATGAACGGCGTTTTTGTGTCTTTATTCAAATGTGATGTTGTGCTTTTTCTTGTAAGCGATATGCCCCAAAAACTCGCAGAGGATACCGGCGGCGGTGATGGATGTGATGTCTGTGGGGTCGTAGGGAGGGGAGACCTCCACGAGATCGTAGCCGATGATATTGAGATCGGCCAGCCCCCGGATGACTTCCAAAGCGCGGCTCGTCTGAATACCGCCGATGACCGGTGTGCCCGTTCCCGGCGCGCAGGAGGGATCGAGAAAATCAATGTCGAAGGTGAGGAAGGCTTTGCGGTTTCCTACCCGGTTTTTGATGGCGGCAATGATCTCTTCCGATGTCATGTGGTGAAATTCCACGGCTTTGATGACCTGATAGCCGAGACCCCGGGAATTTTCGAGATCTTCTTCGCCGTAGAGATTTTCCCGGATGCCGATCTGAATGGAATGGGAAGGATCGACGAGGCCCTCTTTGGCGGCGTGATAAAAAGGTGTACCGTGATTATAGGGCTTGCCGAAATATTCGGGAATGGTATCGTAATGTGCGTCAAAGTGAATCAGCGCCACTTCTCCGTTGGCTTTGGCGCAGGCTCTTAATTCCGGCAATGTTACGCTGTGATCGCCGCCCATGGCTACGGGAACGATGCCTTTGTCAAAGAAGGGGAATATCCCTTCGGTGATCAGATCAAAGGAATCTTCAATATAACCGGGTACGGAACCGAGATCACCGGCGTCCACACCGGAACAGTAATCGAAAATGTTGACTTCCAGCTCCGGATTGTAGGGCTTGGCGGCAAGGCAGGAAAGTTCCCGGATGGAAGAGGGGCCGAACCGCGTGCCCACACGGTAAGAAGCGCAGGTGTCAAAGGGAATCCCCACGATGGCGAAGTCAATGTCCTCCGTTGTGGCGACATGGGGCAGACGCATAAACGTTTTGACTCCGGAAAAACGGGGTGATTTCAGCGAATTGGCGGGTTTGTATTTTACCATGATCATTCCATTCCTTTCATGAAAAAATTCACTTATATATATTCAGTATATCATAAAAAGGGATCTCTTTCAATGAATGGCTTTGCGGTTCCAAAAGGGAGTTGAATCGCACTTCACGCTTTTCGGTCTCGGATCTGTTCCGCGAAGCGGCGGATCTCTTTTTCGGCCTTTTCCGCGAGATCATGGGGAACTTCAAAATGAGCGTCGATCTCTCGGAGCAGCTCGGTGCGCTCTCTGTAAAAATATAAGATCACGGACCGTTTGAATTCTTTTTCCTTATCTTCGGGAACTTTGTTCAATACATCTTCGGGAATCAGGTTGAGCAGTTTCACATTTTCCGGTGCTTCTAACGCTTCAAAATCCATCATAATACATACTCTCCTTTTCAAAAAAAATAAATGTCAGCCTTGCCGTCGGACAGTAGCAAGTGACATTTATTGTCGGTGGATTATAAAATTAAATGATTCGGATGCTTTTTTTATCCGTTGGCTGAATTATACCATTGACCCGTATAAAAGTTAAGCATAGCGGTTTTACAGCAAATAAAGAGCCGGCCGTTTTCGCCGTATTTTCCTATGAACCGAAAGTACGACCCGGAGACGGATCCTGCTTATCAGGCTTACAAGGCTCAATATGAACGCAACGCTTCGGCGGCGGCCAATGCGGCACTGGCGCAGGCGGCGGCAATCCTGTCGGCGCTTCGATTATTCGCGCGATGGAATACACAGGAAACCGTTATGACGAGGCAAGGGAGGCCGGAGCAAGCGTTGAAGACGCGCAGAAAGCAGCGGTAAAATATGCTGTTCCGATGGCCATTGCTGAAAGCATCGGAGGACCGGAACGTCTTGTCGGAAGCCTGGCGAAAGGCGGCACATCCGTGCTCAAGGGCGCATTAAAATCCGGCGCATCGGAAGCTGCGGAAGAAGCACTTCAATATCCGTGGGAATCTTACTCGAAAACCTTTTACGGAAAGGATGTGCCGCTTTATGCCAACGGAAAAGATGAGAACGGAAACTATATCGACGCCGTTATCAATCCTTCCGCCATGAAAGAAAACGCCCTCGTCGGCGGTACTGTCGGTGCGCTCATGGGGGGCTTCGGCGGCTACACGAGTAAGGTAAATTATGATAACGCCGTTGCCGTTGTAGACAGCAGGGAATTAGCGGCGCTGAAAGCGGCTGCGGATGACTATCGCAAGGGTATGATTGACGGCGCTCAACTGAGAGCTGCGTCTTCTAACGTGAAGGCACAGGCTTCCGCAGAACGGATTTACATCGAAAAAGCCTACAGCAACGACACACAAGCCAAAATTAGAGCCAATGAAGCGGTGAGAAGGGGTATTCTCACGAGAGAAGAAGCCGATATTGCCCTCGGAAAAAGACGGGCGGAGATTACGGAGAATACCTTGAGAGACGCCGGCGTAGAGCAGGATACGGCCAGAAGGATCGGAAATATGTCTGAGCGTCTGAATGTGCGGGTATTGACCGATGATACCGATGACAACACCTACGGATCTTATGATTCCGACAGCCGAACGATTTACCTGAACCCCCGTTCCGAAAAACCGCTGGAATATATCATGGCTCATGAAATTACCCATCTCATGGAGGGCACCGAGGAATACAATGCTTTCCTTTCGGCGGCTACGACCTTTTACGGTGACCGTTTGCCTGCCGTCCGGCAAAACCTTATTGACGCATACGCCCGCCGTGGTGTAGAATTAAATGAAGGGAAAGTCAATAACGAAACGGCGGCCTACTTCGTGCAGGATGAGCTTTTCCGTGATCCAGGCAGAGTTTCCGCCGCTGTGAATCGGATGAGCGGAAATCTTTGGCAGAGGATTTTACAGGCTTTCGACAATATGATTGTCCGTCTCAAAGGAACACAGGATGAGATTGTTCTCTCGGATATCCGCAATCAGTGGATTGCCGCCGGGAGAGCCGGAGGAAATCCGCATTACGACGGACAGCCCGAAGTAAACAACAACTTGACTGCGATACAGAACTCTATTGCTAAAAACTTTACGGATAAGGTTGATTTATGGGATGTCCGCAACAGACCAGATGACGTACGGCTCTATCTCGGTACTGTGTCGGAGCCATTAAAAAGCGTCGGCGTCGGAGAGGGAAGAGACGTTATTGACATCTACTGGCATACCAGTAAGTTAAAGAAAATCCTCGAAGACCACCCGGAAATCGATATCGACATCGTAAAGCAGATTCCCAATGTACTGGAAAACCCGGTTTTGATTCTGGAAAACCCGGATAAGGTGAACCGAATCGTTTTGTTCGGCGATGTTTATGGCACAAATGATATACCCGTAATGGTGGCGCTAGAATTACTGCCAACAACCCGTTCCGGTGTTGAGCTGGATAATATTGTTGTTGTAAATGCTTACACAAAAGAGCAAAAAGAAAGAGGTGCCAATACAACCTCCAAGAACAGAGGAAAAGATGGCACCCAGCATATTATCAATACATATCGCTTACTGTATACAGATCCAAATAAAAAAAGGACCGATGACTGGATGGCCGTCAATAGGCTCCAATTGCCGTTAGGTTTCATCCAGTATGGTCCTATTGGTACTGTATCATATGTTCATCGGGATGTCAAGGGGAATTTTTCATCCGGCGAATATTTTTCCGAGCCGACAGATTTCCAGAAACAGCTTTCTTCCTTAAAGGAACGTATGTCATCTTCTGGTATGGGGTCAGAAGGAACAAATGGAAACGACGGACGCTCCTATTCGATAAACATTCGTGACACCGATCTTAACGGCACAGAAGAGCGTGGTCACGCCCAAACTGCATATGATGACGCGTTTAACAGAGGCGAAGTCGGTATGGTTGATGCCATCGACTCCGCCTTTTTGAATGGTGATCCCGGGGTGACGAAAAATACGCTGACTGATGCCGAGGCACAGGCCACCGTTAACGATTCTCTTGCCGGAAAAGACTATCAGCAAGCGGCGAATGACTTTATCCGTAAATCCAACGCGGCGAAAGGATTTCTCGGAAGAGATGACATTACCGGTCTGAAAGAGCTTGTGACCGAGGGTATTGCTATTTATGTCGAGGCGGTGAACGCAGGAGACATCAACACCGCCATGGATATGATGAACGCCAACTCCGTTCTTGCCACGGAAATCGGCCGTGGCTTGCAGGCATACACCCAGCTCCGCAAGATGACACCAGAAGGGCGGCTTTATCATGCCAACGCTATGATGATCCGCGAGGCGAAGAGAGCAACCGGTTTTGACAGTGTTGAAATCAAGCAGCGGGTGGACAGCGAAGTAAATGCTTCTATGGAAAATATCGTCTCTGATTTCGTCAACGGTGAGTCTGTGAAAGAACCGGCAGCCGCCACGGAAAAACAGCAGAAGGTCATTGAACGGGCCGAAAAGAAGGCTGCGAAGGATAAAGAGGCCACGAAGGCCGAAGATGAAATCGACGCCGATGATCTTTTTGACGAGGATCTTGAAGAGACCGGTAATACCATTGCGGACAATGTAAAACGCCGGCAACGGAAAAAGGCGGAAGGCAAGAAGAAGCCAAGAGAGAAAGACGGCAAAAAAGGCGAATTGAATCTCGTTGCCGAGGCGAAAAGAGTGATCGCTAAGGGCATCAAAGACGGTGAGATCAGTGTTAAAGACCTTGTGATGAACGGCGACATCGACGCCTCCGCGGAGAAAATCGTAGAGTATGTGGACGGAAAAGAAAATCTTTCCCCCGAAGAAACGATTGAGCTTGTGGGCGCCGTATCGGAAGAGCTACAAAAACGGGCGATTAAATACCGGGAGAGCGCTCTGGAAAAAATTAAGAAGGAACAATACTCTAGCGGCAAAAAAGCAAAGGTTGAAAAAAGAGGCCGGGCTATCGTTGATAAGCTCATCGAATATAATAAAATCGGCGCTCTTGATGACCCTGATATTGCTGATAGGATTTACACCTACATCGGCATTCCGAGATGTAGGAGGTTTTATGTCGATTCAGAAAAAATACATATCCAAAGTGGGACGGGATTATTTGATCTCGCCCCACTTTTCCATTAGTTTCTTCGATTTACCTTAAATTAACGCATTTCCTGTTTTTGCATCCTATCGAAACGGCAGTAAAACGATTTTTTAGTACGCAATATGTATCAATTTGTACCATCTATATGTATTTTACCATAAAAATTTTAATTAGTGAAATATCACTAATAAGAAACCTCCAAATAATTTATCATATTAGTGATAAATCACTTGGAGGTTGATGATGAATACACAAGAGGCGATTGCTTTTCGTATTATATAGCTTTGTAAAGAAAAAGGGCTCACGCCCAACGGCATCAGCAATATTGCCGCTGTTCCTCAATCGACGGTGAAAAGCATTCTGAACGGCGAGAGCAAAAACCCCGGAGCGGTTACGATCAAAAAGCTCTGCGATGGTTTTGAAATCACGCTGGGTGAATTTTTTTCTACTCCTGAGTTTGATCATCTGGAACAGGAAATCAAATAGAGAATATACAAACAACGCACCGTCCCTGTGAGGAGCGGTGCGTTGTTCAGTTCAGCAGGTTTTCAATTTCGGTGGCTTTTTCCTCGCTGAGGATGCCCTGTTCTTTCAGGTCGTTGATGAGATTTGTGAGAAGGGTCTTTGCTTTTTTACCCGGAGTTTCGGTATCCGGAAGTCCGCCGTTTTCCGGCAGAGTTGCAATGTTTTCGAGATCGGACAGATCGTAGCCCTGTATGCCGCAGTAGATTTGGAGCAGTTCTCCTTCGGAATAGGTCTGTTTCAGGCGGTGAATCAGAATCCGCTGGCCGATGGCGGTGGAAATATTTCCGTCGCCGGTAAGGTAAAATGCTTCCACGATCATTTTTGCCGCGGTATCGTCGCTTAAAACGGCGCGGATCTTTTTCAGACCTTCATTGTCTTCGGTCACGCT
>JBJDXI010000080.1:0-2292 GCA_051866595.1 Clostridia bacterium
TAAAAGTATTTTTAAGTAAGATAGGACTAACTTGAGAAATCGGAGGTGAGATGATGAGTAAAAAAGTGACGTTGGAAATCCGAGGACTTCATTGCGCCGGCTGCGTGGCCAACGCAGAAAAAGTCATCGGCCGCTTGCCTTATGTGGAAGAAGTTTCCGTAAGCCTCACGGCGGAAAAAATCCAGGCGGTGGTGAAAACCGGCAGTGACGAAGAAATCCAGGGGATTATTGCCGCTGTGGACGGTGCCGGTTTTGAGGCTTTCGCCTCGGAAGAGGATGTTCCCGAAGAAGATGAAGAGTCCGATCTACGAAAAGAAAAAATCCGTTTAACGGTTTCCGTGATCTTCGCCGCCCTCGTTTTTTATTTGGCCATGGGGCCGATGGTCGGTTTTCCTTTGCCCGGTTTTTTCGGCGGGCATCACAGTTTCGCCGTGGCGGCAGCGGAATTGGTCTTATCCGTTCCGGTGGTGGTTGCCGGTTTTTCATTTTATCGCCGGGGGATTCCCGCCCTTATAAAGGGTCATCCCAATATGGACAGCCTTGTGGCACTGGGTACGGCTTCCGCTTTTCTGTATAGTGTGGTTTCTCTCTTTGTTGGGAATGTGGAATCTGTCTATTTTGAATCGGGTTGTATGATCATTGCTCTCGTTTCCGTCGGCCGGTATCTTGAAGCCAAGGCGAAGCATAAAACCGGCGACAGTATTCGTCGGTTGATGGATCTTTCCCCCCAGACGGCGCTGGTTGTTCGGAACGGCGAGGAAATTTCCGTTCCGGCTTCACAGATTCAAACCGATGATGTTTTTCTTGTCCGTCCCGGGGAGCAGATTCCCGCCGACGGCCGGATTCTGGAAGGGCAAAGCGCCGTGGATGAGTCCATGCTCACCGGTGAAAGTGTTCCCGTGGATAAAACAGAGGGCGACACTGTTTCCGGCGGTTCTCTCAATAAAAACGGCGCGCTTCGCTGTGTCGCTTTGCGGGACGGTAAAAATACGGCGCTGGCCCGGATTATCGCTCTGGTGGAGGAGGCCCGTTCCTCCAAAGCGCCCATTGCCCGGGTGGCCGATAAAGTGGCCGGTATTTTTGTGCCCACGATTATGGTGATTGCCTTTCTGGCGGCGCTTTTCTGGCTGTTTCTGGGAAAACCTCTTTCCTTCGCTTTAACGGTATTTATTTCCGTTCTGGTGATTTCCTGCCCCTGCGCTCTCGGTCTGGCGACGCCTACGGCCATTACCGTCGGTACCGGCAAAGGCGCTCAGTACGGTGTGATCTTTAAAAACGGAGAAGCTCTGGAACATTGTAACAAAATTCAGACTGTTGTTTTTGATAAAACCGGCACCCTGACGAAGGGAACCCCCGCGGTTACCGATATTCTCTGTCGGGAAGAGGATGAAATCGATTATCTTCTGCATTACGCCGCTTCGGCGGAACAGGGGACGGAACATCCCTTGGGGAAAGCCATTCTTAAAAAAGCCGCGGAGGAGGGGATTGTTCCCGAAAAGAATCAGCGGTTTACCGCGTTGCCGGGGCATGGCGTCCGGGCAACGGTCAATAATATGGAAATTTCCTGTTTGAACCAGACGGCGGCCATGGAAAAAACCGCTGTGGAAACAAAATGGCTTGATGCCGCTTCCGCTTTTGCCGCTGAAGGCAAAACGCCGGTTTTCGTTTTGGCCGATGAAAAAATGCTGGGGATCATTGCCGTGGCCGATACGGTGAAGGAAAACGCGGCGCAAGTTATTCGTTCGCTGAAAGAAAAGCATATTCATACGGTGATGCTCACCGGTGATAAAAAAGAAACCGCTCAGGCCATCGGCGGAGAGCTGGATGTGGATGAAATTATCGCCGGGGTACTTCCTCAGGATAAAGCCGAGGAAGTGCGGCGTTTACAGAAGCACCGCCATGTTGTCGCCATGGTGGGCGACGGCATCAACGATGCTCCGGCGCTGGCGGTGGCAGATATTGGTATGGCGGTGGATGACGGCACCGACGCGGCCATTGCCGAAGCCGATGTGGTCTTTACTTCCTCGGACATCAGCGGTGTTGATCGGGCGGTGACCCTTTCCGGCGCGGTGCTCCGCAATATCAAGCAGAATCTTTTCTGGGCCTTTATCTATAACATTCTGGGGATTCCTATCGCCGCGGGCTTGCTTTACGCTTTCGGAGGGCCTTTGTTGAATCCGATGATTGCCGCGGCGGCGATGTCCTTCTCTTCCATCAGCGTGGTGCTGAATGCCCTGCGGCTGAATTTGTATCATTTGTAAGAATTATAAAAAGGGCTGTTTCCAAAGAAAC
>JBJDXI010000081.1:0-11638 GCA_051866595.1 Clostridia bacterium
GTTTTCCGGGACAGTCTTTTATTTCCCCATAAAAGATAGATACTGCCCCCGACAAAAGGCATGATAAGAATCAATGTAACCCAGGCAAGCTTGTACGCCGGATTATCGTTTTTCATACCGATCCAAATCACAATGATCAGACTGAATACAATAAGGATACCGTAAATAACAGGAAACCGTTCCCCAAGAATACCCAAAGCAATGATAAAAATGATGATCTGTACCAAAATCGCGAGACTGATGGTAACCATTCGTGTAAAGATCATGCGAAACGCTTTCATCGGTATAACTCCTTTATTTTCTCATCATAATTATACAAAAATACCGGACGATTGGCAACTGTTTTTTGCCTAATCCCGGCAATACCGCTCCGAAGCGGCAATGGAACGGAAGCAATGAGAGAGCAACGAACAGTAATCCGCCAGCACATCCAGTTCTTTCCGGGACAAGCCGTAACTTACGACAGAAGCGATAATAAAGGCCGACGATAAACGATCCATCCCCATCTGCCAACCGGCACAGTCTTCCCAGCGGAATTCATTTTCGGTGGTATTCTCTCCCATGGCCCGCACCTCCGTTTTATTTTATGCGAAAACAGGCCGAATATCACGAATTCAGGCTTTATAAAGATACCAGCAGTGGTCGGCGACATCGTAACGGAGACAGACCGTTTTTTCCCGGAAGTCATCGGAAACAAGACAGTCAAAATAGATGACTTTACGTCCGGCCAGCCGTTCCTCCCGGCAGCTGTTTACCGCGGTCACGGCAAATTTATACTTTTGTCCCTCCTGCTCCAGGCAGAAAGCCATGGGGCATATATTTCCGTTCTCTCTGCACAGAGCATAGACCTGAATGGATTTCATAAGAATTTTCATCAGTAAAACCTCGGCATGACATCATTTTCAAAATCATCCTCATCAAAATGACGGAACAGACGATCCACACCACTGCCCAGAGAACGGGCCGTGGTGATGACCTGTTTCCCGTACCGTTTTTTCAGCGAAAAGACCGCTTCGGAGAGACGCTCATCCTTTAAACGATCACGACCGAAAAGCGTCATGCCGATATCCCGTTCCGCCGACAGACCACCGAGAGCCATTCCCAGATATTTCACGGCGCCGCCGGTATAAATCTGATCAAAAATTTCCTCGGCTTTATGAAAAATATCACCGTAATGAAAAAGGGAATCCGAAAAACGCTGCTGTTTGCATTGGTAATGATAATCGGTATCTTTCCACGCCACCGTCAGGATGGAAGCCGTCATGGATTTATCCGTCAGTTTATAGGAAAGATCCTCGGCGATATAGAGCAGAATATCCAGACATTCACCCCGGCTGTAAAAAGGATGAGACAGAGTCACCGACTTGCTGACGCTTTTCGGCGGCGGCGGTTCTCCTTCGCATACGGGAGAATCGTCCCGGCCGTTGGCGTAATGCCACAACGTCAGGCCGTTTTTGCCGAAACGCTCTTTTACAAAGTGCGGCGATAAAGCCGCCATATCACCAACGGTATTCACACCGATTTTCCGCAGTGCCGCCACAGTGCGGCGGCCGGCCATAAAAAGAAAATCAATGGGCATGGGCCACAACTTTGTTTTGATCTCATGGGGCCAGAGGGTATGCTCGCGGTCGGGTTTTTCCCATTCCGAAGCCATTTTTGCCGCGGCTTTGCAGGAAGCGATACCTACATTCACCGTAAAGCCCAGTTCTTTTTTGATCCGTTCCTTCAGATCCCGAGCCGCTTTTTCCGGCGGGCCGAAAAATTTTTCCTGTCCCGTCATATCAAGAAAACACTCGTCGATGGAAAAGGACTCCACCGCCGGGGAATATTCTCTTAAAATTTCCTTCATGGCGTGGCTCGCCCTGAGATAACAGGGATAGTCCGGTGGTACCAGCAGAAGATCGGGGCATTTCAATTTGGCCGACCAGACCACTTCTCCGGTGGAAATGCCGTATTTTTTCGCTTCGATGCTTTTGGCAAGAATGATGCCACCGCCGTTTTCCCCCTGTTTCGCCACGGCGGAAGGAATGGTTCTGTAATCCAGCGTACCGCCGCTGAGGAGATGCTCCGCGGCGGACCAGGAAAGAAAAGCGCTGTTGACATCAACGTGAAAGATTACTCTCATAACAAATCGCCTCATATAGAACATTTGTTCTATAATAGCATATTCCGCTCTTTTTGTAAAGAGCGGAACGTTTCCGTCAGCGATTTTAATATCTTAAAAAAACTGGAAATTTTTGACAAAAAAAAGATTGCAAAACACCGCGGAAAAGCATATAATAGACTCACGCTATTTCTTAGTTCTACATCGTTATCTCCTAAAAGGATATTTCGTCAGGACAAGGCAATAGGAAATTTTAGGAGGTATCTTATGTACACCGACAAAACTTTAACTTGCAAAGATTGTGGCGTTGAATTCACTTTTTCCGCTGCAGAACAGGAATTCTACGCATCCAAGGGCTTTGAAAACGAACCCGCTCGTTGCCCCGAATGCCGCCGCAAAAGAAAACAGGCAAGAAACAACGACAGAGAAATGTTCACTGTCATCTGCGACCAGTGCGGCGTAGAAACCCAGGTTCCCTTTCGCCCCACCAACGGCCGTCCCGTTTACTGCCGCGAATGCATGGACAAAAGAAGAGGCTAAAACAGAATATAAAAAAATCAGAGGCGTTCCTTGGAACGCCTCTTTCTTATGAACAGCAAAATCCCGGCGGCATGGAAATGTCACCGGGATTCGCGTTTTAAGAGAGTGTTTTTCAGCAAATATCTTTTCGGAGCCAGCGGATCACAGAAACCATGAAGATAACCTGAAGCGCCAGCAGCGGTACGGACGTCAGCACCGAAGAGAGCTTCACCGCGTCCATGCCGCCGACAAGAATCAGCGCGACAGAGGCGAAGAAGATGGCCAGCGCCCAGAAAATCCGGAGCCAACGGGGCGGTTCTTTTCCCTCCCCTGCTTCCAGACAGCTGATATTGGAGAGTGTATAGGCCGCGGAGTCGATACCTGTAGCCTGAGCAACCAGAAGCACAAGGACAAAACAGGGAATGAACAGCTTTGCCAGCGGAAGCGTTTCCAGCAGGGTGTAAATCGCGGCGATGCCGCCGGATTCCGTCATCACGGAGAACAGATCCACGCCCAGATCATAAATGACGTGCTGTTCGTAACCGCCGATAATCGCGCAGATCACCGCCGTACCGCCGCCGGCGGTAAAGAGCATATTGGCAATGAACGAGCGGATGGTACGCCCTTTGGAAATGCGGGCCATGAAAAGACCGATATAAATGGCCCAGGAAAGCCACCAGGCCCAGTAAAATACGGTCCAGGTCTGGGCGAAACCGTCATTGCCGGGAGCGCCGATATAAAAGCTCATGCGGATAAAGTTCTGGAACATGATCCCGATGGATTCAAAGAAATAGGAGATAATCCAGCGGGTGGGACCCGCGAGCAAAATAAACAGAATCATCACCACAAACATCACCATATTGACATTGGACAATTTGGCGATCCCCGAATAAATACCACGATAACAGCTGTATCCGAAAATCAAAGTGAAGAACAGACCGACGAGGAGCTGTAAAAACACGCTGTCCGGAATCCCGATATAGCGGGAGATAATCCCCGACAACATCGGGAAAACAAAACCGAGAGATGTCGCTAACCCGCCGAGCATGCCGATGATGACAAAAATATCAATGATTTTTCCGATGATATTTTCGGATCTTCGGGAGAACAGGCCGGCACAGACATTGCTGGCCCGCAGCGCCGCGCAGCCGTGATTATAATGCTTATACGCGAAGGCAATGGCCGGCACGGCGAAAATCGCCCAAGGGATAATGCTCCAGTGGAAACAGGTATAAGCCAGGGCGTATTCCCGGGAAGCCGTAGAGAAGGGCTCAATACCGAAGGGAGGCCCCGAAATATAGTACATCGGTTCCAGACACGCCCAGTAGATGACACCGGCACCGATACCGGCACAGAAAAACATGGCCACCCAGGTGAAATTGGAAAATTCGGATTTCGCTTCGGCACCGCCCAAACGGACTTTGCCGTATTTGCCGAAAATCAGCCAGAGGCAGAAAATCAGACAGACAAAACAAACCAATTCAAAACACCAGTCCAGGCTGTACGTTACGGCGTTCATCAGACAGGGAACAACCTTCTCCGCCGTCTCCTGAAACAGAACCATCGGCAGATAAAACAGGGTACAGCAGATAACCGCGGCGATAAAAACGGGGCGGTCTACTCTCCCGGTGGACAGTTCTTTCCGGATTTCTTCCACGGGAATACACCTCCTTTCTCTTGTAAATTTCGATTAAACCTCTTCGCTTTCCTGCGCCGCCTGTTTTTCAGCGGCAATTTTCTTTTCGCCGCGGATAATCCATCCTTTGCGCACCTCTTTAAAGAAGGCTACAACCATGATGATAATAACAATGGAAAGAGGTACCGAGGAGACGATAGATACCGTCTGAGCCGGCTGAATACCGCCGATCAACAACAGGCAAATAGCGATGGCGCCGATCCCCAAAGACCAGAAAACACGCATCCATACCGGGGGATCTTCATTGTTCTTCAGTTCGCCCGCTGTAGCCAGCGCCATACTGTAGCAGTTACTGTTGAGCAGTGTCTGCATGGAAATGAAGCCGTATACCAACAAAATCGGATAGAGTATTTTCGCCATGGGGAAGTAATCCCAGAGCGCCACGATGGCCGCGCCCTGACCGCTTTCAGCGATGATCGCGGCAATATCCACCGAATTGTTGACAAAAATATCCATGCAATAGCTCTGGAAAACGCCAAAGAACAGCCAACCGCCGATGGTCTGGGCCACCAGAGCGCCGATGACAAGCTGACGCACCGTGCGGCCTTTGGAGATTTTCGCGAAGAAAATCCCGGTCTGAATGGCGAGCACAAGATACCAGCACCAGTAGAACACGGTCCAACCCTGAGGCGTACCGGACTGGGCATAGGGGTCCGTATTCAACAGAAGACGGGGCGCGTACTGAATGAACATCCCGACGCTATCCACAAAGTTGTTGAGGATCGTCGTTGTCGGCCCGAAAATCAGCAGGAAAGCCAAAATCGCGAAACCGACCCATACACGAAAGTCACTGAAGAAGCGGATACCTTTTTTGAGGCCGGTATAAAGCAACAACGCCATCAGAACGGACCAGCCGAGAATTACGCCGGCCTGGGCCGCGAAGTTCGGTTCAAAACCGAGCACACGGGAAAGAATCCCGAAGAAGGTGGGCACATTCACACCGACGCAGGTCACAACGGAGCAGAGAAGGCCGATAGCGAAAATCGCGTCGAAAATTTTACCCAAAATACCTCTGGCCTTTTTCTCACCGATCACGGGGATACAGGATATACTGGGACGGGCGTCATCCATCTTTTTGCAGAAGAACTGATAAGCAAAAAGAACGCCCAGCAGTGTGGCGATGGAGAAAGCCACGGGACCCCAGTGGAACAGCGGATAAAGCGACGCCCATTCCATGGCTTCCGCGGAGAAGGGTTCAATACCCCAGGTGGGAGCTTGGGCATAATAGAACCATTCAATGGAGGTCCAGGTCAGCACACCGAAACCGCAAACACAGGTAAACATCATGCCAAGCCAGGAAATAAAGGAATATTCCGGTTCTTCGTTACCGAAGCGCTTTTTCCCCAGCGGCGATACACACAGGAAAATACAGAGGGCCGTCGTTGCCAAAAAGATCAACTGAAAATACCAGGCCAATTCCGTTGTAACGAAATTGAAGGCAGCGCTCATCCATTCACCGGCCCGAACGGGGTCATTCACAACCCACAGACACAGAGCGATAATGAAATCAGCGGCGGGAAAAAGATCCAGGGCGCTAACTTTACTTTTTTTCTTTCAATACTCATTGTTCTCATCTCCCCTTCCATTTTTTCAGGAATGTTTTATAAAAAATCATGGATTACTCACCCATAACTTTTTTCATGTAGGCTTTTATATCTTTATCAATATCCGGTGTGAGCATGGTTTCCGGCGCTTCGGCAAGGCGACGCTTGTATTCGGCGTTGGCCCGTTCCGTAATATCATAGGCACCTTCATTATGCCAGTCCACATAGCTTTCACATTCGGAAATGGTATTGTTGAACACGTCGCGGCAATGTGTAAAAGTATCGGGATGGAGCAGATAGTTGCCGCCGGGTCCCACTTCCTGAATCACATCGAGGGACATAGCTTCATCCGAAGTATCAAAACCATTTTTCAGACAGAGACAGCGGGCGATGATTTCTTCGTCGATGATATGTTTTTCATAGGAAGTCGTCATGATGGCATCGAGAACACCGAGACATTCCACGAGAATATCGGCGCCGGTCATCACGCCCATCATCAGATTCTGCATGGTTTCCAGACCGGCCTGGGCATCGACGGTTTTCGCGTCGCTCATCCCACACATACAACGGGTGGGCATATGATAAAATTCATGGGCCATCTGCAAAAGCGGCGAGTTCAAAAGCATCATCTGAGGCGTACCCGTAATATAGCTGCCTTTCTTCATGTAACCGACGCTGGAAGAAGGCGTATACACCACCGGTGTTTTGGGGTTGACCAGATAACTCAGAACGATACCGGAAAGAACTTCCGCGTTCTGCAGCAGAATGGTACCCATAGGCCGCATGGGGCCGGTAAGTCCCGACATGATGCAAGGCAAGAGATAAAGCCCCTGACCGCGGCGGCTGTACTCCATCATCGTTTCCAGCGTATCTTTGGACCAGCTCAAAGGACTCAGCGGATTGACGCTGACATTGGAATACTGCTTTTCAACGCCGGAGTCGGGGCTTTCTCCCAAAGAGATTTCCAGCAGATTGAGAAATTCCGCCGCGGTCTTTCCTTTCATGCACCATCCGAGAGCCGGTTTGTCCGAATTTTTTACAATTTCATAACCCATGTAGAGATGCTTATATTCATCGGGAACATCCGAAGGATTCACCGGATGCGCGCCGACGATGGTGACCACATCGCTGTATTGGGAGAGTTTCATGATGTTGCCGTAATCTTCGATGGTGGCCAGACGGCGGCCGTGATCGGTATCCTGAATATACACGGCGCCGGCATTGGGCTGTACCTGCACACCTTCACCGATAACAACATCGTTTTCCTGATTTCTGGCGTTAAAGGTATAAGTGCGTTTCAGATTTTTCAGTGCGTCAGCCACCAGATTGCGGGGAATATATACCCGTTGTCCATCGGCTTTGGCGCCGTGTTTCTTCAATAATTCCACGGCGTTATCTTCCTGAAAAACGATTCCTGTTTCTTCCAGGATTTTCAAAGATGCTTCGTGAATTCTGTCAAAATCGGTTTCATCAAAATAAGTTATGGTAGATTTTAATCGATTTTCCATTTTGACTCCTTTCTATGATTTCGCAATATTATGATGTCATCTCTTAATAATGCAAAATCCGTGCCATAAATCCATATTTCAACAAAAAAAGTCAATCCCGCGAATACAGGTCTTTTCTAAAAAAAATCCCTTCATTCCGAGGACAAAATCACTCAGAATGAAGGGATGAAAAGTCATAATGACTTAAATCTCATAATTCAGACTTTCATTCATGGTCTGACTTATTTTTTAAATACTTATTGATAATCCGTGTCGCTTTGCTTTGACTGATATGAAGTTGCTCCGCTACTTTGTAGGAGCTTCGCAGTTCTTTATAAAGGGAAAGGATCTGTTCGATCTCAATTTCCCGATAGGAAGTTTTTGAGGGAATTTTCTTTTCTGCCGCATCATGAGGCGTCAGCACCGCGCCGGCACGGTTCACTTCCTCGATAATGTGAGGCGGCAAATGCTTTTCGGATATGATGTCGTTATCCACCGTCAGAACGAGCCGTTCCAGAAGATGTTCCAATTCCCGGATATTGCCCGGCCAGGAATATTTCTGCAAAATCGGAATGATGTTCGGATCCACCACACCGTAGGATTTGTACTGACTGTTGATTTTCGCCAGCAGATGATCGACGAGAGACGGAATATCGTTTTGACGTTCCCGCAGCGGAGGCAAAGTAATCTCAATAACATTGAGGCGGTAGTAAAGGTCTTCCCTGAATTTTTTCAGCTTGACCATCTGCCCCAGATTCTGATTGGTGGCCGTAACGATGCGAACATCCACCCGTTTTAATTCCTTGCCGCCCACCGGCAGAAATGTTTTTTCCTGTACCAGCTGGAGGAGCTTGGCCTGGAGCATCAAGGGCAGTTCACCGATTTCATCGAGAAAAAGCGTACCTTTATCGGCCACTTCCACAAGTCCCATCTTTCCCCCGCGCTCCGCGCCGCTAAAGGCGCCTTTGCAATAACCGAACAATTCCGATTCCAGAAGATTTTCGGGAATGGCGGCGCAGTTGATCTGCACAAAAGGCTTGTTCCGCCGATTACTTACGCGGTGAATATACCCGGCCAGCAGGTTCTTGCCGACGCCGCTTTCCCCCAGAATCAGAATATTAGCGTCGGTTTTGGAAACTTTCTTTGCCAGTTCGTAGCAGGCCGTTACCGCCGGTTCCTGGGTAACAATACCGGCCAGCGCCAGTTCATCCTGACGCATGGTGCGGATTTCTTCTTCATAATGTCCCAGAAGCTTTTTGGTTTCCTCTACGTCGTATTTCAGCTGTTCCAGTTCGGTAATATCGCGGCTGTTCATCACCACCATGGAAATCTCACCGTCATCATCAAAGATTGGCGTTGCCGTTACCAGAAGTTTAATGCCGTAACAGGTAATCTGTTCCAAAGTAACGGTCTGTTTTCGTTCCATGACAATGGGAGCCAAAGGCGGCGAATAATAGCCTTCTTCCACCATTTCCCAGACGGTTTTGCCGATAATCTTATCGGGACTGCCGCCATACGTTCGCTTGCAGGCGTCGTTTACATAAATGATGCGGCATTCTTTATCGACGACGAAAATCTCATCGTGGGAGTGATCCATGATCCTTTTCAAATCTTTTTGCGATAATTCGGGAAGATCTTCTTTTTTACCCATACAGACCTCCGTTTTTCTCTTTTTATTGTATTATAGAAAAAAATCCATCTGAAATCAATCATGAAAATATACTCCGCTTTGGGGGAAACGGAGTATATTTCTGAAGAAGGGTTGATATATTCAGACAATGCAGATGTTATCTTTTTACCAAATCCTTTTCGGCATCGTCAAGAATGGTCTGCAAAGACTGTTTTACACTGTCGCTCAAAGGCTTCGGCTGATAGTTTTCAAGTAGGTCGATGGCTTTTTCTTTGGCCACCTGAGCCAGATCTCTGGAACCTTCGGCTTCCCATGCGTAGCGCATACGGCGGTCCATGACATAAGGTACCGACTGTTCTTCACGCATATGACGCATGGTATGTTCTTCCATAATGAAGTTATTGCCGCTGCCCACGTTGTTGATGACATCCACCGCCAGAGTTTCATCGTTGATGTCGATGCCTCCTAAGCACCGGCGCACCATACGGATGATGTCGTTGCTGATGACAAGCTGAGAGTAATCCACGGTAATCCCCAGTTCCAGCATACCGACACCGTAAATGATATTGGCCCCTGCCAATGCCGTCATCAGTGCCGATAAAGTCGCTTCGTGTCCTGCCTGGGCGTCGGGAAGTTTGGAATCCACCTACCCGCCCGCGACCCAGCTGGGAAGATTGTAATACTGAGCCAGAGCGGCAACGGCAGCGTTGATCATGGCAAATTCCGGAGAACCCACCGGAGCCGTTGTTGTTTTCAGATCCATAATCGTAGTGGAACTGCCGTAAATCACCGGAGCGCCTTTGGCGGTAAGCTGATTCAGAGCAATCCCGGCCAGCACTTCACAGTTATGGGTTACCAGTGTACCGCCGAGAGTCACGGGAGAAGTCGCGCCGCTCATCCCCATGGAAATGTAGTTTACGGGAATACCATATTCGGCGCAGGCCATAATGGTATCACAGACGTGCTCCGTCAATTGGAGAGGGCTTGTGGGGCAGACATTTACGGCAAGCATCGGTTTTTCCCGCAGTTTTTCTTTGCTGCCGGCCACCGCCGCGGCCATTTCCAGCACATAGGGAGCATGACAGCCGTGAACACCGCCGATAAAGATCGGTTTGGTCGTATTGTTGAAGCAGGCGTCGGTTACATGAAGCGGGTGCAGTTCCGGCGCGATGTCATGGGGCGCGACCGCCCGCAGGACGATGTCAATCTCATCCAGAGCGTCGCAGAGCTTTGCCGTATCGGCACAGTCCTGTTTTACCGTATCCCGGAGTTTGCCGGTATAAGGATCAACAATGGAGACACCTTCACCGAAATTGGTAAAATGTACTCTTTTATCTTCCAGAATAACGTTGTGTTTTTCTTCTCTGCCGTATAAAACAACTTTTTTCGGCGCCGAAGCAACACATTCCTCAATTACATAACCGGGAAATTTAACGATACCGTTCCGGGCATCGGTATAAATCACGCGGCAGCCGGCGTTTTCAAAAGTTTTCAGCGCCTTTTCTCCCGTTACTTTAATCCCGGTTTTTTCTAAAACCTGCAAAGACGCGAGATGGATCTGATATAATTCATCCTGAGAAAACATGGTCAAACCAAAACCATTGATCCGGTTCGTTGCCGCACTTGTTTGATAACTCATCTCTATCTCCTCCTATAAGTTTTACAAGCTGATATTGAATAATGCAATAACCGTGCCAAAAAGACAGAAATGAGAGAAAAAAAGAAATTCCCCGTTAAAACCGCGGTTTCCGCGATGATACCGGATAAAGAAAAGAAGAATTAAGTCATAATGACTTTATATTAAAGTCAGTCCGTCAAAAATTAAGTCCTTTTTATAAAAAAGCGGCATTTCCGAAGTCATCACGGAAATGCCGTTTCATGGATTTACTTTACCAGTTTTTTCACCAGCTTCGCGAATTTCGCGGGAGTCAGGATTTCGTGGGTCACAAATTCTTTGTTGTGGAAGAGAGCGAAAGAAGTGTAGACGCAGGGAATGGCCCGGGCTTCCTTCTGTTTTTCCAGATGGATGATCTTGAGCTCCACACCCAGTTCCTTGGCTTTATCCCTTAACAAGGGAATTGCCTTTGCCGTATGGGGGCATTGATGGGAATAATAAAGGACGAAACCGTCATCTTCCACTTGGGCTTCTTCCATTTCTTCCAGAAACCGGGGAATTTCTGTTTCCCCTTCCTCAAAGGGCAGATACCAGAGTTCAAAATAGGGATCGGCCTTGGCGGCGAAGCGGAAACCACGGGACTCAAAGTCGGATTTCTTATTCAAATAGGGCATATTCTCACTGCCGACCAGCACACAGAGACCTTTTTTATGTTTGATACGACATTCGGCCATGCACTCCCGCCAGATGGCTTTTTCATAGCCGCCTTCTTTAAAGCGGTCATCCACGCGGTAGCAATGAATGAACATATAGCCGGGAGCATCCACGGGGCACCAGGCGTCCTCCGCCGGGATATACTCCATAAAGGCTTTGCCGTTCACATCGCCTTTACGGATAACGAGACCATCCTCAAAAACGTTTTCCAGCCAGTTCCGTTTGGCCTCGATACGGCCTTCGCCCTTCCGGTCCCGAAGGACACAGCAGATATGTTCCTTTTTAAAATTCGTATAATCAACGACTTTCGTATTCATTTAACTCTCCTT
>JBJDXI010000082.1:0-2256 GCA_051866595.1 Clostridia bacterium
AATGCCCCAACGAAGCTATCAAAGAAGGCGATATCTACGAAATCGACCAGGATGTTTGCACTGAATGTGGCACTTGCATCGATTCTTGCCCCAACGACGCTATCGTAGAAGAATAATTTCAGAGAAAACCCCCTCGATCTTTCCGAGGGGGTTTTGTCGGTTTTTACAGGGGATGGAGAGATTTTCGGAGTCCGTATTCGGTGTATTCTCCGGTGGCTCTTGCTTTTTGTTCAGTTCGCTCTCAATTCCCTGTTTTCTGTGTCTCCGGCGCTTTGTTGAAGGTTTCCTTTCGGGAGGTGGCTTTATGAGTGAATCTACGGAAAATTTATTGAATCAGATTGATAAATCGGCGGTGCCTGGTCATATTGCCATCATCATGGACGGCAACGGACGCTGGGCCCAGAAGCGCACCCTGGGCCGGGTGAAAGGCCACGTTGCCGGGGCGAAAATCATCCGCCGGTTAACGAGGATCGCTTCGGATCTTGGTGTGAAACATCTCACTTTGTATTGTTTTTCCACGGAAAACTGGCGGCGGCCCATGGAAGAAGTCAATTTCCTGATGGAGCTGATTCGCAATTATCTGATTGAACAGGCTAACGACATGGTGAAGGAAGGCGTTCGCCTTACCGCCGTGGGCGATGTGACGCCACTGCCGGAGAAAGTCCGTAAGGAACTGGAACGCGTCACGGAAATGACAAAAGGCTGTGATAAAATTACATTGAATCTGGCGTTGAATTACGGCGGCCGGGATGAGATCCTTCAGGCGGTGAACCGTATCGCCGGCGATGTGAAAGAAGGACTTCTGACTCCCGGAGAAATTGATAAAGAAACTTTTGAAAGCTATCTCTATACGAATTTTCTTCCCGATCCCGATTTGTTGATCCGTACTTCGGGGGAACTTCGTTTAAGTAACTTTTTACCTTGGCAGACGGCCTATACGGAATTTTATTTTACCGAAGTTAACTGGCCGGATTTTGATGATGATGAATTCTACAAAGCGATTCTCTCCTATCAGCATCGTCATCGCCGTTTCGGAGGACTTTCCTGAATCGAGGGTAGTATTATGTTGAAAACGAGAATTCTTAGTGCTTGTGTTTTTGTACCGGTGATTTTGGCCGCCGTTTTTTTCGGCAGCTGGGTGTTCACCGCGCTGGTCCTTGCCATTGTTGTGATCGGCGGTTATGAATACGGAAAAATGGTGGAAGTCAATGACTGTCATTTTCTTCCCTGGTTATATTATCCTTCTGCGGTCATCCTTGTGGCTCTGGCCCAGTTGTTCCCGGAAAACCCCGGCATTTTGCTGGCGGCGCTTTTCCTTTCTTTCGCGGCGTATATGATCTTTTTCATTCTCAGCAAATATCCGCTGAATGCAATTGCCGTAAATTTCGCCGCGGTGGTGTATCTGCCGATGACGATGTGCACGGCGATTCTGCTCCGTTCTTCCATCGAGGACGGTATGTGGTTTTTGTATCTTCTCCTGATTATTCAGTGGTTTACCGACAGCGGCGCTTATCTGCTGGGCAGCGCTTTCGGCCGTCATAAGCTGATGCCCAAAGTCAGCCCCAAAAAATCGGTGGAAGGCGCTGTGGGCGGTATTGTCGTCGCGGTCATCGGCGCGCTGTTGCTTAATGCCTTTACCGGACTTCTGCCTGTCGGTCTGATGATCGTTGCCGCCGTCGTTGTTTCCATCGGCGGTCAGATCGGCGATCTCTGCGAAAGCGCCGTGAAACGCTGGGCCGGTGTGAAGGATTCGGGTAAGCTGATTCCCGGCCACGGCGGTGTGCTGGACCGTTTTGACAGTATGCTCTTCGCTTCTCCTTTGCTTTATTTTATCGTTTCTGTTTACTTGATGTTTTGATCGATAAAGAGGTATCTGTCTCATGAAAACCATCGGTATCCTGGGTTCCACCGGTTCCATCGGTACCCAGAGTCTGGATATTATGGCGTGGTTTCCTGAAAAATTTCAGGTCAAAGTGCTGGCGGCCAATCATAACGCCGCGCTCCTCGCCGAACAGGCCAAAAAATTTCAGCCGGAAGTTATCGCTCTCTGTGATGAAACGAAATACACTGAGCTGAAAGAAAAACTGCCGGATTTCAACGGTGAGATTCTTTGCGGCGAAGAAGGTGTGGAAGCCGCCGCCGGCATTAAAGTGGATATGATGATTCACGGTATTTCCGGTATGGCAGGGCTGAGTCCGCTCCTCACCACGATGAACGCCGGCAATGATGTGGCCTTTGCCAATAAGGAAAGCCTTG
>JBJDXI010000083.1:0-11475 GCA_051866595.1 Clostridia bacterium
ATATGGAGCGAAAAACCATTTAATAACCGATAAACTCCATCGTTTTTGTGAAAAAGAATACGCGCTCTTTCACGTCAATATCATAGATCCGTTTCAGCGCCGCCGTGTAAAGATCCATCTGTCGGCCGTATTTCGCCAGAAAATCCCCGGCGGTACAACGGCGGAGATCGTTTGTTTTGTAATCCATCAGTACCCATTCGCCGTTGGCCCGGCGATAAATCAGATCAATGGCGCCCTGGAGCATAACAGAACGACGGTCTCCGGCGGCATCGGCAAACAATTCTTCGGCGGGGAAAGCGCCGACAAAAGAAAGTTCCCGGCGGATTTCTTTGGCCTGCTGAATTTCTCTGCCGTAAGAGCTGTTTAAGAAGCTCCGCACCGTTTCAAGATCAAGGGTTTCCGCCATATCGGAAGAAAGAATACCCTTTTCTGTCAGCTCCGTTAAAAACGTTTCCAGGCCGGGAAGATCCCAGCTACGGTCAAGAGGCAGTTTTTCCATCAAAAGATGGAACGCCGTGCCCTTTTCCGCGGCGGAAACGCTCTTCCCCCCGTCCATAAACCGAGGTGTCGGCAGAGAGGTCCGATCCCTTTCCCAGCTTCCCTCCGGCAAAAGCGATGTCACGCTGACCTTCGCCGGCATCGGCCGGAGGTGCGGACGGTTCAGTGTTTTCAGAAGCCGCTCAAAATCTCCTGCGGCCAGCAGGCGTTTAGGTTTTTCCGCCGTCACCGGCGGAGAGGGCGGCAAGGCCGGCACCACCGTCACGAGAATCCCCGGGTCTTCCGGGGTTTCACCATTATGACGGCTTTTTGCCAAAGCATGGAGCAGCCAGCTGAAATAGGAATGGTCGCTCATCAGAAGTGTTGGGGGCAATACCGGCGAAAGATCACAGAACACATCATTTTCATAACCTTCCACTCGTTCTTCCACCGACAATTTCGTCGTGGCGGAATCGGCGGCGGTAATGATCAGTTTCTCTTTGGCCCTGGTCAGCGCCACATAGAGAACACGCATTTCCTCGGCGAGATCTTCTTTGTCCCGCCGGCCCCGGATCAACATCCGCGGCAGCGTCGGTGAAATCAAACGCCGCTTCATATCTTTGAACTGAGGACCGAATCCCAGCTCTTTATCGAGAATCAGCTCACCGCTGAGGTCAGTTTTATTGAATCTTTTTTCCGTCTGCACAAGGAACACCACAGGAAATTCTAGCCCTTTGCTCTTGTGGATGTTCATCACCTGAACGCAGTTGTCCTCCGGATCCGCGTCACCGGGCACATCGCCGCCGGTATCGGCAAGATGTTCCAAAAACCGCAGGAAATCAAAGAGTCCGCCGCCGTCGTCATTCTGATAAGCAAAGGCCTCTTCGGCAAAGAGACGAATATTTTTCATCCGCCGGCGGCCGTTGGGCAAACCGCCCCAGAAAGCGGCGTAATCAAATTCCTTCAGGAACATATCCACCAGTTCGCCCACAGGATAAATTTTAGCGTATCCCCGCCAGAGCAGAATCGTTTCACGGAACCGCGCTGTTTTTTCTTTTGGGATTTCCTCCCGTTCCAAATGATCGGCATCAAGAACCATTTCCCAGAGCTTTTTTCCTTTGCGGGACAGCCCCAGCGACAGCAGTTCATCCTCGTCAAAAGAAAACAACGGAGAACGCATCACCGCGGCCAAAGGAATATCCTGTAACGGATTATCCAATATCGACAGAAACGAACAGATCAGTTTCGTTTCCCTGCCGGATAAGAAACCCATCGTCGCAGGGGTCTCCACCGGGATGCCCCTGTCCGCCAGCTCCGCGCCGACGGCCTCCCCGCCGGTGTTGGCGGAACGCATCAGCACCGTAATATCCCCATACTTCAAAGAACGAAGACCCTCTTTATCCTGAACCTGAAATCCCGAGTCCATCAGCTCCTCAATACGCCGGGCGATATATCGTCCATGGCAGGCCAAAGCTTCATAATCGCCTTCGGGATCATTTTTCGGCCGGTCGATGACGGCGAATTCCACATCGGTATCTTCTTTTTCCATATAATAAGCCGCGCCGAAACGGAGACGTTCTTCTTCTCCGTAAGGCAGACCGGAAACCTCTTCATTCATCAACGAACCAAAAACCCGGTTTGTGACATTCAGCACTTCCCGGCGAGAACGGAAATTACGGTTAAGATAGATGAGCAAACCGTTTTCATTGGCTTCCTCTTTTCCATAGGAACCCGCGCGATCCCGAAAAAGAGTGTGATCCGCGAGGCGAAAGCCGTAAATGCTCTGTTTGATGTCACCAACAGCGAAGAGACGCCCCTCACCGGCCAGTAACGACAGAATTTTCTCCTGTAAAGGATTAATGTCCTGATACTCATCAACCAGCACTTCACGGAAGGTTTCCTGATATTCCCGGGCCAGCGCCGGGTTTTCCGTCAACAGTTCCATGGCGTACAATTCCAGATCGCTGAAATCCAGAGCGCCTTTTTTCCGCTTTTCTTCGCTGTACCGCTCATAAAAGGTTTTCGTCATCAATGCCAGCGTTTCCATGTTCGGGAGCAGACTTGTCATTTCCCGGGCATACTCCTTGAACGGACGGCAGAACAATGCCGAGACCTGAGCGGCGAAAAACTTTTTCCGCTGTTCCCGGCGGTTTTTAATATAGTCGCTTTGAAGAGGATCATCTTCTTTTCCCTTTGGTTTTTTACGTCCGAAGGGTGACGCCGCGCCCAGCTTTTCCCAGGAGGCGTCCTTTAACTCCCGCAAATGTTCCAGATCTTCCCAAAGCGTTTCAATGCAGGAAACAGGGCCGCCCAGCCGCTCCATATTTTCAAGGTCTTCCTCGGTCTCCCGGATCAGCAGTGAAACCACAGATTTTCCTTCCTTCATAGCCTCTTCATACCAGAAATCCAGATCACCGAAACGGCGGCAGGCTTTGTCCAGCCATAAACCGGGATTTCCCTGGGCACAGCCGAATTCCATCAGATTCAGAATTTCTTTTTTCAGACCATCGTCACTCAAGCGGGAACCGTAAAGTCGCAGCAGATCAAAAAAGCGTTCCCGGTTTTCTTCCGACGGATCGGTATAACATTCCTCGAGATAAGCCGTAAGCAGGTCACTGCGGAGAATGGCGGCACGGCGTGGATCGGTAATGCGGAATTTCGGATCGAGTCCCGGCAGCAGATTATAGTGGCGGCGCAGCAGACGCAGGCAGAAAGAATGAATCGTAGTGATCGGCGCGTCACCAACCAGCGTCAGCTGACGCTGCCAGAAGGCCCGTTCTTTTCCTTGGGCGGATTCGACTTCGGCGGCGATTTTTTCCCGGACCCTCTTTTTCATTTCCCCCGCCGCCGCCCGGGTAAAGGTCAGGGTCAAAAGTTCGTCGATATTCTCGCCGTCCCGCAGGCGGGAGACGATGCGTTCGGTCAGAACACCGGTTTTGCCGCTGCCGGCGGCGGCGGAGACGAGGACATTACAGCCGCGGATTTCAATGGCGCGTTTTTGTTCCGCTGTAAAGTTCATTCTTTCTCCTCCTCTCTCATAAGCGATTTCGCCGCGGCGTCGTTGATGGACGGCAAACGGTCTTCCTTCCCGGCCAGTTCGGGTTCGTATCCGCAGACCGCTCCGTAGGGGCAAAAATTACAGCTGCGGAAATGGTCATGGAGATAAGGACGGATTTCCGTCCGTCCGCGAAAAATATCCTGACCGATGCCCTTGATTTTATATTCCGTGTGAGACCGCACCATTTCATATTCAGGCACCGAAAGCACCCGGGCCTTTTTGGAATCGGCGTAGCACCGCTCGCTGACGCCGTCACCGATGATGTAGCCTTTTAGCGCCATCTCATCTTTTAATTTTTCCTTCACTTTATCATCGCTGATACTCTGTCGATCCCGGACCATCACGTCTTTCAGCGACTGATAGAATATCCCGGCGGGTCTGGCCTGGGAGCGCTCTTTTTCCTGATCCAGCACCATCATATAGACCGGAAGCTGAAGCGAAATACCGTAATAGAGATCGTCCATGGCCAGATCCTTGCCGGAGCTTTTATAATCCACGATGCGCAGATAGCGTCGGCCCTCTTTCTCGGCCATATCCACGCGATCAATGATCCCGTTCAGATGAATCTTCCGCTGTTGCTCATCAACGGAAATATCGTAAGAAGGCAGAATACCATCACCGCCGAAAGGAACTTCCCACAGGACAGGAACGAAGCAATCACCGGATTCCGCCTGCATGACCATCATATCCAGGACAAAACGAAGATTTTCTCCAAGCAGCAGAGAGATGTAGGCCAGATGTTCCTCGGGAAACAGATTCTCCCCGGACAGCGCAGAAAGCTTTTCCGAAACCATCTTTGAAATCGTTTCCTCTTCCACTTCCCCGATTTTATTCCAGGAAATCTGCTGTTCCTTCATGGATTCCATCAGTTCACAGAGAATTTCATGAAAGATATTCCCCAGATCCGGTGCGGCGAATTGCAGGATTTTCCGCTCTTTCAGTCCCAGGCCGTAACGGGCAAAATAAGAAAAAGGACAGCGCCGGAACAGCTCCAGAGAGCTGACACTCAAGGAAAGTTCTTTTCCGGGATAATGCTTTAAAGATTCTTCGGAAAGGAGCTTGCTCTGTCCGGTATAGGAAAGAGAAGACAACAGCGTTTCGGCACGTTCCGCGGCGGAAGGATCCTTTAAAAGCGTTTCCCGCACTTCCTCCCAGCCGGCCACCTCATTTTCACGCAAAGAGAGCGGCAGGGCGCCGAGAACTTCATCCAGAGAATAAAAGAAACCGTCGCCTTCAAGCTCATCACGGACTGATGTCTTTTTCATCTGCGGAAAGGCCTTTTCCAACAGCGGAACAAAAGGAGAAGGATAGGCTTTTCCCTCCTCACCGACACCGCTGTAAGAAACGATGAGCTTTTCCTTGGCCAGGGTAAATCCCTGATAGGCCAGAATATCCTCGGCTTCGTAATAAAAGGTTTTATCCTGTACCCACCGGTCGGTGTACGCTTTCAATCGTGACCGGTCATCGATATTCAGGAAACCGCCGTCGCTGACGGCGGCGGGTAATACCCCTTCGTTAACACCGCCGAGAAATACCACTTTTTTACGGGAAGGACGGCTCTGCCCCAAAATCGAGATTTCCACCGCGTCCAATTCCGGCGGAATCGTTCGCACCGTCACGGCGGAAGCCCCCATTTTTAGCAGTTCCATATATTCATTTAATGTAAAAACGCGTTCCGGAAAAGCGGCGGTGAGCTGTTCCAGCATTTCCGCGAGAGCGCCGATGCCGGCAGCAAGCTCCGCGCTTTTCTTGACACGTCCCCGGCCCTCCTCTTCTTTACACCAGCGATCTACCGTCACATCACAGCGACATTCTTCCAGAAATTCCCAAAAGATGCGGGAATAATGAAGAGCCGTGTCTTTTTTTTCAATTTCTTCGGTGACCGGCCGCAAAATGGAAAGGAACCGACGGCGAATCTCATTGACAAGGGCCACATCTTCTTTTTCCCGTTCATCCCGATAAATCCAGTCTTCCTCCTGATAAAAACGGCGGCCTTTGATGCCGTGGGCCAGACAGTAGTTTTCCAGAACGTCACAGTCATGCTCTTCCATGGGGAACAGGCCGCTTTTCAGCAAAGCGAAAACCGAAGCGAAGGACCATTTTTCCGCCACAACGCGAAAGAGCCCCAGTCCGAAACGGAATACCGGATGATGAAGCAGGGAATAAGGCTGATCCACAAAACAGGGAATCCCGTAAGAGGACATCAGATCCTCAATCAGCTTTTCATACCCGGCAATGCTGCGGAAACAGATCCCAATATCGTTCAGGGTATACCCCTGTTCGGTCAGGCCGCAGATGGTCTGGGCCATCGAACGGATTTCCGCCCTCTTATTTTCCGCCTCAACCAATGACACATCACAGTCCGTTCCGTCGTATACACTGCCGTCACGGCGAAAAAAGCGCCGTTCCAGAAAGCTCAGAGAGGTCGGTTCTTCCACAGACGGCAGCGGCGTCAATTCCAAAGGCACATCATGTTTTTCGGCCAAAGCGATCAGTCGAGAAACCGCTTTCGCCGTTTTGGCGAAAATCCCGTCTTCCCGGTCACACAAAAAAGCGAAATGCAGGGAAGCACCGACCTCCATCAACGCCGAAAGCAGATCGTATTCCACCGAGGTAAAGTCAAAGAAATCGTCAAAACAGAAGACGGCGTCATGAAAAAGGCGTTTCTCCCTGATAAGAGCCGCAAAAGAAGCCAGCGAGCCACTTTCATCGGAAATGTTTCTTTCTTCCAATACCGACTGTACCAAAGCAAGATCCCGCAGTTTGTCACCGAGATCACCGGCGGAGGGATCCGCGTCAGCCTCTGCGGCTTTTTCCCGCAGAAAATCCGAGGAAAGAGCGTTCATGGAGATTTCTTTCAGAACAGAACCGATGTCCTCCACAAATCCGCCCCGAATATCCCGGGGTTTCAAAGAAACAAACTCATCTTTATGCTCCGATAAAATATCATAGATAAGCAATTCCCGTCCCAAAGCGTCCATGGGGTTTCCCGTGACATAACGCTGAGCCAGACGGCGGAAGGACGTAATTTCCAGATTCCAGAGACTGCGTTCACCTCTCATCCGCTCCATATAAATTTCATGCTGAAACGTCGCCTGTTCCGGCAGGATCAGATAGACGCGGCGGCTTTCCAGAGCCTGAAACAATTTTTCATATAAAACCCGGGTACGGTTGCTGTTTCTCCGTCCGGTAATCAGCTGACAGGTCATGACATTTCTCCTTTTCTACTCTTATAAATTCGAAAAAGAAAAGTTATTTCCTTCTTCTTTTTTGAAAAGGAGGAAAAAACAATTTTTTATTTGTAAAAAACAACGCTTTCGTATATACTATAATAGAATGATTTTATGATAAATTCGGAGAAGGATCATGAAAAAACGTTTCTTTTTGCCTATATTCCTCAGTCTGCTGTTCACGTGTCTCATCGGCGTCTCTTCACCGGTTCAGGCGGGAATGGAGATCAACAGCAGCTACGCCATTTTAATCGACGCCCATACGGGCCAGATCCTTTACGGAAAAAATCCCTATACCTTATCATCCTCCGGCGATTTTGACAAACTCCTCGCCATTATCACCGCGCTTCAGTTTGAAGACGCGCCCCAAGAGCTGATTGTCACCAAAGAAGCCGTAATCTATAATCCCAACGCGCCTTATCTGGGACTGAAAGAAGGCCAAACCGTTAAATTAACGGATATGCTTTACGCCATGTACCTCGGCGGCTATAATGATGCCGCCAATGTAGTAGCGGAAAATCTCGGCCAGACTCTTATTGATACCACAACAAAAGAGTACGCCGCGATGAAAGATATGAAAAAAACCGAAACGGCCATCGACGCTTTCGTCAAAAAGATGAACACCACCGCGGATGAACTGTTTTGTCCGACCATGAAAGCGACCAACGCCGACGGTCATTTTTACGACACACAGCAATGCAGTCCGCTGGATGTGGCCACACTGATCCGCAGCGCCGTGCAAAATGATCAATTCCGAAAATTGTTCACAACCTCCTCCTATACCATTACCGGTGATCCCGATGCCGTTAACAATCAGGCCGCGGATCATCGGAACAAATACAACAAACTGACCGATGAGGAAAAGAAAGCCAATTACGCCGACCGTCCCAAGGAAAGCTACCCTCTTATTTCCGATCCCTCAGAGCTGGAAAAAACCAAAGGCAAAGTGAACATCAGTACCACCAACCAGCTTTTTAATGGTTCCATCCTTTATTCCGGCATCACCGGCGGCATCTGCGCCTATAACAGCAGCGCGGAAAAATACCATTGCGCAGTCTACGCTAAAAATGACGAGCGTTCCTTGATCGCTGTCGTCATGAACGGAAGCGAAACCGGAGTTTACGACGATCTACAGGCACTGCTGAATTTCGGCTTTTACAAATGGGAAAAGACCGAAATCAAAGACAGCAAGCTCAATAAAATGCTGCCGGAAAACATCTCCTCTCTCAATCTGGCCTTTACCGGCAGAAAAGAATTTCTGCTGCCCTCGGAATACCGGATCAACGACCTGGAAGTTGCCGTGGCTTATACGGAAAACGGCTACCTCAGCGGCACCATCACCCTGACTTTACCGGAAGAAGCCTCCTATGCCGGAACCATCGCCACCATTTCTTTCTACGAAAAAAATGAACGTTCCATCTGGGGTCCCGTTCTGAAGATCGGCGGGATCATACTTGGCGTTCTGATCCTCATTTTCCTCATTGTTTTCCTGCGCCGTGTTTTCGGCCCTCAAAACAAAAAAAGCAAAGCTTACATTCAGAGAATACGCAAAACCGCGAAAAAGGAAAAGGAAAAGAACAAATCCGTATCCCGACCCGATCCTTCCGAATCAAGATACGAAAAACCGGAAAGCGGCCTTTACACCGATCCTTATAACGAAAAAGAGTATTACGGCAGCATCGCCGGGGGCCGGTATCAAAAGAAAGAAAAATCGGAAAACCGTAAAAATTACGAAAGAATCCAGCAAAAGAAAAAAGCAAAAAAACTTCATAACCGCCCGCAATCGAAAAGAAATCCCCGCTAACCAAGGCACAACGATACAAAACGTTGCCCGTTAGTTCACAGAAACGCCACATTTTTCCATCATAATGACAATAGGAATTCGTGATTCCACCTTTGATACGGAGGTATATATGATGAATATTTTAATTGCAGAAGATGAAGAAAGAATGCGTCGACTGGTCAAAGACTTTTTGACAAAAGAAGGTTATACCGTATTGGAAGCCGCCGACGGCCAGGAGGCCATGGACATTATTGAAACCAAACTCGGCCAGCTGAGCCTGGTGATCCTGGACGTCATGATGCCCCATTACGACGGCTGGAGCGTCCTGCGCCACATCCGCAAAAAGGACTCCCAGATCCCCGTTATCATGCTCACCGCCCGCTCCGAGGACAGCGATGAAGTTTTCGGTCTGGAGCTGGGTGCCAGTGACTATATCACCAAGCCTTTCAGCCCCATCGTCCTGATGGCCCGGATCAAGCTGCTCCTGCGTCAGCAGCCGGAAGTCACCGGCGGAGGTGTAAAGGACTTCGACGGTCTCGTCATCGACGAAGTGGCCCGGGTCGTCACCATCAACGGTGAACGCATCGATCTCAGCCCCAAAGAATATGAGCTTCTGGTGTATCTGGCCGTCAACCATAAGGTAGCCCTCAGCCGTGAACAGATTCTGAACGCGCTGTGGGGATACGACTACTTCGGCGACCTGCGCACTGTGGATACCCACATCAAGAAACTCCGGGCAAAACTGGGCGAAAAAGGAAATCTCATCGAAACGGTACGCGGTTACGGATACCGTTTTGAAGGCTGATTATGAAATATTCCATTCAGACAAAACTGTTTTTAACGGTGGGATGTATCATCATCTTTTTCATGATTATTCTCTGCACATCCCATATTTTATTCTACGGCAGCTACACGCTGGCGCAAAACAAAAACACACTGGCGGAAGCATACCATACGCTTTACGATGAAGTCATTGAAAACAACGGTTATCTTTCCAATAACATTGAGGAATTTGAATCAGCGTCGGGGATGCAGATTCTTTTTCTCAACAGTGAATACGACGCCGTCAGCGCTTTCATCATTGAAAACAACGGGAACATCCGTCAGAAAATCGCCGATACCATGGAATCGGATACTTATCAGAGGGAAATTGAAACCTTCGGCCGTACCATCGCCGAAAACGGTTATATTATCTACACCCAGTACGATGAGTTTTCCCAGGGAAAATTCCTCGCCCTCATCGGCCAGCTGCCTTTGGGAAGCGATATGTTCTATATCGTCCTGCGGGTTTCCTTCCCCTCCATCAAAGCGAATATTGAATACAGCCAGTTTTTCATTATACTCACCGGCAGTATCACCCTGCTGTTCTCTTTGATTCTCGCATTTCTGATTTCACGCCATTGGGTCAAGCCGATTCTTGAGATCAATGATATTACCAAAGGCATGGCGAAAATGGATTTTTCCAAGAAATTCCACGGAAAAACCACCGATGAAATCGGAGAACTGGGTGAAAACATCAACAATCTTTCCGATCAGCTGGAACAATCCATCAACGAGCTGCAAAAAGCCAACGCCCTGCTGGAAGAAGAAATCAAAAAGGAACGTCAGATCGACGAAATGCGCCAGAATCTGCTGGCCAATGTTTCTCACGATTTAAAAACACCCATCGCCATCATTCAGGGATATGCCGAGGGGTTACGGGAGAACATCAGCGAAAGTCAGGAGGACCGGGAGTTCTACGCTTCTGTTATCATTGAAGAAGCGGATCGCATGAATAAACTGGTCCGCCAGATTTTAAGCCTTTCCCAGCTGGAACTCGGTAAGATCACGCCGGAAATCGAATCGCTGGAAATCGCTTCCTATGTGGATGTAATCATCAACAAATTCAGCCTGATGTTCAAAGAAAAGGAGATCAACATCAAAAGCACGGTGGAACGCTGCATGATTCTGGCAGACAGCAATATGCTGGGACAAGTGCTGGTGAACCTGATTACCAACGCCGCCGACCACACCAAAGCCGGCGGACAGATCCTCATCACTTCGGAAATCAAAGAGAAGAAATGCCATATCAATGTTTTCAATGAAGGGGAGCCCATTCCCGAAGATGAACTGGATAAAATATGGCTCAGCTTCTATAAACGAAACAAAGCCCGAACCCGGACTTACGGCGGTACCGGCATCGGCCTGACCATCGTCAAAACCATCATGGAAAACCATAACAACACCTGCGGTGTATTTAACAGCGAAAACGGTGTCAACTTCTGGTTTGAATTCGATATTGACGAGAATCCCGACGATGATTTTAACGACATTCCCCCGGAGCTGCCGGAAACCCCTCTCCTGCCGGAATAAGAAAACAATAGAATAAGACGGTACAGCAATAGAAACTGTACCGTCTTTCTTTTTTATCTGTCGAATAAAAGCGGTTTAATTCTCACATTCCCAGGCGGGGGTCGTCACGGCGATAATTTCAATATCGGATTCAATAAACATCTGCTGATTCTCGTTGTAATGATAGGCCACCGTGCGATCCTTGCGATCCACAAGGACTTCGTAATGTTCAATGCCGCTGTGTTTCATTTCCTCCGCCATGTGTTCTTTCCCGGTGCGGATGGCATAATCAATGGCCTGTTTCACCACAAATTCACTGCCTTTGCGCTGATTACCGATGTGCATCTGGTTGGCGGTGACATCCTCGGCGTCGGTAACGGAATCTTCCTCTTTGCCGAAGGATTTTCGACCCCAGGGCATATAGACGTGGATACCGTCAAGCTCATGGTTCTGCACCGAGATGCGGTAAATATGCATTACTTTTCCCGCCGCCGCGCCCACAGCGTTGGCCACATCATAATGATCCGGATAAATGACATCAGTATGGAATTTTTCCGCCGCCGGGTCCAGCCAGGAACGGATCGGCGCGCCGATGC
>JBJDXI010000084.1:0-11442 GCA_051866595.1 Clostridia bacterium
AACCCACGCTACCAGCTTGGAAGGCTGGAGCTCTACCATTGAGCTACACCCGCGAGTGGTATTATTATATACCAAAAAAACACGTAAGTCAAGACTTTTTGGAACAGAGGGAGTTCAAAGCCTCGAAAACGCCTTTAAATGCCCTGCTTCGATGACTGATGGAATTCTTTTCTTCCATGGTCATTTCCGCCATTCCTTTCCCTTTTTCCGTCACAAAAAACAGCGGGTCATATCCGAAACCGTTCGTTCCCCGATATTCCTTTAAAATTTTCCCGTCCACACGGCCTTCGCTGAAGAAATCACGGCCGTCGGGCAGAGAAAGACATAGCACAGCACAGAAATAAGCGTCCCGTTGTTCTTCGGGAACATCTTTCATTTCTTTGAGCAATTTCTCATTATTCGACTCCGCTGTGGCGTTTTCACCGCTGTACCGCGCGGAATAAACGCCGGGAGCGCCGTTCAGCGCTTTAACCACCAGACCGCTGTCATCGGCCAGAGACGGCAGACCTGTGAAGTCACAGGCGCCGCGGGCTTTGATCCGCGCGTTTTCCCGGAAAGTATCCCCGGTTTCCTCGGGAGAAACAAAATCAGGGAAATCCGCTGTATACAGCACTTGAAAATCCATTCCCTCAATCAGCGCTTCCAATTCTTTTACTTTGCCTTTATTTCCCGTCGCAAAAAACAATTTCATTTTATTCTATGCTCCCGCCTGCCAAAGTTGACATATTCAAAAAATTCCGTTCCGTTTCCAAAATGGAATGAATCCCTTTTTTCGCAAAGGCCAGCAGACGAGACAATTCCTCTTCGGAGAAATCACTGTTTTCTCCGGTCCCCTGTACCTCCACAAAGTGGTCTTTTCCCGTCATGACAACATTCATATCCACATCGGCACGACTGTCCTCACTGTATTGCAGATCCAGTGAAATCTCACCGCCTACAATGCCGACACTGATGGCGGCAACCTCTTCCACCAGGGCCTCCGCCGGAATTTTTCCGTTTTTCACCGCCAGCGCCAGACAAAGCCAGGCCGCGCAGACCGATGCCGTTCTCGTACCGCCGTCGGCCTGAATCACTTCACAGTCAATCTTCACGGTTTTACCGCTGAGGGCCTTTAAATCCAGAGCCCGGCGCAGACTGCGGCCGATAAGACGCTGAATTTCAAGGGTACGGCCACTCTGCTTCCCTTTCACCGCTTCTCGGGAAGTCCGTGTCAAAGTTGATGCCGGCAGCAGGGCGTATTCCGCAGTGAGCCAGCCCTTATCGCTTCCCTCCAAAAAGGCGGGTACTTCGTCTTCAATATTGACTGCCGCCAAAACTTTCGTATCGCCTTGAGTCCATAAAACCGAGGCTGCCGCGTATTTCTGAAAACCGGTTTCGATCGTGATGGGCCGATGCTGATCCAAAGGCCGTTCCATTCGGTATGTATTCATGCTGTTTTCTCCTGTCCTGTTTGCATTATTATATCAGAATCATCATAAAAAGAAAAGAGGATACGATCTGAGGGAGAGAATTCATGCGCAAATATATTCTGTTCTTTTTTTTGATTCCGGCGCTTTTCATCGCGTTTTTATGGAATCCGGAAAACACGGAAAAATCATCGGCGGCGGCGTCGGAACAGTACACAGAAAATGAGCTGCAATCATGGAGCGACGCTCTGTATCAGAATATCGATACCGTCATCGAAACAACGGCGAAGGGAAAAACAACCCGTGCCCAGAAACTTTTGGGGTTTGAAGGAAAAACCACGTATTTTTACGATCCGCAAAAAATCATTTTTCGCCTGATGTTCACGTTTCCGTCTCACGTGGAATGGAACGAAGCGGCCAACCGTATCAGTGAGCAGCTGGGAGAACCCTCCTTCACGGCCCTTTATGAAAACGGAAGCGCCGCATCGGAATGGATCAATGATCAGATTTTATATGCCCTTTCTTCCGATGGCAAAATAATGACACTCACCGCCGCAAAATATTATCCCAACGGGAATTGATTTCCGAAAAAGATACTGTTATAATGATATAGTTATTTGATTATAAACTATATTTGATTACAACAGAGGTTTTTTATGTTTGCTACCGTCATCAACGCCGTATGCGTTGCCATCGCTTCCATTATCGGCGTACTTTTCAAAAACAAAATCAATGAAAAATATACGTCCGCCATTCTCACCGGTCTGGCTATTGTCGTCGGCATCATCGGCGTGACTTACGCCATTGATACCGAGGACATTCTCGGTATCATTATATGCATGGCCCTGGGTACGCTCCTCGGGGAGATTCTGCGAATTGAAGATCACCTGGAAAATTTCGGGGACAAGCTCAAAGCCCGGTTTGAAAAGGGAAACGGCAAAAATTCCTCTTTCACTCAAAGTTTTGTTGCCGGATCCCTGCTTTTCTGCATCGGCCCCATGGCCATCCTCGGTTCCCTTCAGGCCGGTACCGTGGGAGACGCCACCATTATTCTTTCCAAAACCGTCATCGACAGTGTCGCCGCCCTTTCCTTCGCTGTGGCCATGGGCATCGGCGTCATTTTTTCCGGTGTTTCGGTTCTGATCTATCAGGGAATCATCACCCTGTTAGCCGTCTGGATTTCGCCTTTTCTCGGCGACAGCATCATCACGGAAATGTCTGCCGCCGGCGGGATTTTAATGATCGGCATCGCCATCAATATGCTGGGACTGCGTGAAGAAAAAATAAGGGTAGGCAATATGCTTCCCGCACTGTTCCTACCCATTCTGTATCAGCCATTCGTCCAATGGCTTACAGCTCTTTTTTAAAAATTCCAAAGGCCGAAGGGATCGCGTAAGACGCGATCTCTTCTTTTTTTATCCAATGAAGCTCTGTATCTTTCGGCTTTTGATCCAATTCCACGCGGAAGCCCTCCATGTGCCATTCCAGATGGCTGAACACATGAACGGCGGTGCCGAGAGGCTTTACCCTTCCGGGAAACCGTCGTTTTATTTCCTCTTCGGAACAATGCCCCGGCTCATTGGGAAATTCCCACATATTCGCCAGCAAACCCTTGGAGGGACGCTTTTTTAACGCGATTTCACCTTGACAGCAAAGCAACAATACCGTTCTTTTTTCCTGTTTACGTGCTTTTTTCGCTTTCCGTACCGGCAGTTCGCCGGCGCGTTCACGGCCCTCGCAGAAAGAAAGCCAGGGACAGACGCCGCATTTCGGCTCACCGTTGGGCAAACAGACCGTGGCGCCGAGGTCCATCAAAGCCTGAGTAAATTCGGAAGGATGTTCTTCCGGCATGATTTTTCCGAGTTCTTTTTCCGTGCGCCGCTTCGTCTTTTCATCATCAATACAGTCTTCCCCGTTGCTCACCCGCATGATGACGCGGAGAACATTGCCGTCCACGGCGGGATAAGGCTTCCGAAAGCCGATGGACATTACGGCAGACGCCGTATAACGCCCGAATCCGGGCAGATTCAGGAGTTTTTCAAAGTCGCAGGGCAAAATACCCCCATAATCCCGTTCCACGGTTTTCGCGGCTTTGTGAAGCATTTCACAGCGGCGGTAGTAACCGAGTCCCTGCCAAAAAGAGAGCACTTCATCCAGATCGGCCACCGCAAGGGATGAAACATCGGGAAAACGTTTAAGAAAGCGGTGATAATAATCAATGACCGTATCCACCCTCGTCTGCTGGAGCATGATCTCGGAAATCCATACATGATAAGGCGTGGGATCCTCCCGCCAGGGCAGAATCCGGCGTTCTTTCCCGTACCAACGCAGCAGCGGTTCCACTAAAATACTGAAATCGTTCATAGATCCATGCTTCCGGTAAAGCCGTAGGCCGAAGGTACCCGAACCGCCCGGGCAATAGCTTTTTCCATGACTTCCGCCGCCAGAATCCCCACGAGATCCCCATGGGTTTCCACAGTGCCGTGGGACATAGTGAAAATTGTATCGCCGTCGTTGGAGGTATGTACCGGACGAATGGCCCGGGCATAGCCGTCGTGGGCCATCATCGCTGTTTTATTGGCCTGGGCCTTGGTGAGAGCGGCGTTGGTAATGATACATCCCAGCGTCGTATTGCCCTGAAAAGCGTTGAAACCGCTGTCGGTCATCACTTTAAATAATTCCGTCGTGGAAGCCACCGCGGTTTTTTCCTCATTGAGAAGTCCCGCGATGGGACAGTGGGTCACAGGATCAAAGACGTCACCCAAAGCATTGACGGCCACCACCGCGCCGACTTTCAGATCACCGACCTGTTCGGCCCAGAAACCGAGACCGGACTTCATCGCCCGTTCCACGCCGCAGAGTTTCCCTACCGTCGCACCGGTACCGGCGCCGAAAATGCCTTCTTCCGGTTCATTTTTTTTCGCCTGAACCAACGCCAGATAACCCATTTCCTTATCGGGACGGCAGGAGGAATCCCCCGCCACCAGATCAAAAAGGCAAGCAGAAGGAACGATGGGCACCTTGCCAACGCCCACATCAAAACCGACACCGTGTTCCTCCAGATACTGCATGGCGCCTTCAGCGGCGGCAAGACCGTAAGCGGAACCGCCGCAGAGCATCACACAGTGGACTCTTTCAATCATATTCACCGGATTCAGAAGATCCGTCTCCCGGGTCGCCGGACCGCCACCCCGGACGTCCACGCCGGCCACAGCGCCTTCGGGACAGTAAATCGCAGTACAGCCGGTACCGCCCTTTTCATCCTGGGCATTGCCGATATAAAAACCTTCGATGCTCCGAATATCAATTTCTTTCATTTACATCGCCCCCAAACCGAGACATACCATAATCAAAGCAATGACCACACCGGCAATGGCTTCGCCGCCAAGGAGACCCGAGGCGATAATCAGGCCATTGCCGCCCTGTTTTTCCGGACTCTTTCCTTTGCGGACCGCTTTCCCGATGAGATCGGCGATGACTTTCACCATCCCACCGAGAAATGCCGTAAAGGAAAGATAGAAAGGAAGGTAAATCCCGAGACCCAGCGTCATCACGGGAACCTTGAGGCAATAGAGAACCGCGCCAATGATCAGACCGGTCACAAAGGCGGGAACACTAGCAATCCCCTGGACCATCCCGGCAACGACACCGGCCTGAGCCGCAGGGAACATATTGGGATCACCAAAGGCCTCGGGACCGTACGCGTTAAAGAGGATAAAGAGCACCGCCACGGAAACGAAAGCGCCGATAAAACCGCCGATGGCTTCACCGAACCACTGGGCTTTGGGATCGGTTTTGACGATGTGTCCCACTTTAAAATCGTTCATCACGTCCCCTACCAGACCGCAGGCCACGGCGACGATAGCCGCCACAAAGAAAGCCTCCAGCTGACCAATGGCCGACGCAGCACGACAAGCCAGCAGGACAATGACACCGAAAATTTCCATGGGGTTGATTCCCGTCTGACCAAGAATCTGGGCGGACATCGCCGTGGTGAGCCAGACGCCGAGAATCACCAGAATGGAAGAGACCACACCCATTTTCAGGACGAAAGTAAATACAAAGGCCAGAAGCACCATAACAAAGGGCGCCCAGCGCAAACCGACGATGGAGTCCCCCCGCCGGGATTTGGAAAACATGGAACCGAAAATTGTTTTCGCTTTGGGCAGAATCCCTTTGAGAATAATGCCGAAGCCCGTACCGACCATCACGCCGATGCCGAGACTGTCCTTGATGCCAACAGCGGTCTCCACCGACCAGATGCCCGCGGCGGAACCGCCCCAGACGATACCGAAATTGCCGAGGACCGCGCCGAGAAACCATACGGAAAGAAGAACGGGGCCGAGAATATAGCCCACGGACATCATCATTGGCGACATATAGATACCGAAAACACCGCCGGGAATGGAAACACCGAATGTCAGCAGCGCCGGAATTTTACCGAACCAGTCACGGACAGCGGCCCAGAGAGCGGAAAAGGCCATGGAACCGAAGAGAATTCCGGCTTTTTTGCCGCCTTTATCACCGATAATCAACGTATCGGCTGCGGCCTGTCCCATAGGATAGGGCAGATCCTGGGTAACGACAAAGTATTTCCGCAGCAGCGCGGTGAAGATCAGACCGAGAATCACACCGCTCAAAGCGACAATCACCAGAGAAATCTTCATGGAAAGGCCGGTATCCGGCGTGAGACCCAGCATCCAGACGCCGGGGATGGTAAAGGCCATGCCCCCGGCCACCATGGCGCCGGCGCTCATGATGGTATGGGTCACGTTGATTTCATTGATGTTGGTCTTTCCGCTGAGTTTTAAAGCGAACATGGAAACGAGGGCCACAAAAATAATGGGCCACGGCAAAGAACTGGCCTTCAGCGCGATATACATCGAAGACATGGTGATGATGACAGCACCGACACAACCGATGATCACACCCCGAAGCGTAAACTGTTCTTTAAAGGATTTTGCGTACTTAATCTCTTTTTCAGACATAATTCCTCACTTTGCATCCCCACCAAAGACGGGATTTCCTTTACAGTTATGATTTGATTATACTGGATTATGCCGGTGCTGGCAAGGGAAATTTACGTTTCCTGTGGGAAACAAAAAAGCTGACTCAAAAGATTCCTTTCGAGTCAGCCTCATGAGCGTTTCAAGACGGTTTAGAGGCGATTTTGCCGCCTATCAAGCGTCTTGGGATGCCCTTTCCGATATTATTCCTGATTTGTTTCCTCTTTCGGTTCTTCGGTAATGTCGATAATGACTTCCTCACCGTCTTCCTCGGCGGAGGATTCCGCCTCCATGCGGACTTCGTTTTTCAGTTCGTCAATACGGCGGCGGTGTTCCTCAATTTCGTTAAAAAAGGCGGCAATATCTTCGGGTATTTCACCGTTTTTCCGACAGCGGTCATAAACGGTTTCACCGATTTTATAAAAGAGTTCGTCAATAGCGTGTTCTTCTTTGCCAATGGCAATTTTCGTTTTACCCGTTTCCAGCAGATCGGAGCCTTTTTGCGCGGCCCGTCCGGCGAGACGGCTAGCTTTGCGCTGAAAATCTTTCAAATTCATAACCATCCTTCCTTTCTGTGATGGATACAGTATATCATTTTTTTATAAAAAAGACCATCTTTTTATTTCATCGATCCGGTATCAAGAAATCTCTGATGCCAGGAAAGAGCTTCGCTGAGAATATGGGGGGTCTGTAGCTTCGCGCTGCCGCAGGCCCGACGGAAATAATCTTTCAGCATATCCTTATAATCGGGATGAGCGCATTTTTCAATGATCTCCGCGGCGCGTTCCTTCGGTGATAAACCGCGAAGGTCGGCATAACCGTGTTCCGTAACGAATACCGTGGTATCGTGCTCCGTATGGTCCACATGGGAAACCATGGGCACAATGGTGGAAATGGCACCGTCTTTGGCGGTAGAAGGCGTGGCAAAAATGCTGTAATAACCGTTATGAGCGAAATCACCGCTGCCGCCGATACCGTTCATAATACCGCTGGCAAACTGGTGAGTGGAGTTCACATTACCGTAAATATCCACTTCCAGAGGGGTATTGATGCAGATGACACCCAACCGGCGCACCAATTCCACATGGTTGCTGATTTCCTGAGGACGGAGGACAATATAATCTTTATAGCGGTTCACGTCTTTCTGGAAGCGGATCATACCATCGGGAGTGGGTGAAACCGAAGTTCCCGAGGCATAGGCCACTTTCCCATCGTCAATCAGATTCAGCACCGATTCCTGAATAACTTCGGTGAAAAATTCCAGATTTTCAAAACGGGATTTCCGCATCCCTTCCAGAACGGCGTTGGACACGGTGCCCACACCGCTCTGAATCGGCAGAAGGTTTTCGGGCAGACGACCCTTTTTCACTTCAAAATCGAAGAAATCCAAAAGATGATCGGCCATTTTCGTATACGTATCGGTAATGGGAATGGCTTTGCGGTGACCGTCGGGCTGATTGGTAAAGACGATGGCGGCAATTTTCTTTTTGGGACAGGAAATATAGGGTTTCCCGATGCGGTCACGAACATGGCGGATGGGGATCACCCCTCGGTTGGGCGGATTTTTCAGCATCGCCACATCGTGAAGACCGAAATAATCCATGGAGTTTTCTTCGTTAATTTCCACGATGACCTTATCCGCCAGTTTAATGGCCTGGGGCATGATACCGACGGAATTGGCCGGAATAATGCCGCCGTTTTCCAGGATTCCCACCGCTTCCACGATGGCGATATCCGGTTTTTTATAAAAGCCGTACATCAGATTCTGAGGGAAAACACCGAGATGAATATCGGAAAAAGAAAGTTGCCCGGCGTTGGTGGCCGCCCGTACTTTCCGGTTGGTCTGATAGGGCATCCGGTGATCGAGAATTCCGTTTTCCGCCCAGATACCGTCCAGCTCATCACCGGTAGAAGCGCCGGAATAGAGACTCAGTTTGATTTTTTCTCCGGCCTGAACCCTTTTAGCCAACGCCAC
This sequence comes from Clostridia bacterium, assembly GCA_051866595.1. Classification (GTDB taxonomy): domain Bacteria; phylum Bacillota; class Dehalobacteriia; order UBA7702; family UBA7702; genus UBA7702. Next base: position 8,388 of record JBJDXI010000084.1, read on the forward strand.
GGGAACGGCTTTGGGGTATGAAGAAAGGGTGAAGCCGCTCACGGCAACCGTCATACCGTCTTTTAAAAGCAGAGCGGCATCTTCCGCGCTGCAAATCTTCGATTTCAATTCATTACACAAAATACGTTCTTCCACAAAGTCCACTTCTTTCATCTTACTGTATTTCATTCAAATGATTACATAAATATTACTACGAAGATCGCAATAAATCAAATCAAAATCTTGTTCTTTTTCGTTATTTCCGTTGATATAATGAAACAGAAACCGAAAGAAGGTGCAAAATATGATCCGAATATCGGAAATCGGCGTCAAAAAAACAGTCAATACCACCGACGGCAGAATATTGGGACAGATCAGCGATTTTGAAATCGACCCCAACGAAGGAAAAATCCGCAGTATCGTTCTGCCGGTTCAGGGAAAGGGCGGCCTTTTCCGGCGGAGAGAATACATCAGTATTCCCTGGCATGAAATAAAAAAAATCGGGTTTGATGTGATTCTGGTGGAAAGCACCGGACAAAACATTCCCGATTTTTTAATTGACCGTCCCTATTGATCTTTAAAACAGATCGGCAACGGCGCGGATATGTTCCACACTGACGCCGCAACAGCCGCCCAGCACCGTAATGCCTTTGGACATAAGATATTCCGTTCCCCGGCGAAATTCCGCGTTATCCATATCGTAAACGGGAACACCGTTCACACTTTTGGGAGCGCCGGCGTTGGGACAGGCGGAAATCGGAATCCCTGCCTTCTTCACCAGCGGTTCCAGAAGGTCTCCCAGCGTATAAGAATCAATTTCACCGCAGTTATGTCCCAGACAATCAATGCCAAGGGGGACCAGCGCGTCATAACAGGCCTCCGGCGTATCCCCCATCATGGTGGCGCCCTGCTTATTAAAAACAAGGCTGGCCATCACCGGCAGATCAGAGACATCCCGCACCGCTTTCACGGCAAGCTTCATATCTTCCAGATGGAAAAAAGTCTGAATGGAAAAGCCGTCCACACCGCAGTCCGCCAGTACTTCGGCATGCTGACGGTAGGCGTCGTAGGCTTCTTCCGGCTTCAGCGTACCGAAGGGCTCCAAAAGCTCCCCAACGGGCCCCATATTCCCCAGAATATAAGCACGTCCATCCGTGGCTTTCCGGGAAATTTCCACCGCTCTGCGGTTCAGTTCTTTCCAGTCAAACTCCTTCACATGAACCGAAGCGTAAATCGGATTCATGCTGAATGTATTGGTCAATGATATTTTCGACCCGGCATCCACATAGCTTTTCTGAATTTCATAAACTTTTTCCGGCATCGTCATGGTATTCACCGCGCCGGGAGTTCCGCCGCCGACTTTCATCAGCTCCGTACCGGTGGCGCCGCAATGCAAAATCGGTTTTTCCGTTTTTAAAAAAGTTCTCAATGATTGTTCCATTTCAGTTTTCCTTTCCGTAAAAAACGGAAATACTGTCAAAAGAAAGACCTTCTTCCCTTCCCTCACCGATTACCTGAAGGACATGATTTCCGTCATTCTGTAAAATATGTTTCATGGCGTTGAGTTCACAGCACTCCAACGGCGAAAGCGCGCCGCTGAAATCGGTTTCACCGGAAGAGTCAAAGGTCTCCGCCAGAAAGACCGGATCCTCGCTGAACAGCGGCGTTTTTTCACTTTGGGCCGGGGTGAGAATCAGCACGCTGTAACAGTCACGATACGCAGCCAGCCGGTCCAGAAAGGAAGTCACATAATCCATCCCCGCCGCGGTATCAAAAACCAGCGGTGTAATACGTTTATCTTTCAGATAATAAGAAAAATAGGGCAGAATTTCCTTTAATTCTTCCGTTTCGCCGACTTTTTCACTGTCAATCACCGCACCCTGTTCCAATAAATGACTGATGGCATTGCCATCCACCTGAACAATGCCGAAAGGCGTTTGCCAGTCATACCAGGAAGAAACAGCATTATGCCCCAGGTTATCGGCAAAGGCAACAACAAGGACAAGCTTTGAAGGCAAAATTTCAGAAAGATCCGCCATTGTTCTGGCCGTTAGAACGCTGTTTCCGGAGGGAGACGGCAGAACCGCACCCCAGACCTCACCGGAAAAGGAATCAGTCTCACCTTCGTAATGATAGGTGTAATCGGCGTGAAGCGCTGTTACGTTATAAACATTATTATATACCGGATTGACCGAAGATCCCAGCCGACCGTTTACCACAGCCCAACCGGCTACAATCACCCAGCAGAAAGCGGCGAAGGAAAGAAAAATAAAGATCTTTCTTGTTTGGTTCATTTCTTCACCTTCCAATCGTTTACTTTGGCATTGCCAACCAGATCGCCGGTGGTCAGATTGAGCACATAAATTTCCGGAGCGACAGCTTTCCCCGCCTCTTCGGCACAGAAAGAAACCGATGCACTGTTACCGTCGGTAATCCATTCATAATATCCCCGTCGAGCGGTAATGCCATTCTTTTCCACCACGGATACGCCTTTTGACGCTTTGATATAAACGAGATAGATGCTGTTATTCGTTTTCTCCCAGGTTACGGTCATATCAACGACTTCCCCGCAGTGGGCGGAAGTTACATTCTCCCCTTTTTGAGTAAAGACCGTTGTCAGCGAAGCGGCATCCGAAACATCTTTCAATACAAAAGACAACAGCACACCGTTATCTTCCGAAGACTCAGAATCCTCTGCCAGGGCAATATCATCCCGGTCCGTAACATTCAGAAGACAGGAAAGCAACAGATAACGACCAGTCTGGGTCTCGATTTTTGTATTCATCAGAAAATCGAGGAGTCCCTGTTGTTCGGTCTGCTTCAACTTCTGCGCCAGATCCAGCATAAAAGCGGTGTTCGCGATATTGTACTGATCTTCGGCCTCTTTCAGACAGAGACCGTTTTCATTTTCTTTTAATTCTCTCTTCAATGTTTTATAAAGACGCAGCGCTTCCTTTTGATTCCCCGCCGCCTCGTAGCCTTCGGCAAGATAAAGCAGCGTTCGTTCACTGTTGCTGCCGTTATCCTCAATCATGCCCATACTTTCGGAACAATCATAGCCGAAACAGGTCAGGCC
>JBJDXI010000085.1:0-11331 GCA_051866595.1 Clostridia bacterium
AATACCGCTTCCATCGGCTTGGAAAACCTTTGGAAGCGGTTTCTTTTTCTTTTTTATTGTTTTCGGGCCAGGGCGTAATCGTCCAGAAAACGGTAGTAGGGACAGTTCTCCGTGGCGTAGGAGAGAAAATCCTCCATTTCATCCTGGTCGAGATCGACAAGGCAGATATAGCAGTCACAGAACTCATCGTAGATGTAGTTCATGCAATCCTCGCAATTGGATTTTTTACGCATGGCCTTCCTCCTCTTGGGGAACGCCCTTTTCCAGCTCGAAAATGGCGGGGTTGGCCGCCAGCTCGCCCAAAGCTTCCACAAAAACGCCGGGACGGAGCAGCTCTTCCTCGCCTTCGGGAATCAGCTTATCGGGAAAGACGATCTCGATCTCGCCCTGTTCCGTTTGGATGAGGCCGATGAGAAAACGGGTCATCACGCCGCCCATGTAGGTCGTTTCAGCCCGACGGAAGCCCAGCGCTTTGCCGCGGAGGGTAACGCGGTCACCGCTTTCGGCGGTGATGCGGTTCGGTTTTTCCGTTTTCTCCTCAGAAAACGCGATGGTCTCGGGATAAGCGGCAACCTGGGCTTTGAAAACAGAACCTTTATCGTAAGAGGGGAGAATATCGCCGTTGATCAGGGGCAGCGAAAAGACCTCGCCGTTTTTGCGGATAAGCAGGGTTTTTGCCGTGGTATCGGCGTTTTCTTTCTCTTCTTCGATCTCACATTCCCAGACACAGCAGCCTTTGGCGTGGGAATCGAAACCGGTGATGTAATCCAGCTCTTTTTCGGGGTCGAAGGCGGTGCGGACCACGAGGATCATATCGCCCATGTGAAAATTGATATAGTTTCCGTGATGGGCCGGCAGTTTAACGCCTTTGGTCACGGCTCTTTTGACGATTTTGCCGAAGAGTTCCGGTGTGAGGAAGTCCAGTTGAAAGCTTTGCAGATGATCGGGCATGGGATACTCCTTTTGTTTTAAAAAATATCAACAGCAAAAGTATAACGGAATCCGTGGTTTTTTTCAATAGACGGCGGCGTTTTCTTTTGCTATAATAAATAGGAAAGGAAGGAAGCCATGGCTTTTTTGTATATGCTGGAATGTGAAGACGGCACCATCTATACCGGTATCGCCGCGGATATGGCGCGGCGGCTGAAGGAGCATAAGGAACGGGGCAAAAAATGCGCGAAATACACCCGCAGTCACCCGATGAAGCGGCTTCTTGCGCTGTGGGAAACGGATACGTACGCCCACGCCGCCAAAGGCGAATACGCCGTGAAACGGCTTCCCCGCCGCGAAAAGCTCCGTCTCACCGAAGATCCGTCGCTTTTGCCCGTGCTCTGCCCCGCTCTGGCGGAGATGGCGTTTCATCCCGAAAAAAAGGAAAATTTTCCCCGCGTATAGCGAAAAACGCGGAAATTTCGTCTATTGACAGGAAACCCGTCCTTTGATATAATATCTGCAATCGAATCATTCGTTTTATGGTGCCTCTTTGAGGAGAATAGGGAATCAGGTTCAAATCCTGAACGGACCCACCGCTGTAATCAGCTGTGAAACCCGCAATTTGCCACCGGTCACACGGGAAGGCGCGGCGCTCGGCCAAAGCTGTAAGTCAGAAGACCTGCCATAGAATGGGAATTAACGAAGCAATGGCAAAGTTTCAGTTAAAGGAGAGGAAAACTCTCGTTAACTGGAACTTTTTTGTTTTTTTAGGCGTTTTGAATCATTTTGGAGGCGTTATGGAACCGATCATTGAACTGAGTCTGAAAAGTCTGACCTTTCCTCCGGCGGAAACGGCGGTTCTTCACGATATTCACTTTACGGTGCAGGAAGGCGAATTCGTGGCCGTGGCCGGCAAGCCGGCGTCGGGTAAAAGTATGTTTCTCCACACCCTTACCGGGGCGGCGGCGAAATTTTACGAAGGAAACCTCGACGGTACCGTGACGATCTGCGGCAAAGATCAGAAGGAAATTCCCCTGCCCCGGGTCTGTGAATCCATCGGCTTTATGTTTCAGGAACCCCAGAATCAGATCGTCAGTGTTACCGTTGAAAACGAAGTGGCTTTCGGCGTAGCCAATCTGGAGCTCTCCCGTGAAGAGATCCTTTCCCGTGTGGAGGAGGCTCTCACCTATGTGGGGCTTCACGGCATGGAACAGCGGAAAACCACCTCTCTTTCCGGGGGACAGGCTCAGCGGCTTGTGTTGGCCGGGATTCTGGCGCTGAAAACGCCGATCCTGATTTTGGATCAGCCCGCCGCCGAACTGGATCTGGCGGGGAAAAGGGAGCTTTACCACCATATCCGCCGTCTGAACCGGGAAAAAGGCGTGACTGTCATTATGGTCATGGACAACGGCATGAAGATCGAAGAATTTGCCGACCGAGTTGTTGTGCTGGAAGAGGGTACTGTTGTTCAGGAACTTCCCGCCTCGGCCTACGCCGTGGAAAAGGAAGCCGTTTCCGTCCCTGCTTTTCAGATCAGGGAAGACACTCTCGTCACCGTGGAGGATGTGTCTTACCGCTACAAAGGCGGCATCTGCGGCTGTGAACATATTTCCTTTGATGTGCGCCGCGGTGATTTTCTCGGTATCATGGGCAAAAACGGGTCGGGAAAAACAACGCTGCTCAAGCTCATGGAGGGGTTGCTCCTGCCGGAAAAAGGAAGAGTCACCGTTTTCGGCGAGACCATGGACAAGAAAAACGCCGCGGCTCTTCGCCGCAAAATTGGTTTTCTGTTCCAGAATCCCGATTTTCAGATTTTCTCCGATACGGTGAAAGGGGAAATCGCCTTCGGCCTGCGTTACAGCGACATCGCAGAAGAGGAAAAGGAACGCCGCGTCAATGCCCTGCTGGAAACGGTGGGCCTTGCCGCATGCGCCGAGGAGCATCCCCAGAAGCTCAGCCGCAGTCAGCGGCAGAAGCTGGCTTTCGCTTCGGCCCTGGTTCATGAACCGGAACTGCTCATCGCCGATGAACCCACTTCGGGTCTCAGCGAAGAGGACTGCCACGGTTTGATGCGGCTTCTCTCGGATTTTCGGGTAAAGGGCGGGACGGTGATCCTCGTTTCTCACGATCCGGAGCTGACCAAAACCTATGCCAATACCATCGTCGTGCTGGATCAACATCGTCTGGCGGGACGGTTTGAACGGGATCGGTTCGGGGAAATCCCCGAGGAACTGCTCTTTCAGGGAGGTGACGGCGGATGCGACTGATTGACCGTATCGACCCCCGGGTAAAGCTGGTGTGGTGTCTTGTGCTGATGTTCACCGCGCTGCTTTCGGATCATATCGCCACGGAACTTACGATTTTAGGCCTGATCTTGCTCACCGACGCGGTGTTTACCCGTGATCTGAAAAAATACAAAGTGCTCTGTGTGCTTTTTCTCATCGTGGCGTCTCAGATCTTTCTGATGCAGCTGCTCTTTAACAGAGAAGGCACCGTGATTGCCCATTGGTGGATCATTTCCATATACAGCGAAGCGATCCCCATGGCCTTTCTCGGAACCTTCCGCACCATGGCGGTGTCTTTTGCGGCGATCCAGATGCTCTCCTGGACATCGTCGGACGACGCGGTGCTGATGCTGATCTCCTGGAAGATCCCTTATCGTTACGCCATGCTCGTAAGTATGGCTCAGCGGTTTTTCCCTCTGCTCAAAGAGGAATACAATTCCATCGTTCAAAGTCAGGCGGTGCGGGGCGTGCCCACCGACGGCGTAAAGAATCAGATCAAAGTGTTGCCGGCGACATTTCTGCCCTTTCTTTATCGGGCCATCCGTCATACTTCGGATATCGCCCTTTCCATGGAGCTGAGGGGCTTCGGCAAGACGAAACGGCGGACATTCATGAAGGAACTGCATCTCACTTTTCCCGAGATCGCCTTGATGATCCTGCTTGTCGCGATTTTCATTGTTACTTGTTTCTATTTTCATATTTAATCCTGAGGAGGGGAAATATCATGGCAGGAAATTACCGATAGCGGATGGTTTCATCCTGTAAACCGAAAATGAATTTTTAAATTTTTAAAATATGAGGAGTATTTATTATGACAACAAGCCAAGCTGCCAATTCTATTTTCCGCACCGATACCAAAGCTCTCGTGGGCTCCGTGATTTTAGGCATCGTTTTCGTGATCGCCTGCCAGGCCACGGGTTTTATTGACAATCTGCTTCCCACCGGGAAAGCCGGGATGTATCTGATCAACGGTTCCTGCTGGGCTTTCTTTACCGGCATTATCACCCTGCTCTACAAACAGCCCGCCGGTCTCATCGCCGGTGAAGTGGAAGCCATCATCTCCATCTGGTACAGCCCCCTCTGGGTCGCTTTCGTTTTCGCCAATGCCGTGGGTTCCATCGCCGTTTCCCTCGTCGCCAGAAAATGCGCCATGGATAAATGGATCCATCACTTCATCGCTCAGTTCTTCGTCAATGTATTGGGCAACGCCATCGTCTGCGTCGGTCTCATCAAAATCTACGGTCTGCCTGTGAATGTCGCCATTATCGAATCGGTGATCATCGCCGCGGTATGCCTCGTTTTCGCCACCATCGTTCAGAAACTCGTCTATGATAAAATGCGCAAATCCGGTTTGGTCAAAGTGAAAGGGGAATAAAAATGAGTCAGGATCTGAGAGACTTTTTAAAGCAGGCCGATGAAAAAGGCGTTGTTCGCCATGTAACGGAAGAAGTCAAAAGAGAATACGAAATGTCCACGCTGATGATGGATCTGGATAAGGAACACCGTTATCCCATCGTTTGTTTTGATAAAGTGGAAAACAGCGAATTTCCCGTGGTGACCAATATTCTGGGCTGTCGGGAACGGTTTGCCGAAGGTCTCGGCGTGGCGGCGGATAAAGTTTCCGAAACTTACGCCGCCCGGATCCGCAACCGCATTGAGGAAGTGAAAGTGGTGGAAAACGCTCCTTTCAACGCCCATACGATCACCGGGGATGACATTGATCTCTATAAATTGCCCATTCCCACCCATTTCCCCATCGACGCCGGCCCCTATGTGACCTCCGGTCTCTGTGTGGCCAAAGACCCCGAAAGCGGCGCGGAAACGCTGGGTTTCCACCGTATGCAGCTCAAGGGTAAAGATAAGCTGGGAATTTCCCTCCACTCCCGTCAGCGGTTGTGGGAATACTTCCGCCGCAGCGAGGAACGGGGCGAAAGTCTGAAAGCCGCCATCGTCATCGGCGTGCATCCCAATATCTCTCTCGGTTCCATGGCGCTGGTTCCTTACGATCAGGGCAAATACGGTGCCATCGCCGGTCTCTTCGGGGAACCGCTGGAAGTGGCGGCCTGCCTCCATTCGGATCTGATGGTGCCGGCCTATGCCGAGATCGTGCTGGAAGGGGAAATCCTCGCCGATGTCCGCGAAAAGGAAGGCCCCTTCGCCGAATTCACCAATTACGCCTGCTACCGCAGTACCGAAAATGTGTTCAAGGTGACGGCCATCCGCTACCGTGAAAACGCTTTTTATCACGATATTACCCCGGGCATGAGCAGTGAGCATGTCACCGTTGTCGCCGTCCAGCGCGAAGGTGATGTACTGAACGCTCTCCATCAGACGCTGCCCAACATCAAGGCCGTTCACGCGCCTTTCTCCGCCTGCGGTCTGTTCCATTGCTACATCTCCATGAAGAAGATCGCCGAAGGCCAGCCTCAGCAGGCCATCTACGCCGCCTTCGCCGTGGACCACAATATCAAGATGGTGGTGGTCGTCGACGAGGACGTGGATGTCTATAACGAAGAAGAAGTGCTCTGGGCCCTGGCCACGCGGCTTCAGGCCGATAAAGGCGTGACGATCCTGCCCCAGCATCTGGGCATGGGGGTCACCCTGGATCCCTCCACCGACGAGCTGAGCCGCACCTCCAAAATGGGGATCGACGCCACGAAACCCATGAGCGGTTTCTCGCCGAAGATCGAAATGGATGAAGAAGTGGAAAAAGCCGTGAAACGGCTTCATAAATATACGAAATGAGATGATGATATGATTCGCATTGCCATGGATACCGGCGGAACCTTCACAGATTTCACTTCCGCCGGTTCATTGGAAAAGGGCGGCTTCCGTCAGGAATTTGTGAAATATCCCACCAACCACGACGATCCCGCCAAAAGCATGATCGAAGGGCTGACTCTGCTGGCCGAAGCCTGGGGAACGGATCTCCGCTCCCTTCTCGCCGAGACCGAACAGATCACCCACGGCACCACCCTGGCGTTGAACGCCCTGCTGGAAAAGAACGGCGCGAAAACGGCGCTGTTCACCACCGAAGGCTTTCGGGACGCTCTGGAGATCCGCCGCTCTCAGCTGAAGGATCAGTGGGATCTCAGCGCGAAAATGCCTCCGGTGCTGGTCCCCCGTCGACTTCGCCTCGGCATTGCCCAGCGCATGGATTACAAAGGCGATGTCTTAAAAGAACTGGATGAGGAAAGCGTTGTCAAAGCCTGTGTCCAATGCAGGGAATACGGCGTGCGTTCCATCGCCGTGTGCTACCTTTTTTCCTTCCTCAATCCGGAACACGAACGGAAAACCGCGGAGATCATCCGCCGGGAACTTCCCGATGTTTTTGTGACCCTCTCTTCGGATGTGGCGCCGAAAATCCGCGAATACGAGCGAACCTCCACCACGGTGATCAACGCCTATCTGGCGCCGATCCTCCGTGATTATTTGCGTTTATTGAAAGATCGCTTAAAGGACTACGGCTGGGAAAAACCGATCCATATCATGATGAACAACGGCGGTCTCAGCGATACCGACGCCATGGAAAACTTCGCCGTCCGCACCCTCCTTTCGGGTCCCGCCGGCGGCGCCTGCGGCAACACGGCGTTGGGGAATCTCTGCGGCCGCGCCGATACGATCTTGGCCGATATGGGTGGCACCAGCTTTGACGTTCATGTTACGGATCACATGGGCAGAGAACTGATCCCCGGAGCGGAAATCGACGAATACCCCCTGTCCATCCCGATGTTGGATATTCATTCCATCGGCGCCGGCGGCGGCAGTATCGTCTCCGTGGACGAAGGCGGCCGTCTCCTCGTGGGCCCGGCTTCGGCGGGTTCGGTACCGGGGCCGGTGTGCTACGGTCTCGGCGGTGAGGAGATCACCATTACCGACGCCCTCCTTCTCCTCGGCCTTATGGATGAGGAACATTTTTTAGGCGGTAAAATGAAGCTGGACAAAGAAACCGCGAAACAGCGAATGACGGAAAAAGTCGCTTCTCCTTTGGGGATCGAAGATCCCCAAACGGCGGCGAACATGATCTACCGTGTGGCTTCGGAAATGATGGCCGACGCCATCCGTCTCGTCACGGTGGCCAAAGGGCGGGATGTCCGCGATTACAGCCTGATCTCCGCCGGCGGCGCCTTCTCCCTTTTCGCCGCCAATATCATGAAAACACTGGGTATGAAAGAAGTGTTGTTCCCCGTGACTTCTCCGGTGTTCTGCGCCTGGGGAATGATGGGCGCCGCCCGCCGTTACGACTTCAGCAAGAGTTTCTTTATGGAACAGGGAAGTTTTGACAAAACGGCCGTTTCGGCGCGGATCGGGGAAATGAAGGAACAGGGCAAGGCGGAGCTGAACCGCCTCGGCGTTGCCGATGAGGATCAGGTCTTTTCCGTCACCGCGGAAATGCGCTACATCGGCCAGCACCATGAAATTTCCGTGCCCTGGGACGACGCTTATCTCGACGATCCCGCTCAGCTTTCGGCGGCTTTCCACCAAAAGCATCTGAGCATTTACGAATATAACGAACCGGATCGGGAATGGGAAATCATCCATTTCCATCTGGCCTGCGGTGAAAAGGAACCGCAGGTAACGCTGTTTTCCTTCCGTGAGGGGAGCGGAGAACCGGGGCGCGCCCTCGTTTCCGGTGAGCCCTTCGGCGAAAAAGGCGAAACGGAAGTGGCGGTCTACCACGAAAACGACCTCGGCCGGGAGCTTGCCGGCCCGGCTTTGATTCATTTTGATTTTACCTCGGTGCTGATTCCTTCGGGCTTTACCGCCAAAGTGGAAACCGACGGCGTCTGTGTACTGCGGGAGAAAGGGGATGCGGATCATGACTGAATACAGTGAAGAGATTATCAACCGAACGATCATCGCCAACCGTCTGGATTCCATCACCGGTGAAATGGGGCTGGCCCTGGAACACGCGGCTCATTCCCCCATCTTTGCCGAGGCCTGTGATTTCGCCTGTTGTATCTGTGACAAAGACGGAGAACTCGTTTCCCAGCTCAGCGGGATTCCCATTCTGGCTACGGCGGGTTCCTTCAGCGTGAAATCCATTCTGCGCCGCTACGGCAGTGATATTCACGACGGCGACGCTTTTATCATCAACGATCCTTACGACGGTGGCAACCATCTGCCGGACATTGGCATCATCACCCCGGTCTTTTACGGGGATAAGCTGATGTTTTTCTGCGTCAGCCGGGCCCATCACGGCGATATCGGCGGTTCCACCGCCGGGAGCTACAATCCCAAAGCCACGGAAATCTTTCAGGAGGGAATTCGTATCCCCCCGACGCGGCTCATGTCCAAAGGAGAGCTGATCTCCGAGGTGATGGAGCTGATCCTCATCAACACCCGCAATCCTCAGATGTTGAAAAGCGACCTTTCCGCCCAGATGGGCGCCAACCGTCTGGCGGTGAAACGCATTGAGGAAATGGTGGAAACCTATTCTCCGGAAACGGTGGAAGCCGCGGTTTCTGCCTATCTGAAACAGACCGAGGTTCTGACGAGAAAGCGCATCGCTGAAATTCCCGACGGCGTTTACCGCGCCGTGGAGTACATCGACGACGACGGATTTCAGGAAGAACCCGTAAAGATCGCCGTGGCGGTCAAAGTCAACGGCGACCGCGTTTTAGTGGATTTTGAGGGAACCGATCCCCAGGTGAAGGGATTTATCAATACCTCGGTGGTCACGGCCACCACAGCCAGCGGCATCGCCTGCCTGTGGTTTTTAGGCAGCGACATCCCCCGGAACGGCGGCGCTTTTTCCTGTATCGAGGTGAACCTGCCCAAAGGCTCTCTGGTGAATCCTTACGAACCCGCGCCGATGACCCTTTGCACACTGACCCCGGCCAGTGAGATCATCGGCACCATCTTTCAGGCGCTGGACCAGGCCATTCCCGGTCGGATCTCCGCGGGCTACAGCCGTTACGCCGGCCCCTCCTATTATGGAACCGATCCGAGAAACGGCCGCTACTATGTGGGCTTTTCCTTCTGTTCCACCGGCAGCGGCGGCGCCATGAAGGGCAGCGACGGCAAATCCTATATGTCGGCCATGTCCAACTTCGGCGGCGTGAAAACGCCGGATATTGAATCCAACGAAGTGCAGTACCCTCACATTACCCTCTACCATGAAATGGAAACCGATACCGCCGGCGCGGGACAGTACCGCGGCGGCGCGGGGATGCGCTACGCCTTTGAGCTTTACGATGAAGGCAGCCACATCGTCAATTTCGGCGACGGCATGAAATTCGCGCCCTACGGTCTGGCCGGCGGAAAAAAAGGCAGTCTGAACAGAGGAACTTTCGTCCATCGCGGCGAATCTATCACATTAGCGAGTAAAGAAGCCCCCCGGGAAGTTGCCAAAGGCGACCGCGTCCTGCTTCATTCCAGCGGCGGCGGCGGTTGGGGCGATCCCCTGGACAGAGACTCGGAAAAGGTTTATGCCGATGTCCTCGATGAAATCATTACCCCCAAGACCGCGGAAGAGGTTTACGGTGTGATCCTCACGGAAAGCGGCGTGGACGAAGAGGCCACGGCAAGGAATAGAGAGCAAATGCGATGAAGATATTGTTATCCATCACCGGAGCGACCGGGGCGATCTACGGGATCCGCCTGCTGGAAGCGTTGAAAAATACGGAACATCATGTGAGCCTGATTTTAAGCCGCTGGGCGGAAACGACGATTTCCACGGAAACCGCCTATACGGCGGAGGAAGTGAAAGCGCTGGCCGACGCCGTTTACGATGAAGAAGATCTGGCGGCGGCGGTGTCCAGCGGTTCTTACGGCGTCGACGCCACGATTATCGCCCCCTGTACCGTCAAAACATTGGCCGGGGTGGCCAACGGGTACAGCGATAATCTCATCGTGCGCTGTGCCGATGTGGCGTTAAAGGAGCGGAAACCGCTGATTCTGATGGTGCGGGAAACGCCCCTTTCCCTGATTCATCTGCGGAATATGACCGCGGTGACCGAAGCCGGAGGCATCATCGTCCCGCCGGTACCGGCCTTTTATCATCAGCCGGAATCCATCGATGATATTGTGAATCAGAGCGTCGGTAAGGTGCTGGATCTGCTGAAAATTCCCCATGACCTCTTCCGCCGCTGGGAGGGAGAACCTCATGATCATTAAAAGCGGCGGGGGACGGACGGCCCTCACTTATGACCTGACCTTTCACGGCAAGGATCTGCGTGTGCATATCGACGGCGGCGTTTCCCATCTCGGCGCCGTCACCGCCGCCTTTGACGGAAAATGGGAAACCATGGTCTTTCCCGGGCATAAGGAGCATTTTCTGACGGAACCTCTGGCGAAAGCCCTCGCTTCGGCGTTGGGCTGTTGCGTGGTGGTCACCGCCGGTGTGCATCTGGAAAGCATCACCGCCGAAGAGATCCGGGAAATTGTGGAAACCAATGAAAAAACGGCGGAGAAGATCCTCTCTTCGCTGAAGAAAGAAGAAATCAGAAATGAAGATTGATTATCAGAATAACGACTATGATTTTCTTTTATCTTTTTACGGCATGAAAGAAGCCTTTCCGCTGGTGGAAACGGCGGAGGAAAACGGCGTTTTCCGGGCGCTGGAAGAAAATCGCCCTTTGGAAGAAATCAAAAAGCTCCTCTCCGGTGACGATACCGAAGCGGAGCTTCTACTGAACATTCTGGAAGAATGCGGCCTTGTCCTGCGGGGCAAAGGTTATATCTGCGCCGCCCCGGTGGCGGCAAAATACCTCTGTGACGGCTTTCTCTCGGAGGAAAAGGGGAGGGCCTTCACGGCGGAACGCTTTTCCGCTTTCGTTTTGGCGCTTTCCGGCGGACTCCGTGCCGGAAAATCCCTTGAAGCCTTGGCAAAAGCCGTGACGGAACGGTGTGCCGACCTCACCTTTGAAACCGAAGGCGAAGCCGATCTTTGGCTGACCGACGAAGTAACGGAAGATTTGCCGCCCCTTGGTGAAGGGGGCATCATTGCCTTTTTCGGTGCTTTTGAAGGTGATCTGTCTTTGGCTTCGGCGGTGGAGGCTTACGCGAAATATAAGAAAAAAGGTGCTTCCGGTCTCCTGCGCCGTGAAGATGTGACGGAATTCTGCAAAAAGCAGGGGCTTACGGCGACGCCCCTTGTCACGGTGACCGA
>JBJDXI010000086.1:0-11201 GCA_051866595.1 Clostridia bacterium
GTTATTATTTCTACTCCACTACGGTATCGATTGACGAAACCGATGTAGAAGACGGTGTCGTAAACGTTGAAATTGATATGCAGTACAGCTTGCAGGATGGCTGGCTTGCCGCGGACTTGCATCATCACGCCAACAAGAATGACGCTTTCGCCGATCCCGAAGACGCCATTCCTTCGATGCTGGCTTCTGGTTTGGATGTCGCTTTCCTCTCCGACCATGACTTTACCGTGAACAACGCCAAAGGTTTCCAAATGGCTACCGAAGCCGGTATGGCCGGTTTCCTTCCCTCGGAAGAAGTTTCCTGCTCCTGGGCTCATTTCAATTTGATTGCGCAGGATGCTGTATCTTATGACTATCTTTTAGACAGTAATTCCGATAATCATGTAATCAGCGCGTTCCTTCCCTTCAAGAAGATCGTAAGCGCTGCTCAGGAAAAAGGCAGTATCATTACGGCGAACCATCCCTGGTATGATTACGGTCTCTACACAGCTCTTAAAAATGAAGCTGTTCCCGGTGGCTACACAGATGCTTATGACACCATTGAAATCAACTCCTGCTGCAGAGACAGCCAGAATATCAAAGCTCTCAACAGCGCAATGGATCTTTGGACCGCTTATATCACCGGAAAAAACGATGCCTTCTTCGGTAAAGTTGAAAAAGCCCATTACCTTGTCGGCGGTTCCGATACCCACGATGTGCTCTATCCCAATGTGAAGAATGATAAAGGTCATACATCCTATATCACCTACGCTACCGGTAAGATCCGCACCGTTGCCGAAGCGGAAACCGTAGAAGAGGATCTGAAAGCGACGGCTCTGAACTATGCCAACGCTGTGGCGGAAGGTCATTCTTATGTAACCTTAGGGCCGGTTTATACTCTGGATAAAACTCCCGGTGAAACCTACGAAGCCATCAATTTCTTCACCCTCAATATGACCATTGATTCTCTTACCGAACTGAAAGACATTGTTGTTCTTTCCAGCTGGGGCAATGATACTTATACCTATGTTGGTACCTCCAAAGACGGCAAAGCTCCCGAAAACTACACGATCAATGATGTGTATGAAGTCATCAGCGTTCCCGCAGGGACTCATACTTATGATGCGGAAATCACCATTAAAGTTCCCGCCAATGAAAAAGGTTGGGTTGCTGTAATGGCCGTTGATAAGAACTTCTACGGTATGTTTGCACTGACCAATCCTTACTGGATTGAAGGTAAAGCTGGTTTCCCCGATCTGGATACCTCTAAATGGTATGCTCCCGCTATCAGCGAACTGCAGATGCTCGGTATCCTCAATGGTGATGAAAAAGGCAACTGCAACGCAGAAGCTAACATTACCCGTGCCGAATTCGCGACCATGATTTACAACATGGAAGGCGGCGCAAACGCTCCCACTCCGGAAGGCAAAGCAAAAGAATTCAGCGATCTGAAAGGGCATTGGAGCAAAGCTGCCATTGATTACCTTTCCGCTTCCGGCGTTATTACCGGTTATGAAGACGGAACTGTAAGACCCGATGCTCAGATTACCCGCGCGGAAATGGCTGTATTGATTTACAGAACCCTCGGCATCGATGAATTTGTTCCCGTATTCGATGATGTTCCGGAAACCAGCTGGTATTACAATGCTGTAATGGCTTTAGGTACTCTCGGTATTGTAAACGGCGACGGCAATGGCGCTTTCAGACCCAATGATCTTTCCACCCGTGCTGAAGCTGCTCAGATTATTTCGAATATCATTTGGTAATGATTCATCTGAAGTAAATCATATTGTTTCATTTTTCGGTCTTTGACCGGAATTCAACTTCCTATTTTGGGGAGAGAACCCATGGTTCTCTCCCCGTATTTTTACCGTAATTATATAATTTTTATTTGTGTAAAATAAAAGACCTCCCTTGGGGAGGTCTTTTGCTGTTTATTGAAAGTTTATTGTTTTTGGTTATTCCAAAGTGTAGCTCAGGAACGTTTTTCCTTCCAGATCTTTCGTTTCGAAAGTGCCGTCTTCATAGATCATATAGCTGTGGGGGGAGTTGTTTTTGGGAATGGAAAGGGAACCGGGATTCAGATAAACGATGCCTTGGTCTTCCACCGGTTCCACTACGGGAATATGGGTGTGGCCGTGGAGCAGAATATCGCCTTTTTTCAGCGGCGGCAGATTTTTGGTGTTCCAGGTGTGGCCGTGGGTGACGAAAATCATGTGTCCTTCCAGCCAGAGGATCATGTAATCGGCCAGCACGGGAAAGTTCAGCACCATCTGGTCTACTTCGGCCTCACAGTTGCCGCGAACGCAGAGGAGTTCTTCTTTCATGTCGTTGAGCAGGGTGATCACGGCTTTGGGATTGTAATCCGCCGGCAGATCGTTTCGGGGACCGTGATAGAGCAGATCGCCCAAAAGGATCAGTTTTTCGGGCTTTTCCGCTTCATAGCGTTCTTTCATCTTCTCCGCGTATTTTAAAGAACCGTGGAGATCGGACGCGATCATCAGTTTCATCATGGGTTACCTCATTTCTTTTGTTATTTTCTCTATCCATCGCGCGGCTTGTTCCGCTTCCTTTTCCGTATTGCAGTGCAGGGCAAAAGGTGGATTTATCCGAAACAGAGCGGCAATGTCTTCTTCAGGGTTT
Organism: Clostridia bacterium; assembly: GCA_051866595.1. Lineage (GTDB taxonomy): Bacteria > Bacillota > Dehalobacteriia > UBA7702 > UBA7702 > UBA7702. Next base: position 2,623 of record JBJDXI010000086.1, read on the forward strand.
TCAGGGAAAACGGAAATATAGGGTTTCTTTCGGTTCCGAATAACCTGTAATGCCGGAAAACGGGAAAAATACAGCCCGGAAACGGGCAACCGCTCTCTCCGGCCCAGCGTTTCCTCACGGTCGGTGTTTACGGTGAGAAACAGTGGCTTGCGGATGGTTTCCGAAAGGCGGAGAAGGGATCTTTCCTCCATCTCCGTTACAATGGCGCCGTTGATGAGATTTTCACTGAAAAAATAGAGCAGCTGATTCGCGGAGGGCGCGGTAAAATGACCGAAACGGGGTGTATCGGCGGCGCTGTTTTTTGCGATACGCCGGGCGTCTGTTTCCGTCATACAGTTTTTCCGGAAGGGTGTGAACTCCATCAGGAGTCCGGAATCTTCCGGCGGCTTTTCGGTTTCGTGACCGAGGGGACCTGAAAGAATTATGGTGTTCATTCTGATAAAAAAGGTTCCCGCAAAGCGGGAAAAATATAAGCGGTATTAAATAATATTGTTGGCCCGGAGATAGGTGAAGAGATAATCTTCAATATCGTGGCCTTCCCAGTAGATTCGTTTGATCATCAGCGACATACGACTGGCCGAAATCAGACCTTCCAGATTGGATAACGTGCTGTCCAGCTCCGGATAATCTTTCATCGCTTTATCCGATACAAGATAGCAGGTGTTCTGGGGCAGGAAGAAGTATTTATCGTCGACCAGCTGTTTGACGTTGAGCAGGCTGAAATAGGGGGTAACCGAATCTCCGATATAGACATCGATCTCCCCGGAGACCAGCGCGGCGAAACCGGCTTCCTCCTCGTAAACCGCGGCTTCTTTGAAATTCATTTCATACAGCTCACAGAGGGCTTCATAACAGTCGATGCGGGTGTAAAACGCCTCGCTCATGCCGATTTTCAGCTTCGGAGATAATTGGGCCAGATTGCTGAGGGTGGCGGGAGAACCCAATTCCTCCCTGCGGTCGAAGGTCATATAAACGGCGGTGGTGCTGTTATACCCGATTTCCTCGGAAACGGTGATGCTGTGCTTTTTTCGGATGGTGTTCTGCACGTCCAGAATAAGGGTGGGAACGTTGGCGGATTCCAGATTCATTTCCAGAGCGTTCACGGCCAGAGAACCGGAGTAATCGAAAAATATCTGAATGTCGTTTTTGTCCATTTTTTCCAGAAGCGCGGCGGAGGTGGAATCCTCATAATAAACAATGTCGGCCTCAATTCCCATCTTTTCCCGGATCAGGATTTTGGCAAGGTTGGCCAGAATGTTTTGTTCCGCCGTGTTTTTGGTGGCGATATTGATTTTACCGTTCCCGTTGTATGTGGTGGATTGTGACGCTGCCGACGTGTCATCCTCTTTCTTTTCGCCGCAGGCGGCGGAAAGGCACAGGATGAAAACCAGAAGAACCGCCAGTAACCACGGGATCCATCGCTTTTTGTTCATAGTCATCTCCGAAAAATGATTTCGTTGTTTATTATATCATAAAAAGGGGAAAAGGAATAGATTTTTTTTTATGATAATGCTATAATAAAACGAAGATTCGGCTTTCCGTGAGAAGAAAGCGTTTTGGATGAAAACCCGATACAGCTTTGTATGAAAAAGATTTTGTTTATTTGTGAGGTGCGGTATGGCGGAAAAATATGTTGATTGGAAATTGATGGAAGATTTTATGGTGGATGCTTTTGTCGGTTACGGTGTTCCCCGGGACGACGCCAAAATCTGTGTGGACGTTCTGATCGAAGCGGACCGCCGGGGTATTGATTCCCACGGCGTGAACCGTTTTAAACCGATTTATCTCGACCGCATCAAGGCCGGGATTCAGAAACCCGTGACGGAATGGGAAATCGTGAAGGAAACGCCGACGACGGCGGTGATCGACGGTCATGACGGCATGGGTCAGGTGATCGCATACAACGCCATGAAAATCGCCATTGAAAAGGCGAAAAAGTACGGCATGGGCATGACTGCCGTGCGAAATTCCACCCATTACGGCATCGCCGGGTATTACGCTACCATGGCCACGCAGGCGGATTGTGTCGGCTTTACCGGAACCAACGCCCGTCCTTCCATCGCGCCGACCTTTGGTATCGACAATATGCTGGGGACAAATCCCATGACCTTCGGTCTTCCCACCGATGAGGAATTTCCCTTTGTGATCGACTGCGCCACCTCCATTTCCCAGCGGGGGAAAATTGAGAAATGGGCTCGCCTGAACAAGGAAACCCCCGCCGGTCTCGTGATCATGAACGACGGCAGTACCATGACGGATTCCGATGCCATTCTGGACGCGTTGATCAAGGGAGAAGCCGCTTTCGCGCCTCTCGGCGGCATCGGTGAGGATTTCGCCGGTTACAAAGGGTACAGTTACAGTGTTGTGATTGAAATTCTCTCCGCGGCGCTTCAGGCCGGGAATTATATGAAAATGCTTTCCGGTATCGGTGCCCAGGGTGAAAAAGTGCCCTATCATCTCGGTCATTTCTTTGTAGCTATCGATACCGAAGCCTTTGAAGGCGCCGACGTCTTTAAAAAGACCGCCGGGGATATTCTCCGTCAGCTGCGCAATTCCCGTACGGCGCCGGGGTGTGACAAGATTTACACCGCCGGGGAAAAAGAATACCTCCATTATCTGGAAACCAAAGATAAAGGCGTTCTCGTGAACGACGCCGTTCAGAAAGAAATGCTGGAAGTCCGTGATGAATTAGGCCTGACTCAATATGACTTCGGTTTCTGAAGATGATAAAAGGGGCGTCCCAAAACCCTTGATAGACGGCGAAATCGCCAACCACCGACGAAGCGCATACCGTTCTGTATAGCGCGTCGCCGTGCTTTGTCGAGTTTTACCGTTTCTAAAGCGTTTTGAAACGCCCTCGGGCTGTGCAAAGTCGTGACAGCGGCGAAATCGCCGATCACCGACAATGCGCATGCTCAATGTGCCCGCGGGCTTCTCTTTATAAAAAAAGTACTGCACTCCACCGTTTGTGGAGTGCAGTTTTTGTGTTTGTCCGTTTTATTGAATGATCAATACATATGACGCCATACTTTTTGAACCAGAAGCGCCATTTCTTCCAAAGCTTTGACATCTTCGGCGGAAAAACGATCTTTTTCGGTGCTGTCGATGCTGAGCACGCCGACGGGTTCCCGGTTATAGAAAATAGGAACGGCGATTTCGGATTTGGTGAGTTCTTCGCACTGATCGGCGCAGGGGCAGATCGCGGAATCGTTGTCGACCTGGGTTTCATAGGTTTTCATCGCTTTGCCGATGAGGCCTTTAAAGAGGGGAACTCTCGTTTTGGCGATTTCGCTGCCCTGGAAGGGCCCTAAAAACAGCTCGTCTTTATGGAGCAGATAAAACCCGACCCAGCTGACGTCTTCCATATTGCGTTTGATGATGGCGGAAGCGTTGGCCAGATTGCCCATCAGATAATTTTTGTGATGAAGGGTTTCTCTGAGCTCCTTATCCATTTTTTTGTAGTTGGCTTTTTCCATAAATCTTCTCCTTCTCTCCCTTTTCGGTTTCGGTCAATGAACCGTGGCGTTGGTTTCCCGGTATTTTCCGGGACTGACGCCGGTAACCGTGCGAAAAACTCTTGTGAAATAGCTTTGTTCCTCAAATCCCACCATGGCCGGAATATCGGAAAGGGCGTATTTGCTGTTTTTCAGCAGCAGTTTGCTCTTTTCAATGCGGACGTTGGTGAGGTATTTGGTAAAGGTGACGTCCATTTCTTTTTTAAAAACCTTGCTGAAATAAGGGGCGCTGAAATGGACGTAATCGGCAATATCCTGAAGAGAGAATTTTTCGCTGTAATGGTCTTCAATGTATTGCAGCGCCGAATAAATCATATCGGCGTTTTTGATCCCGGGCACGATGGTTCCGGCTTCCAGCAGGCCGGGAATGGTATCCTGTGTCCAGGTGATCAGTTCGTCTTTGGTCTTGATCTGCTCCAGATCGTTCAGAACGTTCAGACAGCGATCGCTGAGGAAACACTGGCCCTCCTGTTCAAGAGAACGGTCGTAAACGGAAAGCACCAGCTGGGTCAAAGCGGCTTTGCCCTGCTTTAACGAGGTCTGTCCTTTGAGAACGGAGATCATCTGATCCATTTCCTTGTTGATGACGGCGGGTTCCTTTTGGCCGTAATCTTCCAACAGTGCCTGCCAGGGGATTTCCGCTTTATTGACGGTGTCGTTTTCCATGTGGCGGCGAAAGGCCTCCCGCATATCCTTGCAGGCGGCGCTGTTCCCCCGGGAATCCGAAAACGTTGAGGCGACCCTGTCTAAAAGGCTTTTCAGACTGCTGAGCCGCTCTTCGGAAATCACCGGTGATTCCATCAGTGATTTTTTTAAATCCGGATACGATTTCAGCAGTTCCTCATGGTTCGCGGTAACATTTTTCAGATACGCGAGATCCGAAGAGGAATGGTTGAGAAACGTATGGCCGGCGATGAGGGCGGCTTCAACGCGGCCGCCGATGATGATGGGGGAAGCCCAGTGCAGTAACCCCATGGGACAGTAATAAGTTTTGGAACTTTCCGTATCGGTAGCCCGGATCGCGCCTTCAAAATGCGTATTGATACAGCGTTTGCCGATTTCTTTATTGAGGCAGTAGCAAAGCTGATCATGGAGCTTTCCCTCGCAGGGATTGACGATCTTCGTTCCGTTTTCCGTCAGCACCAAGCACTCAACCCCCGTGGAAAGGGCGTAGTCTTTTGCGGCGGCAAGAACATCTTCCATATTGAGTTTTGTCTGTGTCGCTGCGTGTTCTGTCATTTTTCTTATTTGACTTCCATGGTCCAGCCGAAGGGATCTTCCAGGCGGCCCCACTGAATACCGGTGAGGGTGTCGTACATTTTCTTGGTGAGTTCACCCATTTCGCCGTTGTTGATGGTGATTTTGTTGCCTTTCATGTTCAGTTCGGAAACGGGGCTGACCACGGCGGCGGTACCGGAACCGAAAACTTCTTCCAGTTCGCCTTTTGCGTGGCGTTCAAAAACTTCGGCGATGGGAACGGTGCGTTCGCTGACTTTAATCCCCATGTGTTTGGCCAGTTCCACAACGGATTTCCGGGTAATCCCGCCGAGGATGGAACCGTTCAGGGCCGGGGTGACCAGTTCGTCGTTGAATTTGAAGAAAATATTCATGGCACCGACTTCTTCAACGTTTTTATGGGTGACACCGTCGAGCCAGAGAACCTGGGAATAGCCTTTTTCGTGGGCGATTTCACCGGCTAAGAGGCTGGCGGCGTAGTTCCCGGCGGTTTTGGCGAAGCCCATGCCGCCTTTGACGGCCCGGACGTATTCATCTTCCACATAAATTTTTACGGGTTTCAGGCCTTCGGCATAGTAAGGACCTACCGGCGAGAGGATGACGCAGTAAATATATTTCGTGGAAGCTTTTACGCCGATGTAAGGATCGTTGGCGAAAACGAAAGGACGGATATATAAGGAAGTATCCGGCGCGGTGGGGATCCAGTCCTGTTCCAGACGGATTAAATCCAAAAGACCTTCAAGGAGGTATTTTTCATCGAGTTTCGGAATGCACAATCTTTCGCAGGAAAGGTTCAGGCGCTTGAAGTTTTCTTCCGGACGGAACAGATTGATTTTGCCTTCCGGTGTGCGGTAAGCTTTCAAGCCTTCAAACACGGTCTGTCCGTAATGGATGACCATGGAGGAAGGTTCCATTGCAAAGGGTCCGTAGGGAACGATCTTTGCGTCATGCCAGCCGTCTTCGTCGTGTTCCATAACGAGCATATGGTCGGTAAATACTTTCCCAAAAGTTAAATTGGCAGCATCGGGTTTTGCTTTTAAGTTGGTACTTTTCTGAATTTCAATGGTCATGATGCATTTCTCCCTTTAAGTATTATTATTTCATTTTACTCTCTTTTGAATGAAAATACAAGCAATTTTTACAATGGCTCTTTTTCCCTGTTTTGGTTTTTGAAAACGGCGCAAAATAAAATCAGTATTTTGATTACGGAGATAAAAACATTGTTCAGAAAGAAAAAAATACGGTTTGTTTTACTGTCGTTTTTGCTATGCGCCGTCCTTTGCCTTCTGCCCCTTTACAATGACCGCCATTATTATGTCGCCGCCGGCGACACCATTGATCTGCCGAAGCTTTTTTCGGCCTTTATTGATTATGAGGTGACATCGGAAGACGGCAAATCGGCGGAAAAGAACGGCGAGACGTATCGTTTTGATGATGCCGGTGAATATTTCCTGGGGTCGAAGCTCTTCGGCGTGGTGCCCCTGAAAACCGCGTCGGTTTCGGTTTATAACGAAAAGGAAGTCGTTCCCGGCGGTCAGTCTGTGGGACTCATCATGAAAACCCGGGGTGTGGTGGTGGTTGGCTATTCCGCCGTCACCGATGATCGGGGGAAAACGGTGTATCCCGCCAAGGAAGGCGGCATCGCCCTGGGAGATTGCATTGTAAAAATCGAAGGTACCGCGGTGAGCGGCGATGATGACGTGATGACGCTGATTGATCGCTGCGGCAAAGACGGATCCGTTACCGTTGAAATCAGCCGGGGAGGAGAAACTCAGCTGAAAACGATTTCCTCGTATTACTGTGAGGAAACGGGACGGTACCGCATCGGGCTTTATGTCCGTGACAATACCGGCGGTGTCGGCACCATGACCTATTACGATCCGGCGACGGGACGATACGGCGCTTTGGGGCATACGGTTTTGGAAGCGAAAGAGGAGGAAAGCGGCATTTCCGGACGGATCCTGCCGGCGGCCATTAGCGGTATCAACGCCGCCGGTGAAGGTAAGACCGGAGAGAAGATTGGTTATTTCAGTCCCGGCGCTTTTGAGGGAACCATCGATCATATCGGTGTGTACGGCGTTTTCGGTGAACTGAAGGACCCCTTGGAAAATGAGGAGCTGCCGCTGGTGCAGACGGCTTCTCCCGATGAGGTAAAAAAAGGGAAAGCGCAGATTATCACCGTTCTCGACGGTGAAACGCCGGAATGGTTTGATATTGAAATCACGGAAATCGACCCCGATGACGAAACCGGCAAAGGGCTTGCCATTACAGTGACGGATTCCCGGCTGCTTCAGCGTACCGGCGGAATTATCCAGGGCATGAGTGGCAGTCCGATTCTACAGGACGGAAAGCTGGTGGGAGCGGTGACCTATGTGATGGTAAACCAGCCGGAGAGAGGATACGGATGTCTGATTCACTATATGATGAAGGAGGGCGGCGTGGAATAATTGCTTTGAAGAAATAATTTATTGCTCGAAAGCAATAATAAAATCATTTTTGAGCAGGTGATTTGATTGTTTTTGAAATATTTTCACAAAAAAATTTAAAAACGCGGCAGGAATTCCGTGTTTTTCATAGAATTATTGCTTGAAAGAAATATTTCATCAGATTATGGGAGAATAAACATGACGGAAAACATCAAAATCATTATTGCAGACGACAACAAGAATTTCAGTGAAAATTTAGAGCAATTCCTGGAATCCAACGAAGACATGACCGTCGTTGGTATGACGAACAACGGCATTGACGCTCTGAAAATGGTGGAGGAACTGGAACCGGATATTCTGATCCTCGATCTCATTCTGCCGCGTCTGGACGGTCTCGGTGTTCTGAATCATCTGAACGGGATGACCCATCGGCCGAAGGTCATCATTTCCACCGCCATGGGTCAGGAGAACATGACCCAGGAGGCCGTTCGTCTGGGCATCGATTATTTTCTGCTGAAGCCCTATGATTTTCAGACCATTTCCATGCGGATTCATCAGCTGGCCGGCAGCGGCATGGCTGTGACTCCACAGGCGTCTTCCGCCGGCAGCTATGATGTGGAAGTAACTTCCATTCTGCATCAGATGGGTGTGCCGGCTCACATCAAGGGCTATCAGTATCTCCGCGACGCCATTGTCTTTGTGATTGAGGACATCAATCTCCTCGGCGCCGTGACCAAAGAACTCTACCCGATGATCGCCGAAAAATACAATACCACCGCAAGCAGGGTGGAGCGCGCCATCCGCCACGGTATTGAACTGGCATGGGACCGCGGAAACATCGATCTCATGAACAAGTATTTCGGCTACACCATCGATGTGGAACGGGGTAAACCCACCAACAGTGAATTTATCGCCATGATTGCCGATAAATTGAAAATGGCCAACCGGTTGGCCTGAAATGAAGATAAAAAGACAACAGTTTCGGGGCTGTTGTCTTTTTATATATTTATTGATAGATGGAAGAAGAGCGGGATTCCGGTTGAGAATACGGTATGCGAAGCTTTTCGGCGGCGATGATCTGTTCGCGGCTGTTTTCGGCAGGATAAGTGCGGTTTTGACATTCTCTTCGGTTGAGCTCTTCTCGCGCTTTTGTTACAATAAAAGAGGAGGACAAGTCCGCGGCGTGACTTTTGGCCGCGGCGGAGGGAAACCGAAAATCCGCTTTTTTCTTTCTTTTTCGGATCGGCGCCGTTCTCCGCCGACCCGGAAAGGCGAGGAAAATTTTGCCGGGCGGAGCTGTTTTGTTACCATCTTTTCGGCCGGTTTTCTCTGTCCCAAACAGTGCTTTTCGCTGTTTCCTCTCTTTTTGGTTTTCCCTTTTTGCTCCGTTTTATTACAGGCG
>JBJDXI010000087.1:0-11184 GCA_051866595.1 Clostridia bacterium
CGGCGGGCTCTTTGACTTCCTGCGTTTTCTGGATCACCTGGCCGATACCGGCGGCGATGTTCCCGCGGAAACGGACCCCGAGGACAACTGCGTGCAGGTAATGAATATCCATAAGAGCAAAGGGCTGGAATTCCCCGTGGTCTTTCTGGTGCAGACCGAGAAGAAATTCAACAAGACCGATCTCGGCGGCGCGCTGATCCTCGATAAAGAGCTGGGCTTCGGTCCGCAGTTCAAAGATACAAAACGGCGGCTGATCTCGCCGACTCTGCCCCGTCTGCTGATCCGCGGCCGCCGCGGCAAAGAAGATCTTGCCGAGGAAATGCGCGTGCTCTATGTGGCTATGACCCGCGCCAAGGAAAAGCTGATCATTACCGCCGTGGATTCCGCCACGACGAACGCATCGGTGGAAAACCGCCTGGCCGCCTATGATCAAGGCGTTTTTTGCGACCTTGGCTCCACACTGCCGGCAACGCTTCTGTTGAGCGATCATTCCTATTTCGGCTGGATCATGCACGCGTTGGCCAAAAACCGCCGAGAAAAGAGCGGCGCCGGAAAAGAGCCGATCCGGATATCGGTCACGCCGGCCCCGGCTTCCGCGCCGCCGGTCATTGCCGAAAAGCCCCGGCGTCTGCTGGCCGCCGATGATTTTGACCGACTTGTAAAAACACTCCATCGGCCGCCGCTGCGGCCTCTGCCGGCAAAGGTCAGCGTTACATCGCTGCTGCCCAAAGGAAAATGGGAGAGCGGCGGGATATCCCTGCCTCAACCGCGTTTCATGGGGTCAAGGGAATCCGTATCCGCGGCGGAAAGGGGCACGGCGTTCCATCTGTTCATGGAAAAACTGCCGCTGGATCGCGCCATGAATCTTTCGGAGCTGAAAGCGTTTTTAACGGAATTGACAGAAACGGGTGTTCTTTCGCCGGATATGGCCGATACGCTGGATCTTGATACGGTGCGGGCCTTTCTGGACAGCACCTACGGAAAAGAGATCCTTCGGGCTGCGGAAGTCCGCCGGGAGCTTTCCTTTGTCGGCGCTTTCCCCGCCGAAGAATTGTTTGAGGATGCCGCCGGAGATCGTCGTTCCGTGATGCTTCAGGGGGCCATCGATCTGATCTACCGCCGGGGTAACGGTGAATGGGTGCTGATGGATTACAAAACCAACGACCTGCGCCGTTGTACCGTCGGGGATTTTCTGGCAAAATACGGACGGCAGATGGATCTCTATACGGCGGCGCTCCGGAAAATCTACGGCATTGAAGTGACGGAACGCGTGTTCTTTCTGACAAAAACAAAAGAGTTTATCGGTTATTAAATGGTTTTTCGCTCCATATAGTTAAAAAAACGAAAAACGGAGCGATGAATATGGGAAAATTTCAAAAAATGTGGAGAAGGTTCCTCGATTCCGAGTGTGCCCTGCTGTTTTATCCCGGGATCGGTTTTGTCCGGATTCTGCTGATTACCAGTATTGTGCTGCTTCTTTTATACAGTCTGGTTTTTCATCATTTTGTCATCACCCTTGTGATCTTATTGCAGGTGTTATCACTGATCGGAACTTTCTTCGGCTAAGGAGATGAGTGTATGAGAATTCAATTTTTAGGACACAGCGCGTTTTTGGTGGAAGGCAGTAAGACTTTATTATTCGATCCCTACCTTTCGGACAATCCTGTTACGAAAGTTACGCCTTATGAACTCCACCCCGATTTTATCCTTGTCAGTCACGGTCACGGCGATCATTTCGGCGATGCGTTGGACATCGCCAGGAACAATAACGCGGTGATTATCGCCCCCAATGAACTGGCGCTTTATTGCACTCGACGGGGAGCCGAGGCCCATCCGATGCATATCGGCGGTTCCCAGCGGTTTGCCGAGGATCTCACCGTCAAGCTCACCGTGGCTCATCACGGCAGCGCCATCATTGAAGAAGGCTTGAGCCAGTATCTCGGTGCGCCCTGCGGCTTCCTTGTGAAAATGGACGGCAAAACTTTGTATTTTGCCGGTGATACCTCGCTGACTTACGATATGAAAGCGGTGATCGGAGATCTCAACGACATTGACGTCGCCATGCTTCCCATCGGGGATAATTACACCATGGGGCCGGAGGACGCTGCCGTTGACGTGAAATGGCTTGATCCTGAAATCGTGATTCCCATGCATTACGATACGTTTCCTGTAATCAAACAGGATGTGAAAGCGTTCCAGACTAAAGTGGAAGCGGAAAACCCCGGTAAAAAGGTATTTCCTCTGAAAGTCGGGGAAATTCTGGAAATCTGACGGTGCCACTTTGGCAAAAGTCCGTTTGATGTTGAAAATATTTTTCGCTTATTTCTGAAATTTTGTCGTAAAAACAGAAATCTGCGGCATCGGAAGAGACCGTTTCTATTGACTTTAGTTTGCTTCTTTGATAGAATTATGGTCGGAGAGTATGTCGAAAGGTATCATAATATCGTTGATCCCGACGACATCTATTTTGAGAAATGGGGGATATGTTTTATGCAAAATCAATGCAGCGCGTCATCTGTGGATCTTACACAGGTCGCTGCCATTGCTGCCCGCTATAAGAATGAGCCGGATCAGCTGATGCGCATTGTGCTCGATATTCAGAAGATCTGCGGCAATTCCGTGCCCAGAGAGGCAGCAACGGTTATCAGCAGTGTTACCGGGATCCCGGAAGCAGATATCTACAGCTATGTTACTTTTTATGCTATGCTTTCGGAAAAACCCCGGGGGAAATATGTAGTCCGTATGTGCAAAAGCGCGCCCTGTCATATTGTCGGGGCCAAAGAAGTTGCCGCGGCCATCAGCCGTTGTCTTGGTATCGAAGCCGGACAAACCACCGCTGACGGAATGTTTACATTGGAATATTGCGAATGCATCGGTCTCTGCGATACTTCGCCGGCCATTATGGTCAATGATTCCGTATATACCAACCTGACTCCTCAGTCTGCCGTCGCTTTGATGGAGGCTTATAAAAGAGGAGGTGTGAAATAATGCAGGAAACAAGAATCGTTCTGCGCAACGTGGGCAAGTATAATCCCAGTTCCGTTGCGGAATACCGCGCTTTGGGCGGCTATACCGGTCTGCAGAAAGCGCTGACTATGACGCCGGAAAGCATCGTGGAAGAAGTGACCGCTTCCGGTCTGATCGGCCGCGGCGGCGCAGGTTTCTCCACCGGCAGAAAACTGGGCTTCATGCTCAATGAACATGCGGATCAGAAATACCTCGTCTGCAACGCCGACGAAGGGGAACCCGCAACCAACAAAGACCGCGTCATCATGGCCGGTGACCCCCACGGTCTGCTGGAAGGGATGGCCATCGCCGCTTATACCATCGGCGCCAGCATCGGTTATATCTATCTTCGTTTTGAATATCCCTACATTTTCCCCGTATTGGAAAACGCCATCCGCGATGCCCGTGAAGCCGGTTTCCTCGGCGATCACATTTTCGGCAGTAATTTCAGTTTTGATATCCGTGTCGTTTCCGGCGGCGGCGCTTATGTCTGCGGCGAAGAAACCGCCATGCTCGAATCCATTGAAGGCCATCGCGGCGAATCCCGCTTCAAACCGCCTTATCCTGCCAATAAAGGGCTTTTTGGGAAACCGACCCTCATCAATAACGTTGAAACTCTGGCGAACCTGCCCCCGATCATCAACAACGGCGCGGCATGGTACAAAGGCTTTGGTCTCGCCGGCGCGGCCGGTACCAAAGTGTACAGCCTTTCCGGGAACCTCGTAAACCGCGGTGTTTATGAATTCCCCGAAGGTACCAACCTGAAAGATATCATTTATGAAGTCGGCGGCGGCTGCCCCAACGGCAGAAAGCTTTTGGGCGTTCAGACCGGCGGCGCTTCCGGCCCCATCGTCAACGCCGATATGATCGATGTGCCGTTCCGCGACGGCGTATCCGATGAACTTCATTGGGCATCCCACGGCGCCGGTGATATCATGGTCATCGACGACAGTCAGGACATCCTCGATGTCGTTGAAAACTTAATGGAATTTTTCGCTCATGAAAGCTGCGGCAAATGTACGCCTTGCCGTGAAGGTACTACGAGACTTTTACAGCTCGTCCGTAAATTCAAAAACGGCGAAGCCACTTTGGAAGATATGGATACGCTGGAAGATCTCGCCATCATGATCCGCGACTGCTCCCTCTGCGGTCTGGGACAGGCTGCTCCCATTCCGGTGATTTCCACGCTTCGTAACTTCCGTCAGGTCTATCTCGAAGCCGTTGAAAGGGGGCAGAAATAATGGTTAATGTAACGATCGATGGCTTATCCATCAGCGTGCCCGAAGGTACTACCGTTCTTCAGGCCGCGAAACAGCTGAATATTAAAATTCCCACCCTTTGCTTCCATCCCGATCAGGATGTGAAAGCCAACTGCCGTATCTGCGTTGTTGAGATCGAAGGACAGCAGCTTCTCGTTCCCGCCTGCTCCGAGCCGGTGAGAGAAGGGATGGTCGTCCGCACCAATACGAGACGCGTCCGCCGCGCCCGTATGGTTATTCTGGAACTGATCTTTTCCCATCACAGCAAAGACTGCCTCCAGTGCCACCGCAACGGCAACTGCGAATTACAGCAGATCTCCCAGGATATGCACTTTAACCGCGAACTGAGATTTACTCATGAAGACCGCGGCGAAGGGATCGACTACAGCTCTCCCTGCATCACCCGGGATTCCAATAAATGCATCGCCTGCAACCGCTGTGTTTATACCTGCAGTCAGGTGCAGACCGTTCACGCGTTAAGCCGTCAGGGCCGCGGTTTCAGCACCGTGATCCGCCCCGCTTACGGCAAAAAACTCGGGGAAACCGTATGCGTCGGCTGCGGCCAGTGCATCCAGTCCTGCCCCGTGGGCGCATTGAACGCCCATGACGACCGCGGCGTTGTCTGGGATATGATCGACGACGACAGCAAAGAAGTTGTCGCTCAGGTCGCTCCCGCCGTCCGCATCACCATCGCCGAAGCCCTCGGCGAAGACCCCGGCACCGTTTCCACCGGCCGTCTCGTTACGGCGATGAAACGCCTCGGCTTTGATAAGGTTTTCGATACGGACTTCTCCGCTGACCTTACCATTATGGAAGAAGGCACCGAACTGCTGAACCGTCTTTCGACCGGCGGCGTGTTCCCGATGATCACTTCCTGCAGCCCCGGCTGGGTCAAATTCTGCGAAACTTACTATCCCGATCTGATCCCCAACCTCAGTACCTGCAAATCGCCGCAGGGAATGTTCGGTGCGGTGATCAAGGAATATTATGCCAAGAGAAACGGCAAAGACCCCAACAGCGTATGCAGTGTTTCCGTAATGCCCTGCACCGCCAAGAAATTCGAAGGCAAACGCCCCGAACTGGGTCGTGACGGTTATCGCGATATCGACGCGGTCCTTACCGTTCAGGAACTGGCCCGCATGATCGATCAGGCGGGGATCGACTTCAAAAACCTGCCCGAAACACCGTTTGATGATCCTTTCGGTCTCGGTTCCGGTGCCGGTGAAATCTTCGGCGTAACCGGCGGTGTTATGGAAGCCGCTCTGCGTACCGTCTATGAAATCGTTACCAAACAGGAACTGAAGAGCATCGATTTCCATGATGTCCGCGGTTTTGAAGGCATCAAGGAAGCCACCATTCAGGTGGGCGATCTTCCCGTGAAAGTTGCCGTTGCTCACGGCCTCGGCAACGCGAGAAAACTGATGGACGCCATCCGCGAAGGCAAAGCCGATTATCACTTCATTGAAATCATGGCCTGCCCCGGCGGCTGCATCGGCGGCGGCGGGAACCCCTGGAAAGACTGGACGAAGATGGATCATCGTTACGATGCCGTTTACAGAACCGACAGAGAACTGCCTGTCCGTAAATCCCATGAAAATCCGGCCATCGTCCGTATTTATCAGGACTTCTTCGGCGAACCCGGCGGCCATTTGGCCCATGAACTGCTCCATACCCACTATACGGATCGGAGCGATCTGCTGAAATAAGAATTGAAGATCTGACGGAGCGCTTTCGCCGCTGAAATGCGGTGAAAAGCGCTCTGTTTCTTTTTGATGGGTCCGCTTTTGCCATTGATTTCTTTTTCCGGGAAAAAATCCTTTCTTTTTGAAGGAAATGCGTGTATAATATAACTTGTAGAAGTATGGATTTGAATCTTGACGGAGGACAGGATGAAAGAGTTTGAAATCAGAACAAAGCTTTATTTTGAGGAAAACGCTCTCGATCATTTGTTGAACAAAGAAAGCCGCAAAACCATGATCATCGCGGATCCTTTTACCATAAAAAGCGGTATTATCCATCATGTGACGGATCGTCTGGACAAAGACGGGATCGAATATACCATCTTTGATGACGTGGTGGCCGACGCTCCCATGGATAAGGTGATGGTAGGTATCCACGCGGCGCTGGATCAGATGCCGGATTGCCTGATTGCTGTCGGCGGCGGATCCGCCATCGATTTCACCAAGGCGGTGCGTCTTTTTGCTCACCGTATCAATGAGGATTTCTGGCCCCGGTTCATTGCCATTCCCACCACCAGTGGAACCGGCAGTGAAGTGACGCAGGTTTCGGTGGTTACCGATACGGAAAACAATGTGAAAGTTCCTCTCAATGACAAGGAGCTGTTCCCTGATGAGGCGATTCTCGACGCGGTACTCGTGAAAACGGTGCCGAAATCCGTTACCGCCGATACCGGGGTGGACATCCTGACCCATGCCATTGAATCTTTTGTCAGCACCGGCTGTAATGATTTCGCCGCGGCCTTTGCCGAACGTTCGGTAAAGCTTTGCTGCCGTTATCTCTGTCGTTCTTATGCCGATGCCGATGACTACGAAGCCCGGGAAAAGATTCACACGGCGTCCTGTCTGGCGGGGATGGCCTTTAACGCCGCCGGTCTCGGTCTGAACCACGGTATGGCCCATCAGCTCGGAGCGACGTTCCATTTGCCCCATGGCCGGGCTAATGCCATTTTACTGCCTCATATTATCCGTTATAACAGCGGTATCAACGATCTTTCCACCCGGGAGGATACGCATCTTATGCCCTGTATCCGCAAGTATTGTGAGATTGCGGCGAGTCTGGGGATCACCAATTTTGATGAAGTGTCCACGGTGCGTTCCCTTACCAATTATCTGCGCATTATGATTCGTGAGATTGACTTGCCGGCGTGTGTCGAGGAAATCGGCACCATCTGCAAAGAAGAGTATTTTGCCGCCATCGATCAGATGGCCGACGCCGCTCTGCTGGACGCCACGACCCAGTGCAATCCCCGCACACCCACAAAAGAAGAAGTCGTTCATCTTTTTGAGCAGATCTGGTCGGAAGATTGAATGAATTTCAGATAAAACCAAGGGAGGGCTCAATCTGAGCCCTCCCTTGGTTTGAAAGAATGGATGGATGGAAATGGTACTTACTACATCCTCTATTATGGCTTTTTCGCCAAAGAATATACGCCGATCATGAAAAATTTTTTGATTTTATGGAAAATCAGCGTAAAAAATAAGGTTGTGTTTTATGAAACGAAAAATATTATGGGTGGTTCTCTCCTTTACTCTTCTGGTCGTTCTTCTTTTTGCTGTTGTTTTCGGCGGTGATTTCTTTTCCGGCGCTCTAGATGAGGATACGGCTTCTTTCGCCGTGGAAATCGGTGACGGGACGTTGGCTGTGGCTGCCGGTCTCAAAGAAAAGGGGATCATCGGTCATGAGAAAATGTTTTCGGTTTACGCCATGGCCACGGGGTACAATGGTCAATGGCAGGCCGGTACATTTGAAGTGGAAAAAGGCATGGGCTATGGTGAGCTCTGTAAATTGCTGACAACGCCGCGGCTTTCCGGAGTGAAAGTGACCATTCCTGAAGGGAAACAGGTGCGTCAGATCGCGAAAATACTGGAATCCAAAGGAATATGCTCTGCCGACGCCTTTATGGAGGCGGCCAATACTCATTCCTTTGATTATTCCTTTTTAGAGGGGATCGACCATGAAAATCCTCTGGAGGGCTATCTGTTCCCGGATACCTACTATTTCGAGAAAAATACCGATCCCGATGCGGTCATCAAAGCGATGCTCGACGGTTTTGAGGAAAATCTCTATAAGTCGGAGTACATCGACAGGGCGAAAGAATTGGGCTATACCTTTGATGAAATGATCATTCTTTCTTCCATAGTGGAAAGTGAAGCGTCTTCCCGGAAAGACCGGGAAAATGTGGCCGGCGTCTTTTTTAACCGTCTGAACAATCCCGATTATACGAAACTTCAGTCCTGTGTGACGGTGGAATACGCCATGGGCGTAAAAAAATCCATCATTTCCTATCAGGATACACTGATCGATTCGCCGTATAATACCTATATGTATCCGGGGCTGCCGGTGGGTCCCATTTGCTGTCCCGGTACCGATTCGGTGGAAGCTACGCTTTATTACGCCGACAATGATTATTACTATTTTCAGTCCGATGAAAGGGGCAGACTTCACTTCGCTGAAACTTATGAGGAACACGCCGCCATTCAGAATGAAGTTCAGGCCACGTGGAAAGGCGAAGTGATTGAGGATTATAACGAATAAAAAGCAAAACCCCGACGCTCCAAAAAACGGAATGGCGGGGTTTCGCTTTATATGTGTATAGAAGGGGAGTGGGTTTTACATGGTGAAGGTTCCGCTTTCATCGTCTTTCACAATGAAAACGTCTTCCTCTTTGCCGGTTTCGGCGTTGATATAAGTGAGATATTCGGTGTCATTTTCCCGGTAACGGAATTCATAACAGAGAACTTCGCTTTCATTGGCTTTGGGGATGATCGCTTTCTGGACCGAAACCGGTGTGATTCCTTCTGTTAGGTGTTCTCTCGCGGCATCTTCCGTCATGATCAGTGTGGGCAGTGTGCGGTCTTTATGAAATTCCAGATAATTCTTGGCGTCCAGACCGACGATCCGTCCGTCGCTCAGATCCACGGAGACTTTGATCATATCGGGATAAACGGAGGTGTCGCCGAGTTGATAAGTGAAATTTGCCGTGAGGATGTTATTTTTGGTGAGGTGATAGCCGGCTTTCATATCGGAATAACCGGCGTTTTGCAGAAAGGCCGCGGCGGTTTCCAACGCCTTTTCCTTGGTGATTTTCTGTTCTCCGCTGTCGGTGGAGGCCGTGTACTGTACCGGGTAGCCGCCGCGGACACTGATGTCAAAATAGGCGAAAGGGGTGTCATCCTCTTCCTGGTATTTCACCGCTACGGTGTAGACGGCAATCCCCGCCGCTTTGGAGCTTTTGCCGTAAGATTGGTAAACGTAATCTTTTCCGAATAACCGGGCGGCGGTTTCCTTGGCGGTACTCCAGTTGATGGTTTCACCGCTGAGCTCAATGGGGCCTTTGTTTTCCAGATGGTCGGAATAGGGGCCGTCGTAAATCAGGGAGGGTGTTTTGGAAATGGTGGTGTTAATATCGCTCAGTGAAGTCACGGCGAGACCGGCGTTTTCGTAATCACTGTTCTGAATACGCTTGTCCGCGGCCTGAATGGCTTTGTAGGAAAACGGATTTTCCTTGCTGTTTTCCATTTTATGAAGGGCGTCGGAAACTTTTGTCACCTCGGCGTTGAGCGATTTCAGTGTGTCGGATTCTTCGGCGGTCAGCGTTTCACTGCGGGCTGCTTTGGATACGAGAGAAGCGGAAAAATCTCCGATTTGATTTAAAAACTGCTCTGTTCGGGAAAGCGTGTTGTTGTAAATCGGCAGCATGGATAAGTTTTCCTGAGCCACATAGGCGGTGCGGCTGATTTTGGAATAGAGGTCAGAGCGGTTGTCATTGTCGGTGACTACAAGGGCTTTGCTGGTGAGAACTGTCAGCTGGTCGGTGGCGTCCATCAACTCATAATAAGCCCGGGCGGCGTCATTTTCGATGCGTACGGCAGCTTCATTCGTTTTTTGTGTTTCGTAAAATCCCCAGCCAAAACCGATGATGGTGAGAACGGCCAAAAAAGAAATGATGATATTTTTATTCATGTAAGCTCCTTTCTCAGCGGGCAAAAACGTGGTCGCCGTACTGTACGGTGATTTCCCTTGTCCACATCCATTTATTTACCGGCTTGTTGGGATTCCAGAAATAAAGGGCGCCGTAGGTGGGGTCCCATCCGTTCAATGCGTCCTGGGCGGCTTTTACCGATTCCTGTCCCGATTCGGTGGTCATTCGTCCGTTGCTTACGGATTCCAGCGCGCCGCCCTGATAGATGACGCCACTCAGTGTGTTGGGAAATTCTGAGTGGTTGACCCGGTTCAGCAGTACGGCGCCGACGGCGACTTTTCCGATATAGGGTTCTCCTTCGGCTTCCGCGTGGATGGCCCGGGACAGCAGTGTGACTTTTTCGTCATAGGACATCGTCGCAGCGGCGTCGGTGACACGGCTGTTGTCCATGAAAATCCAGCCGCAGGCGGCGGTGAAAAGAAGCAAAAAGACAAAAGGCTTGATATATTTTGCCATAGGTACCTCCGTTTTCCTTTGTGTGATGTCATTATTTTTTTCATGAAATAAAAAAATATACATAAAAAAGCTTGCAATCCAAATTCTTTTGTGCTATTATATATAAGCAATGCGGCGCCATAGCCAAGTGGGAAGGCAGAGGACTGCAAATCCTTTATTCATCAGTTCGAATCTGATTGGCGCCTCCATAAAAAACACCTGCTAAACAATGTTTGGCAGGTTTTTTTATGTGTTTTTTATTGTATGGAGATGTCTTTGGGGACGGTTTCGATGATATAAAACAGGACAAAAGCAGGACTGTTTTACCGTATATCTTTTTGATTTGTTTTTTTGTGCCGGAGATTTATGGCTATGAATGATAACAAAATCCGGTGATTTTCTGAACGCAGCTGTATGAAGCGGATACGGATCACCGAGAAAGACCATGGAAATTAAATTTTGTTATATTTTATATTCTATAGTTACAATTTGGCGAAAATTGTAGTATAATGTAATTATCATGTAAAATAAGGAGCAGAAGGAGATTTTCCATGAAGAAAATCGGTTTTGACAACGATAAATATCTTTACGAACAATCCAAAAAGATCCGGGAACGGATTGTCCGCTTCGGCGGGAAGCTTTATCTTGAATTCGGCGGCAAGCTCTTCGATGATTACCATGCCAGCCGTGTTCTTCCCGGTTTCCAACCGGATTCCAAAGTGCGTATGCTGATGGGCATGAAAGATGAAGCGGAAATCATTA
>JBJDXI010000088.1:0-2191 GCA_051866595.1 Clostridia bacterium
ACTCCTGCCGAGGTTTTCTTTTCAAAAAGTGTTGCACTTGCTTGACTTTCTGCCGTGGCACGGCGAAGCCGTGACGGAGGGATTGTGATACGGTCAAAACACCATAAGCCATCAGTTTCCGATAACGAAGGAAACAGCTGCTTTCGCGGCGTATGTGAATATATCGATGATGTGGTAAAGCAATCCCTCCGTCAGCTTCGCTGACAGCTCCCTTTACACAAGGGAACCTTTCCGGAGCTGCACATATTACAAAAAAACGGACCTGTGAGCAATTCGCAGATCCGTTTCACTGTTTATGACCGCACCAAATCGGCGCGGTCATTTTTCATCTTATCTCCCGAAGAAGCGTTTCTTCTTGGGCTGTTCCTCTTCGTCGATTTTGGGTTTCACGGGACGGGGGGCGTTTTTCTCCTGTAAATGACGGAGAACATTGAGGCGATTCTGAGCGGCCTCATGGCCCTGATCCGCGGCTTTTTCGTACCAGAACATGGCTTTGACCCGATCTTTGTCGATGCCGTCGCCTTTGTCGTACATATAGCCCAGGGTATACTGGGCCACGGCGTCGCCGTTGAGGGCGGCTTCTTCGTAGAGTTCCGCGGCCTTTTCCTTATCCTGCGCCACGCCTTCGCCGCTGTAATAGCGGTCGGCCTGTTGACAGAGGGTTTCTTCGGCCTCGGTGACTTTGGCGCCGATGGCGGTGAGGAATTCCCGGCAGATCATTTCCGCCGCAAGAGGGTCGATCCAGTATTCTTCTCTCATCTCAGCAACGACCTTTTCCACGGCTTCCCGCTGTTCCTTTTCGGTGGTTTCCTTGACGGCGAGGAGATCAACACTGCCTCCGCAGGCCAGAAAGACATCGAGGAGACGGCCTTCCCGGGTTAATCCCGGCGCGATTTCACTGAACCGGAGCACCGTGTTTTCCGTATCTTCCGGGAAAACACCGCCGTTTTCATCGGCGATCGCTTTCAGCGCCGAGGCGATGGTCGGTTCCGTTTCCGCCGGTTCGGCGATGGTTTCCGCTTCCGGGGCGGTTTCCGCGGCAACGGTTTCTTCCGTTACGATTTCTTCGGCGCTGATTTCTTCCACCGCGGTTTCCGTGGTTTCTTCGGCGGCGGTCGCCGTTTCCGTTACTTGTCTATCGTCCATTTTTACCTCCGTACAGATGGTTTTCCGTTATCTTCCCCATATATATAAAAACATAACGTTTTATTTTTTCTTCGTCACGATGACCACAATCAGCACCGCCGCCACGATGACGACAATGATGATCAGACCGATGAACAGCGCCACCATAGGAAAGGAGCTCTGCTGTTCTCCGTTATCGAGAAGCTCGGCGGTGGCGTTTTCCGTTTCCGTCGGCTCAACGGTTTCTTCCTCCTCGGTCTCTTCCTCTACCTCATCGGCGGGAACCGATGTATTGGCTTTGACCTCGGTGACCTGGCTCATGGCGATCCAGCCGGTCACACCGTTATAAGTCACCTGCCCCCAGTTATTCTGACTGATGCCCGTTACCTGCAGCACTTCCCCTTTGGGAATGGCCGAAGAGATCAGCTTATCATAGGACGTATAGGGCCCCTCCCGGAGATTCACACCGTCAGAGGCGGTAACCTTCACATTCATGGAGACAGACTTGATGGGATAGGATTTTGAAAGCTGATTCAGCGCCACCCAGCCGTAATTGCCGTTATATTCGGTATATCCCCAACCGTTGGAGGTCTCCATGGTAATGTGGAGACAGACGAAATCCGGGATGGTGCAGAGAATCGCCGCCTCGGTGGTGGGTTCGACGCGGAGATTCACACCGCCGTCCACGGTGGAGACGTAAGCGTCGTAGCTGCAATTTTCGGAAACTTCCCAGTCGTATACCGCGGCGTCGGCCAGAACGCCGCCGCTGAAGGCCAGCAAAAAGAGGCAGAGAAGAGAGAGAAATAAGGTTTTTTTCATCATAACACCTTCTTTATTAAAAATTGAATCAGAATACCCGCGGCGAAAGACGCCGCGTTCAACAGAAAGGCGAGTTTCAAAGCCCTTTTACCGAAGGCCCGTCGGTAAATCAGCGCTTCCGCGCCAAAAGCGACGAGCTCCAGCAGAATCAGAACCGCTTTTTCATAAGCGAAGCCCCAAAGGTGCAGTAACGTCACGGTATAGACCACGGCGGGGTTGGTGATCACATTGGCGAGAAAAACGATGA
>JBJDXI010000089.1:0-11155 GCA_051866595.1 Clostridia bacterium
CCTTCGTTTTTTCAAGAACCTCCTCGATGATCCAATCGGGAGTCGATGCGCCGGCAGTAATGCCTATCCTTTTCGCACCTTTAAATATAAATTTATGAATATCTGAAACATTTTCAATCACGGCGGTCCGTGCGCCGTTGGCGGCGGCAATGGCGGCCAGTTTCGCGGTGTTGGCGCTGTTTTTTCCGCCTACCACAAGAACAACATCGGCGTTTTTCGCCATTTCGGCGGCTTCATTCTGCCGTTCTGCCGTTGCCTTGCAGATCGTGTTATTCACGATCACTTTTTCGCTATGCTCACGAATATAATCAACCACACGCTGAAATTCCGCCAAAGACTGGGTCGTTTGAGACAAAATCGCCGTCACACCGGTATAGGTGTATTTTTTGGCTTCTTCCAGATGATTCACAACGATCACGTTTTCTCCGGAAAATCCCATCAAACCGATGACCTCCGGATGGTTCCGGTCGCCGACGATCACAACGGTGTCGGCTTGTTCCCGGGATTCCGCAGCGATATGCTGCGCTTTCTTCACAAAAGGACAGGTGGCGTCGATAATATGAAAACCGCGCCGGGCCAGCTCTTCCATGACATCGGGGGGAACCCCATGAGAACGGATAATTACCGTGTCTCCCGTAAGATCCTCGATATTTTCTGCCCAATGAATACCGAATCCGGCCAGCCGCTCCACTTCCCGCTGATTATGAATGAGCGGTCCGAGAGAACATACCGTTCCTTTGGATGCGGCCTCCAGCGCCATTCGGATGGCGCGCTTCACACCGAAACAGAATCCGGCGCTTTTTGCCATAGTAATATTCATATGCGCTCACCCTTTAAAAATTCGCAATATTTACAGGATTTCCTTCTCAAAAGAGATGTTTTTTTTACAAATTATTTCAACAAAAAACGAGTATAATTCCGCTTTTACGACATTTCCAACAACCCGCGGACAGCGTCTTCCTGCTTCCGGGTCATACGTTCCAGTGTCTCACGGCGCTTTTCACCTTCCAGCGCTTCATAAGCAAAAGGCGTGCCGATCCGCACTTTGGCCGGAGCGGAAAACAGATGGAGAAGACGCCCTGCGCCCTCCACCGCCACAGGTACGATCTGACAGGGAGCCTGAGAAGCCACGTAACAGGCGCCGCTTTTAAAAGGCAGCAGCTCCCCTGTGGCCGAACGGGTTCCTTCGGGGAATACCCCTAAAACGCCCTGATCTTTCAGAACGCCCACCGCTTCACGGAGGGCCGCCCGGTCCATATTGTCACGGTCAATGGGAATACAGTTCAGTTTTCGAAAAAACCAAGTAACGATACCGCCGGAAAACAATTCCTTTTTGGCGAGAAAATGAACGGGGCGGTTGACAGCCAGTCCCACCACGACGGGATCAAAGGCGTGGCGATGATTGATAATCAGCACCGCGGCACCGTCGGCGGGCACGTTTTCACGTCCCTCAAAGCGGATTCTCGGTCTTAAAAGCAAACGCATCACGGCGCGTAATACATTATAGAACATTGGCAGTTTTTTCCTTCCATAAACCAATGATTTTTTCTGCGACTTCGGGGATGGTCAGATCGGAAGAATCCAGAAGAACGGCGTCCTCGGCCCGGCGCAGTGGATTCAGCGCCCGGGTGGAATCCATTTCGTCTCTGCGGATCAGATCATTAATTACTTCTTCCTCCGTCATCCGCTCTCCGATACCTTTTTCCCGCCATTCCAGAAAACGGCGGTGTCCCCTGACTTTCACATCGGCGGTGAGAAAAACTTTCAGCAAAGCATCGGTGAGAACATAGGTTCCGATGTCGCGGCCGTCCATCACAACGCCGCCTTCATCGGCGAACCCCCGCTGCAACGCCACCATCGCCTCGCGGACGGCGGGATAGCGGCACACCGCCGACACATTGGCGGTCACATCCACTCCTCGGATGGCTTCGCTGACATTTTCACCGTCCATAAAGATAAAGGGCAGACCATTCTCGTCCTCAAGGCGGATTTTCACGGTATCCGCAATAGCCGAGACGGCTGCCTCATCATTTACATCTAAATTCATCCGCAGCGCCTTCAACGTACAGGCGCGGTACATGGCACCGGTATCAATATAACGAAAGCCCAATTCTTTGGCGACAAACCGCGCGATTGTACTTTTTCCTGCGCCGGAAGGACCGTCAATGGCAATGGCTTTCTGCAACATACAACACCAGCTTTCTTTACAACTGAATCATTCTAGTAATAATTCTATTCTATTATATCGTAGAATTTTCTTCTTGTCTAATCAGAAAATTTGTCATTGTTGATTTTATTTTCCTATTTTTATTTAAAGACAATTTTTCCCCATTGAACCATGGTTTTTTCACCGATGATTTCCCGGGATAGAAACGTTTCATCCAGATTCTCCGGATAATCCGATATGAAAACCTTCTCTCCCTCGGCGTTTTTCAGCGCCAGTTCGTCCCCTTCCTTTACCCGCAGGGTCAGTATTCCCCGGCGAAAATCACCGGCACAGGCTCCGTTGATGAATAATTGTCCTTCGGAGCTGCCGTTTCCTTCGGTTTCCATCGTCAGATAAACGCTCATACCGGCGATTTCATTTCCCGCCTCCGCCACCTGCCCCGCGAGATCGACAAAGGAAGCGCCGATACGATCAGCCCGAAGCTCCTTTACGGCGTCCTCATGAAGGGCGAAATAACCCTGAACGACCAGAAGCAGAGAAAAGATGGCGGCAAAGGAAGCAAAAAACATTTTTTTACCCATTGAATCCCGTCCTTTCTTTTTTACCTCTTAGTCTCTCCCATTTTTTTTACGTTATACATGAGAAGAAATCCGCGGATATACAAAGAATATTCATTTATTCATTACGTTATTCATTTTGATTGATTTTTATGATTCCTTTTATTTTTTTGCGAAAACGGTAAGGTAAACCGCAAAATAAAGAAACCGAAGAAAAAACAGGGCCGAAATTTGTCCGTTTCGTTGAAGATTCATGACAAAAAGTATTGCAATTCCTGAAACGCTGTATTATAATTATGCAAGCAATGAAATGCGGAAAATACTATTTTTACGGAGGAGCAAGCAAATGAAAAAAATTCTTGCCATCGTTCTGATGCTTACTATGGTCTTCGCCTTTGCCGCTTGCGGCAGCGAAGAAGCCACTACCGATGAAGGCACGGAAAGCGCCGAAACCCTCATCATGGCCACAAACGCCGAATTCCCGCCCTATGAATATTACGAAGGCGGCGAAATCGTCGGGATTGACGCTGAAATCGGCGCCGCCATCGCCGATAAACTCGGCATGGAATTCCAGATTGAAGATATGGAATTCAACAGCATTATCGCCGCGGTTCAGAGCGGCAAAGCCAGCATGGGTATGGCCGGCATGACCGTAACTGAAGAACGCCAGCAGAGCGTCAACTTCACCGATACTTATGCCCAGGGCGTACAGGTCGTTATCGTTGCCGAAGGCTCTGAAATCACCACTGTGGACGATCTTTTTGAAGAAGGCCACAACTGGAAAGTCGGCGTTCAGGAAAGCACCACCGGCGACATCTACGCCACCGGTGATATCGAAGACGCCGGCCTAGGCACCATTGAACGCTACAACAAAGGCGCCGACGCGGTGAACGCTCTTCTCGGCGGCAAAATCGACTGCGTCATCATCGACAACCAGCCCGCACAGGCTTTTGTGGAAGCTAACGAAGGCCTCTCCATTCTCGATACTGAATACGCTGTGGAAGATTACGCCATCTGCATCGCCAAAGATAACGAAGAACTGCTTGAAAAAGTGAACGCCGCTCTTCAGGAACTCATCGACGACGGCACGGTTCAGAGCATCATCGACAAATACATCTCTGCCGAATAATTCAAAGAGACCAACGGAATAAACAATTCTCCACTTGTTTATGCCACAGGGGCGGATTACCTCCGCCCCTCTTTCATATGTTACGTAAAGGAGGTACCATTCCATGTCCGAATGGTTTTCCGATTTAAAAGCCCAGTTTATCCTCAACTTCATTGACGACGACCGTTGGCGCTACCTTCTGGACGGCCTCGGCGTCACCCTGGAAATCACCGTTTTCGCCCTGCTCATCGGGCTAACCATCGGGATTACCGTGGCCATCATCCGGGCCACCCACGACAACACCATCGAAACGATGAACGCAGGCCCCGGTAAAGCGATTCTCAAAATTCTGAATATCATCAGCAAGATATATCTTACCGTTGTCCGCGGCACCCCTGTCGTCGTACAATTGCTGATCATGTACTATATCATTTTCGCCACGTCCAACAATAAAATCATCGTCGCCGTCATCGCCTTCGGCGTAAACTCCGGCGCTTACGTCGCGGAAATCGTCCGCAGCGGCATCATGTCCATTGATAAAGGCCAGATGGAAGCCGGCCGCAGCCTCGGCTTCAACTACGTTCAGACGATGATCAGCATCATCATTCCCCAGGCCTTTAAAAACGTCCTGCCGGCCCTGGCCAATGAATTTATCACCCTGTTGAAAGAAACTTCCGTTTCCGGTTACATCGCGCTTCAGGATCTGACCAAAGGCGCTTACATTATCATCGGCCGCACGTATTCGGCCTTTATGCCGCTGATCGCCGTGGCCCTGATCTATCTGACCCTCGTCATGTTCTTCACATGGCTCGTAGGCAAACTGGAAAGGAGACTGAGAAACAGTGACCACTGAAAACAACACCCTCATCGAAGTCAAGGGTTTACAGAAACACTTCAAAAAAAGCACGGTAAAAGCGCTGGACGGAGTGGATGTCACCATTAACCGCGGCGATGTCGTCGTTGTCATCGGTCCTTCGGGCTCCGGGAAATCCACCTTCCTCCGCTGCCTGAACCTCCTGGAAGTCCCCACCGGCGGACAGATCTGGTTTGAAGGTCAGGAAATCACCGATAAAAAGAACAATATCAACAAAATGCGCCAGAAAATGGGAATGGTTTTCCAGAGCTTCAATCTGTTCCCCCACAAAAGTGTCCGGGAAAACATCACCATGGCCCCGGTCAAACTGGGTGTCATGAGCAAAGCCGAAGCCAATAAAAGAGCCGAGGAATTGCTGGAACGTGTGGGGCTCCCCGATAAAATCGACACCTATCCCAACAATCTTTCCGGCGGACAGAAACAGCGTGTGGCCATCGTCCGGGCCCTCGCCATGAACCCCGACGTCATGCTCTTTGACGAACCCACCAGCGCCCTGGACCCGGAAATGATCGGGGAAGTTCTCGATGTCATGAAGGAACTGGCCCGGGACGGCATGACCATGGTCGTTGTCACCCATGAAATGGGTTTCGCCAAAGAAGTGGGGACACGAGTCATCTTTATGGAAGACGGCAAGATTCTGGCGGAAAACAATCCCAAAGATTTCTTCGAGCACCCGGAAAACGACCGTCTCCGCTCCTTCCTTTCCAAAGTATTATAATCCGTATCCGATATAAACGATCAAAAGAGATTTCCTTTTGGGAAATCTCTTTTCTTTTGATATTTTACATTCCTTTCGCCATTGCGGTTTCATTCCTTTTATTCTATAATGAAATAAGATATTAAAATCCATTTCAGGAGGAAAATTTTCATGTCTTCGGATTTTGGCAGATATATCCATTACAGCCTTTTCGGGCAAGCTCACTCCGACTACATCGGCATCACCATCGACGGACTTCCCGCCGGAGAATATATCAACCCTTATGATGTCAAGGAATTCATCGCCCGGCAGGCGCCAAGCAAAAGCAGCGGTTTTACGGTACAGCGTATGGAGCGAGATGAGATTCAGTTCCTTTCCGGCGTCATGGAAAACGTTACCTGCGGTTCTCCTCTCTGCGCCGTGATTCCCAATCCTCCCAAAACCGATAAGGAGGAGGAAGATCCCAACCTGCTGCGTCCTTCCTCCGCCGATTACACCGCGGATCTGAAATACCGGGGATACGAAGACCGCCGGGATGGCGGCCATCTCTCGGGACGGCTTACCGCGGCCCTCTGCATCGGCGGCGCCATTGCCAAGAGCATCCTGGAAAAACGGAATATCATCGTCGGCGCTCACATCGAATCCATCGGCAACGTTCAGGATCAGCCTTTTGATCCCATTCACGTCACCGCCGATCAGCTCAAGGACCCCGGCCGTTATCCCTTTCCCACCCTGAGTTTCGGCGTCGGTGAAACGATGCAGGCTCAGATCAACCTGATAGAAAAACGGGGCGACTCCATCGGCGGCGTCATCGAAGCCGGCGTTGTCGGCCTTCCCGGTGGCATTGGGGCACCCCTCTTCGACGGGATCGAAAATCTGCTGGCAAAAAATCTTTTCGGGATTCCCGCCGTCAAAGGTGTGGAATTCGGTGAAGGTTTCCGTGCCGCCGTGATGAAAGGAAGTGAACACAACGATGAGTACACCCTTATCAACGGCGAGATCCAAACAAAAACCAATCATGCCGGCGGCATCCTCGGCGGCATCACCAACGGTATGCCCCTCCTGCTCCGGGTTGCCGTCAAACCGACGCCCTCCATTCTTTTTGAGCAGGATACCGTCAATACGGAAAAGAACGAAGAAGCCGTCATTGTCACGGAAAGTTCCTACGACGCCTGCATCGTACCGCGGATCGTACCTGCGGTGGAAAGCATCGTCGCCATGACGCTGCTGGATATTTTAGCCGGAGAAACCGATTTATTTTCAATAAAATAATCCTATATCCGGACAAGAAAAAACTGGAAAATACCACAAAGTTATTTTACACTCTAAGAAAAGACGATAAAAAAAGAATTTTCGGAAAAGATAAAGGAAAAAGGAGAGATTCCCATGGCCGTCTATACATTTAATAAAGACAATTTCACGGAAGAAGTTTTAAAATCAGACAAACCGGTTCTCGTCGATTTCTGGGCATCCTGGTGCGGTCCCTGCCGTATGTTCGCGCCGATCATCGACGCCGTGGCCGAAGAATACCCCGATGAAGTCAAGGTTGGAAAAATCAATGTCGACGAGGAAAACCAGCTGGCCCAGGAGTACCGTGTCGCCAGTATTCCCACACTCATCATGTTCCGGAACGGTGAAGCGGTAAAACGCTCTATCGGCGTCATCGCCAAAGAAGATGTCGTCGCCATGTTCAAATAAGAGGATAAATAAAATACAAACATACGTGATATAAAAAGCAAAAAAGACCTGTCCATCAGGACCGGTCTCCCAGAAATCAAAAGGTGTTCTCTGAAAAGGGAACACCTTTTTTTCATTTTTATTTTTTCAATAAATCTTTCATCGCTTTATCAAGAAAAGCCTCTTCCAATTGGAATGTATGGTCATCACCGCTGATAACGAAATGCATCATGACACTGTAGTAAAGCATGAATAACGCGAAAACATTGGAATCGTATTCCTTTTCAAAGTTTCCAGTTACCGAAGTGCTTATCGTATTGATCTCTTCCTGCATTTCCTGATAATAGGGAGAAGTAATGATGCGCAGAATGATCAGAGACCATTTCATAATTTCCGCTTTCTTTTCCCGAAGACAGAGAAGCAGATTTTCCGGCGTATCAATGTTGGAACGAAGTATTTCGGAGATCAATTCATCACGTTGATCGGCACAAAAATACAAGCAGTTCTTTACGATCTCCCGTTTATCCTTAAAACTTTGATAGATCGTCGCCGGGGAATAACCGATGGCTTCGGAAAAATTCCGCATCGTTGCTTTTTCAATGCCTTTTTCATAAAACACATCAGCGCAGGCATTCAAAATATCTTCATTTCTCTTTTTTCGATCAATCATCGTTTTTCAACTTCCTTTCACATTTTTTTATTGCTGTTCTTAATCATTGAGAATAATATGTTCCTCAATGTCAAAGACACGGTCCACCCATCCGGTGTAAAAATCCGGATCGTGAGAAACGAATAGCACCGTTCCTCTGAAATTTTGAATCGCCTTTTGCAAAGAGGCTTTGGCCTCCGCGTCCAGATGATTCGTCGGTTCGTCCAGAATCAGAAAATTGCAGGGAAACAGAGTCAAGCGGCAAAGCTTCACTTTGCTCTGCTCTCCCCCGGACAGTGTCGCGATGGGGCGGTCGATATGTTCCGCGTTAATCCCGCATTTCGCCAATGCCGTGCGGACGTCTTTCACCGACATCCGGGGATAGTGGTCCAAAATATAATCCATCGGCGTTTTCTGGTCATCCTCAAAAACCAGTTCCTGTTCATAGTAACCGACAACAGTACGTTCACCGAAGTGGAAATCCCCCTTCATGGCGGGTATTTCCCCGATCAACGTTTTCAGCAGGGTACTTTTACCGATACCGTTAAAACCGATAATAGCGTTTTTTGTTCCCGTTGCCAGATCCAGTGTAATGCCGGGCATCAGGGAATAATAGTACCCCACTTCCAGATTTTCCATCGCCAATGCTTTGGAGGTGGAAATATCCACATAAGGAAATTTAAAATTCGGTTTGGCATGATGTTTCGGAGCGGCAATCCGATCCATCTTATCCAGCTTTTTCTGGCGGCTCTTGGCCATAGCCGCCGTGGAGGCCCGGACTTTATTTTTATTGATATAGTCCTCGGCTTTTTTGATTTCCTTTTGCTGATGCTCATAAGCCCGGATATATTCGACCTGTTTCTGTTCTTTCTGGCGGAGAAAAGATTCATAGTTTCCGGTATACTTTTTAAGCATATCAAACTCAACATCAAGAATACAGGTGCAAATATCATTCAGAAAATGTTCATCATGAGAAATTATGATGAACGCGCCTTTGAAGTTCTTCAAATACTTTGTCAGCCATTCAATATGCTCCGTATCCAGAAAATTCGTCGGTTCATCCAACAGCAGCACGTCCACATCGGCCAGCAGCAGCTTTCCCATAATGGTTTTGGCCCGCTGTCCGCCGCTGAGTTTGCCCAAAGGACGGTCCAACCCCAGAGGGGTCAGTCCCAGACCGGCGGCGACACGCTGCACTTTGCTGTCAATGGAGTAGAACTCCTTCCGTTCCAGAAAATCCTGAAGAGACGCGGCGGTTTTCACCAAAGCGTCATCGGTACAGCTCATCAGCTTCTCATTTACTTCATTCAGTTTCCGTTCCGCTTCAAACAGCTCACTGAAAGCGCCCCGAAGGTAGGAAAAGATGCTTTCCTCTTCATCGACACTGGCGTACTGATCCAGATGTCCCACACGAACCTTGTTCTGCCAGCGGATATAACCGTCATCGGGAACCACTTCACCGATGAGACTTTTCATCAGCGTGGATTTCCCGGCGCCGTTCTGGCCCACAAGCCCCATATGCTCCCCTTTGAACAGATCAAAAGAGGCGTTCTGATACAAAGATTTATCTCCGTATGTCTGCGAAATTTCGTGAACTTCCAATAAGCTCATTTCAATATCACTCTTTCTCCTTCGTATAGTTTCGTAAGCGGAAGAATTCCGATACCGCCTCCGCCGCGGGAAGGTTCATGGAATCGACCAAAGCCAATTCCTCCACCGTCGCGGCCTCAATGGCGTGAATGGTTTTAAAATGCTTCAGCAGCGCCTTCTGGCGCGCGGGACCGATACCGGGAATATCCGCAAGCAAAGAACGGGTCTGTCCCTTTCCCCGCAGTTCCCGATGGAACGTAATCGCGAAGCGGTGCGCTTCGTCCCGGATCCGCTGAATCAGATGAAACTCCGGACTCCCCTTGGGCAAAAGAAGCGATTCTTCCCTGCCGGGGATCATCAGTTCTTCTTCCCTTTTGGCCAAAGACACAAAAGGGATGGTTGATTCGTATTTTTCCTTAATCTTTAACGTGGCACTAAGCTGACCTTTTCCCCCGTCGATCAAAAAGAGATCGGGGAAATCCGCGAAGCCCGTGGTTTCTCCCGCTTTCTTTTCCTCCATTCCGCGCCGGAAACGGCGATCCAGAACTTCATTCAAAGAAGCGAAATCATCAATACCCTCCACCGTTTTAATTTTAAAACGGCGATACTGGTCTTTTTTCGGTTTTCCGTCGATAAACACAATCATGGAACCGACGGTATACGCTCCCTGCACATGAGAAATATCGTAACATTCGATACGGCGCGGGGTGTAAGGCAGATCGAGAGCGGCGCGCAGGTGTTCCAGCGCCGCCCGGAGATCCTCATCTCCCCGGTTTTTATTCCTCTTTTCCTCATCCAGCAGCATAGCGGCGTTTTTCTCCGCCAGCCGCAACATACGGTATTTTTCACCCCGCTGCGGCACGAGAAAATGTACCGCTCCTCCCCGGCGGTCGCTGAGGATTTCTTCCAGCAGCGTTTTTTCCGAGGGGAACTCACTAACATAGATATGGAGAGGAATCATCCGGTCACCGCTGTAAAACTCCGGCAAAAAAGCTCTGAGAATATCTCCGACGGATTGCTCGCCGCAGCCCTCTACCAGACGATGTTCCCGTCCGAGCAGGCGGCCGTTCCGCACACAAAATACCGTAACAACGGCTTCTTCCCCATCGGGGCAGACAGCGATAAGATCACGGTTTTCCTTTGTATTCAGTTCGGAGATTTTCTGTTTTGCCAGTACAGCGTCGACCGCCGCCAACTGATCGCGGTAACGGGCGGCCTGTTCAAAAGCGAGAGCTTCGGAACATTCCTCCATTTTTTCTTTTAGCAACCGGCGGATTTCTCCGCCGTCGCCGCTTAAGAAACGATCAATTTCCCGGACAAGCTTATCATAATTTTCTTTGCTGATCTTTCCCATGCAGGGGCCGGGGCAATTGCCGAGATCATAATTGAGACAGGTGCGGTTTTTGGAACGGCCCGGCTTTACACCGCAGGTACGGAGAGGAAAGCACTTCTTCAATACCGCAACGGTCTCATGCATCGCTTTGGCGTTGGTAAAAGGCCCAAAGTACTTGGAGCCGTCGTTCTGATAACGGCGTGTCACGAGAAGACGAGGATATTCTTCCCCCAATGTCAGCTTCAGATAAGGATACGTTTTATCATCCTTAAGCATGATATTGTACTTGGGACGGTAAAGTTTGATTAAATTACATTCCAGCAGCAGAGCTTCTGCCGGGGAATCCACCAGGATGTATTCCAGATCTCTGGCACGTTCCCGCATGGCTAAAGTTTTGGGCATCATATTCCGACTGTCCTGAAAATAGGAAGATACCCTGGATTTCAAACTTTCCGCCTTGCCGACATAAATGACGCGCCCGGTTTCATCTTTAAACAGATAAA
>JBJDXI010000090.1:0-11018 GCA_051866595.1 Clostridia bacterium
TGGGTCTTGCTGTTCGTTTTTATTTCCTTCGGCGCTGTTTTCCTTGTTTTGCTGGGAATGGCCGACACGGTGTTGAATTACCGCGCGGCATCGGAAAGAAAGAAAAAAAATGATGGAGGTCATGAAATATGAAAGTAATTTTATTACAGGACGTCAAAGGTCAGGGGAAAAAAGGTGAAATCGTAAACGCTTCGGACGGTTACGCCCGTAATTTTCTGCTTCCCAAAAAATTAGCGGTGGAAGCCAATGATACCAATATGAAAGCCTGGAAACGCAATAAGGCCAAGGAAGAAGCCGCCGCCGCGGAAAAACTGGCCGATGCCCAGGCAAAAGCCAAAGAAATCAAAGGGAAAACCTTTGTTCTGAAAGCCAAAGCCGGCGAAGGTGAACGTCTTTTCGGTTCCGTGACCAATATGGATGTCGCCGCGGCGCTGGAAGAAAGCGGTATTGCCGTGGACAAACGCAATATCGAGATGGAAGATCACATCAAGACCATCGGCCAGTATAAAGTGAAAATCAAACTGCATCCTCAGGTGAAAACCGAAATCAACGTGGATGTGCAGGCGAAATAATCCATGTCCCAACATTATTCGGAAAAAAATCAGGCGGAAAGCGGAAAGCTTTTCGCTTTGGAAGAATTGCTGAATGAGGTTTTCGGCCCGGATCAGATCATTATTCGCAGTACAAAACTGGAAATACTCGATCTGATCGGCTCTGATGATCCGGAACAGCGTCTGTCCGCTTTGGAAAAGGTGGTCTTTTACGACGCCGGTTATGCCGGCAGCGGCACGATGGAAGAGCGCATGGACGCGCTGATGGCGGAAATCGGTGAAATGATTGCTCGCCGCAGTATTGAAGACCGTCTGGAAAAGATGATTACCGATAAAATGCAGGAAAAGCAGGATGATTATTATCGGGAAATCAAAATGCAGGTGCTGAAGGAGCAAAGCGGACCGGAAAACGCGGAAACCGGGAAAAAGCTGGATCATATCCGGGAACTTTCCGAACGTCGTCTCGGCGGCAATGCTCTGGAACAGCTCCGTCCTTCCACTTTGTCGGAAATTGTCGGTCAGGAACGGGCGGTCAACGCGCTTCTCGGCAAATTGGCCTCGCCCTATCCTCAGCACGTCATCGTCTACGGCCCGCCCGGCGTCGGGAAAACGTCGGCGGCCCGTCTAGTGCTGGAAGAAGCGAGAAAAATGGCGTCCTCGGCCTTTGGCGAGAACGCTCCCTTTGTGGAGGTAGACGGTACAACGCTGCGTTGGGATCCCCGGGAAACCACCAATCCGCTTCTGGGTTCGGTTCACGACCCTATTTATCAGGGTGCCAAACGGGATTTGGCGGAAACCGGCATCCCGGAACCGAAACCGGGTCTGGTTTCCGAGGCCAGCGGCGGTGTTCTGTTTATTGATGAGATCGGTGAACTGGATCCCATTCTTCTCAATAAATTACTGAAAGTATTGGAGGATAAAAAAGTCACCTTTGAATCCTCTTACTATGATCCCTCGGATCAAATGGTGCCGGAGTATATCCGGATCATGTTTGAACAGGGACTTCCTGCGGATTTTATCCTGATCGGCGCCACGACGAGGGAGGCTTCGGAACTGAATCCGGCTCTTCGTTCCCGTTGCGGTGAGGTGTATTTTGATCCGCTGTCGCCGGAACATATCGTCGCCATCCTTCATGATGCCGCCGCCCGTCTCGGCATTAAGCTCGAGGAGGACGCGGCGGAGCTGATTGCGGAATATACCGTGGATGGACGGAAAGCCGTGAATATTTTATCCGACGCCTTCGGTCTGCTGATGTACAGCCAGCGGAACAACAAGACGAAACGCCGGACGGTCAAACGGAAATTGGTGGAAGAAGTTCTTCGCAATGCACGCATGATTCCTTACCGCAGGGAAAACAGGGATGAAACGCCTTCAGCGGTGGGCAAAATCAATGGATTGGGCGTCTATGGCTTTCTCGGCTCGGTGCTGGAAATCGAGGCGGTGACCTTCCCCGCCAAAGAGCCAGGAAAAGGATGTATCCGTTTCAATGAGAC
The DNA here is from genome assembly GCA_051866595.1 of Clostridia bacterium. Taxonomy (GTDB): domain Bacteria; phylum Bacillota; class Dehalobacteriia; order UBA7702; family UBA7702; genus UBA7702. The sequence continues at coordinate 2,045 of JBJDXI010000090.1, forward strand.
CGCCGGCTCCATGGCAAAAGACTCGGTGTTTAACGCTTCTTCCGTTTACCGTCTGCTCACGGGAGAGGATCTGTCCGATTATGATATTCATGTGAATATCGTCGGAGGCGGCAATATTGACGGTCCTTCGGCGGGGCTTGCCGTGTTCCTGGCGGTTTACAGTAGTTTGAAAGAGCTGCCGATTCCCGGGGATCTGGCGGTGACCGGTGAAATTTCCGTGCGGGGAAAAGTGTGCCCTGTGGGTGGAATTCCCGAAAAGCTGTACGGCACTTCCCGGGCCGGATTGCACCGTGTCTTTTTGCCCAAAGAAAATGAAAGCGAAATTCCGCCGGGGATGAAGTCCCTGAAGATTTCTTCTTTTGAAAATGTCGCCGATGTGATTGCCGCTTTATTCGGAAAAGAAATAAATTGAACTTTTACCTTTGGTAGGGTATAATAAATGATACGATACATTATATACCTGCCAAAGGTTTTTTATTGATCGTTGAACCCTGTTTTGGAGGACGCGGAAGTGGAACAGTCGAATTTTTCTCAGGAAATGAATCTTCCCCAAAGCAATTTTGCGGAAATGGCCGTGCTCGGCTCCATTTTAATGGAACCGGGGCTTCTTTACGAAGTTTCCCAGATCATTAAAATGGAGGATTTTTATAAGGACAGCCATAAAAAAATTTATAAGGTGATGTATACCCTTCTGGAGGAAGGCCGTGAAATTGACCTGGTTACCGTGACCAACGCCCTGGAATCCGAGGGAATTTTGGAAGCCATCGGCGGCGCGACTTATCTTACCGGTCTCTATGACGCGGTACCGTCGGCGGCCAATGTCCTCTCTTATGCCCATATTATTAAGGATAAAGCCGTAAAGCGGCGGCTGATCGCGATTTCCGACCGTATTTCCCATGAAGCCCAGGCCGAGGAAAAGGACGCTTCTCTTCTGTTGGATGAAGCGGAATCCGAAATTTACCAACTGAATCAGGAAAGCCAGCCCACGGCGTTGAAGCAGGTGGGGGAATTCGTGGCCGAAGCCTATGACCGCATCGGCAAAGAAGAAAAGGGAATTCCCACTTTCATCGCTTTGGATCAGCTCATCGGCGGTCTGAAAAAAGGGGAAATGATTATCGTCGCGGCCCGTCCCGGGATGGGGAAAACCACCATCTGTCTGAATATTGCCGAACGCGCCGCTACCATTCATCAGGCGACAGTGGCCTTCTTTACGCTGGAAATGACACCGATTCAGGTGGCTTCCCGTATGCTTTTCGCCAAGGCCAAAGTCAGTCAGGAAAAAACGAAAAACGGCAAAGAACTATCCGACGCGGACTTCGCGGAACTGGCGAAATCCATGGAGGAGATCAGCCGTTCCAATCTTTATATTGATGATACTTCCATGATTACCGTGGCGGAAATCCGTGGGAAACTGAAAAAGTTGAAACGGGAAAAAGGCCTTGATCTGGTGGTTGTGGACTACATTGGTCTGATGCAGGCATCCTCCTCCCAGCTGAATCAAAGCCGTCAACAGCAGATTTCCGAAATTTCCCGTCAGCTGAAAGGCCTCGCCAAAGAGCTGGAAGTGCCGATTATTGTGATTTCCCAGCTGAACCGCGCGTCGGTGAAGAGCGAAGGAAAAGTTAAAGAACCGGATCTTTCCCATCTGCGCGAATCCGGGGCTTTGGAACAGGACGCGGATATTGTTATTTTTGTTCATCGTCCTTATTATTACGATCAATCGGAAAACCCCCATCTGGCCAAGGTGATCGTGGCGAAAAACAGGAGCGGCGCTGTGGGTACGGCTTATCTCGGTTTTTTGAGCCAGTTTACACTTTTCTGTGATATGGACTTTGACCACGAGGAGGATCGTCCCCCGGATGAAGAGGGAGAATCCTGATCCGATCTGAGTATGAAAGGAATTTGCTTATGAAAAAGAAAACGGCGTTTCTGTTATCCTTATTGGCGGTGCTGATGCTTTGGTCGCCCTGTTCTTTACAGGCTGCCATATTTGACGATATAGCGGATTCCGCGTGGTACGCCGACGCGGTGAATTACTGTTATGAGAAAAACTATTTTTCCGGGATGACCGAAACGAGGTTCGGCCCGGAATTGTCGATGACCCGGGCCATGCTGGTAACGGTCTTGTACCGTCATTCCGGTTCACCGGCGGTCAGCGGAGGCAATGATTTTGAGGACGTGCCTGCCGTATCCTGGTACACCGCCGCGGTGACCTGGGGATCGGATCAGAAAATTGTCTTCGGTTATGAAGACGGTACCTTCCGTCCGGAAAAAGAGGTGAGCCGTCAGGAGCTCATGGCCTTTTTCCGTCGTTACGCCGCGGCTCGGGGAAAAGATGTTTCCCTGTCCGGGGATGATCGCATTTTTAACGCCTTTTCCGATAAAAACACCGTCGATGATTGGGCAGTGGATTCGGTGCGCTGGTGTACTTCTTTTGGCTTGGTCTGCGGTTATAACGGCGCGATCTCTCCCGCCGATACCTCGACACGGGCACAGATTGCCAGTATGATGAAACGTCTGGATTCTTATTTCGCGGGAAAAATGTGCACGATCAGCGCTTCGGCCGGCAGCGGCGGTTCAGTGATTCCTGCGGGGAGCTTTACTATTGTTGAAAATTCCTCCGTATGTTTTCGGGCCGTTCCCTCCACCGGCTATATGGTGGATTATTTTGCCGTGAACGGCGTTTCCAAGGGAGGCGGAACATTCTGTACCGTGCCGGCGGCCGGTACTTCTCAGAATCTGACGGTGACTTTCCGAAAGTTTTCGGGAAATTATCAGAGCGGCATGGCTCAGTTGGTAAACCGCACGTATCCGATTCCCAACGCTTCCTCCTACAGTGTTTCGGATCTGACCTCCGTCAAATATTCTGTTTCCGGCCGTGATGTGAAACTTCGGAAAGAAGCGGCCCAGGCTTTGGATCAGATGATTGCAGCTTACCGCAGTGCCAATCCGTCCTCGCCGCTTTACGCCCAGAGCGGTTACCGCAGCTATTCTTACCAGACGACACTATATAAGAATCAGGTGGCGAGAAAAGGGAATAATATCTATGCTGCCGGCGTTGTTTCGGCCATTCCCGGTACAAGTGAGCATGAACTCGGCCTTGCCGTGGATCTCACTTACGACGGTACGCTGCTGCAATCTTTTGGCTCCTCCCGGCAGGGGAAATGGCTTGCGGAACATTGCGGTGAATACGGTTTTATCCTTCGCTATCCCGCGGACAAGCAGATGGTGACCGGTATCATCTATGAACCATGGCATTTCCGTTATGTAGGAAAAGCTGTTGTTTCTGAAATGAAAACCATGGGTGTGACAACGTTGGAAGAATATTACGGTCTTCCTTTGGCCGATAAAGATATTACCCCTTACGCGCCGTATTTGAAATGATTTGGTTGATTTGACAAAAGGATACGAATATCTTATAATAAACCCATTCAAGAAAGGAGGTGCTGCAAGTGAGTTTTTCGAAAATCTCCTTCAGTCCTGCCGCTAAAAAATACGTGAAAGAACAAATCCCCGTGATCAGTAAAAAAGAAGCGGAAACCAGAGAAAATCTGATGTTTCTTGGCGGATTGGCCATCGGTATTGCCGCCGGTGTGGTGATCGGCGCCGGAATCACGGCGTTGACAACGCCCCAGTCCGGTGTGGAAACAAGACAGAATATCCGTGATAAAAAAGACCTTGCCGTGAGCGGTGTCAAAGAAACATCCTCAAAAGTCGCGGATAAAGTGAAGAATACCGCCGACGGTATGGTGGATAAAATCAAAGATAAATTCGCTTCCGCCGATGAAGATGAAGTTGTTGTGGAGTACACCATCCGCTACGATGATGAAGACGAAGCCACGGTAGAAACTTGTGGCTGCGGCTGTGAAGAGGAACCTGCCGAAGAAGCGCCGGAAGAAGAACCGGCGGAACCCACCGAGGAAAAAACGGAAGAGTAAAAATGTTAAAAACCACCGAACAAAATGTTCGGTGGTTTTTTTATCAGTCGGTAATTGTTTTTACCTGAATCTTTTCGGCATCATCCTTGGCTTTATTGATCTGGCCCCGGATGACTTTCAATTCTTCCCGGATGGAGGAAAGGGCTTCCTTATCGACGTTGAAATGGAGGAACAGATGATCCATATCTTCGCCGATGGTGTGAATTTCGTTGACCGTTTCAATAAATTCCTCAAAATTTGTGCTGTTTGCGGCGTTACGGAATCGCGCGAGGTCGCTTTTTACAAGGTCGATGACTTCTCTTGCCGTCGTGATTTTCCCCTTGAAGAAAGAGTAAGGAGAAGTGCGGCGGAGGCTGTATTCATTTTTGTGGTTGACATTAAAAGAATAAGAAAGCTTGAAATCCGGGTTGATGTCAAATTCAAACTGATAGAGACTGCCGTTAATTTTCCTGATTTGTGTCGCGCCCAGCTGGCGGCAGGTCATTTCGATAATATCGCAGTTAACGTTATTGATAATCATGGGTTTTCCCTTTCTTTATTTATATTCCGAAACGGAGCAGCAGATAAACGCTGGCCAGGGCAACGCTGATAACCATAATCGGCATCCCGATTTTAAGAAATTGAATAAATGTGATGGGATAACCGTTTTTATCACTGATACCGGAAAGCACCACGTTGGCGGAAGCGCCGATCAGTGTGCCGTTGCCGCCGAGGCAGGCGCCGAGAGAAATGGCCCACCAGATGGGTGTTACATCCATTCCGCTGGCTTCCATTGCCATGACCAGCGGGATCATGGTGGCAACGAAGGGAATGTTGTCCAGAATTGCGGACAACAGCGCCGATACCCAAAGGATCAGAAGCATGGTGAGAATCAGATGGTCTCCGGTAAGATTCATAATGATATTCGCGAACATGGAGATGACGCCGGTGGCTTCCATGGCGCCGACAACAACAAACAGGCCGATGAAGAACAGCAGTGTGGGCCATTCCACGTTTTGGACGGCTTCTTCAAAATTGGCCCGTCCCAGCAGGATCATGATAATCCCCGCGGCCAGAGCGATTTCGCAGGATTCCAGTCCAAGGGCGCCGTGGAACATGAACGCGAAAACAACGACGAAAATCATGATGACGCTCTTTTTGAACAGCGCTCGGTCTTTGATGGCGCTTTCTTCGTTCAGCTCCATAATTTCAGCTTTGGCTTCATCCGTAACGGAGAGCTTTCTCCCGTAGACAAAACGGAACAGCAGGACGATGACGGCCATAATGATGACGACGATGGGAGCGTCCACTAAAATGAAATCAATGAAACGGAAGTTCGCGGCGCTGCCGATCATAATATTGGGGGGATCCCCAATCAGCGTCGCGGTACCGCCGATGTTGGAGGAGAGAATTTCTGTCATCAAAAAGGGAACCGGATTGGTCCGCAGAATCTGGCAGATGGTAATGGTCATGGGACCTACCAGCAGAACGGTGGTAACGTTATCGAGGAATGCGGAGAAAACCGCCGTGATAATCATAAACGCCACCATGATCCGCCAGGGATCGCCTTTGGCGAATTTTGCCGCCTTGATGGCCATATATTCAAAAAGCCCTGATTCCTTGACGACGGCGACAAAAAGCATCATCCCCAGCAGAATACCGAGGGTGTTGAAGTCGATGGCTTCGATTCCTTCGTCGAAGGTAATGATTCCCGAAAGGATCAGAAGAATACCGCCGGCCAGAGAAACGGCGGCCCGGTGCAGTTTTTCACTGATAATGACGGCCATAACGATGACAAATACCGTCACGGCAAAAATTTGTGACATATCCATGAGGATTCTTCCTTTTGTGTTTATTTTAATATGTAGAGTTTTTATGTATCGACATTATAGCATAAGAACTTTTGTTGTCAATGTTGTGAATGAAATTGCGAAAAATAATAAAAAAGGGTTAAAAATTTTACTGTTATTTTTAATATAGATTTAATGTGGCATATACGTATTGTGGTGTTTTCTGATGGAATAAAATCATTTTTTATGCGAAGGAATGGACATAAAAACGCCATGTCTTTCCCGGGAAAATATGGTAAAATACAAACAGATCCTTTCTTTTGGAGGTACTTATGAAAATTGGTATTCTTTGCGGCGGCGGGGACTGCCCCGGTCTGAATCCGGTGATCCGGGGCGCGGTGAAAACACTGCAGGGCCAGGGAGCCGATGTGATTGGTTTTTTGAACGGATATAAAGGTTTGAAGGAATTGGATTATATATCTTTGGACCGTGGCTCTGTCCGGGGAATTCTGCCCAAAGGAGGGACCATTCTCGGTACGACCAACCGGGACAATCCCTTTCATTACCGGGTAGAACGGGACGGAACCGTATGCTATGAGGATGTCAGCGATGAAATGATTGCCAACGCATCGTCTCTCGGTTTGGATTGCCTGATTGTTATCGGCGGTGACGGCACAATGGCCATTACCCACGAACTGGCAAAAAAAGGGCTCCGTGTCGTCGGTGTGCCGAAAACCATTGATAATGATCTGTCGGCAACGGACCGAACCTTTGGTTTTGAAACGGCGGTGAATACGGCGGCGGACGCCATTGATAAACTGCATACCACGGCGGAAAGCCATCATCGTGTGATGGTGCTGGAGTTGATGGGTCGGGATGCCGGTTTTATCGCGCTCTATGCCGGTCTTGCCGGCGGCGCCGATGTGATTCTGATCCCGGAAATTCCCTTTACGATCAAGGGAATTCTGAAAAAGATTGAAGAACGCCGGAACCGGGGAACGATGTTCAGCATCGTTGTTGTGGCCGAAGGGGCCAAGATCGGCGGCAGTAAAGTGGTGACCGGAGAAAATGAGGGGAATCCCTATAATCCGGAAAAACTCGGCGGTATCGGTAATGTGATCGCCGCTCGTCTTCAGGAGGAAGGCAACTGTGAAACCCGTTGTACCGTATTGGGACATTTGCAGCGCGGCGGCAGTCCCGTGCCTTTTGACCGCATTTTGTCTACCCGTTACGGCGTTGCGGCGGCGGTTGCGGCTCTGGATGGGAAAAATGATGTTCTGGTCCGATTACACAATGATGTTGTCGAGACGGTTCCCATCGAGGAGGCGATCCGCGTATTGAAAACGGTGGATCCCGAAGGCGAGATGGTTCGTACCGCCCGGGCCGTGGGTATCAGCTTCGGTGATGAAGAATAAAAGGGAAGAGACGGAGATATTTCGTTGATTTCAATTGACATCCATGGGATTCTTCGCTATAATTAACTTGTGTCTTTATGCGCAGTCAACAATAGAAAGGCGGTCTTATTCATGCCTGCAATCATTTTAGTCGGTTCCCAGTGGGGGGACGAAGGTAAAGGTAAAATTACGGATTTTCTCGCGGAACGTTCCGATGTGATCGTTCGCTCCCAAGGGGGCAATAACGCCGGTCATACGGTGATCAGCGGAGGAGAAGAATACAAGCTTCATCTGATTCCGTCGGGGATTTTATATAAAGACAGCCTCAATATCATCGGCAACGGTGTCGTCATTGATCTGGCCGTTCTGCTGAAAGAAATGGATGAGCTGAAGGAACGTGGCGTTTCTTTTGATCATTTTCATATTTCCGACCGTGCTCATCTGATTATGCCCTACCATAAAGTGCTGGACGGTCTGGAAGAAGAAGCCAAAGGCGACGGGAAAATCGGTACAACCAAACGGGGAATCGGCCCGGCTTACGCCGATAAAGTCAACCGTGTGGGGATTCGTGTCTGCGATCTGATCGACTTTTCGGAATTTGAAAGAAAGCTTCATCAGGTTCTGAAACAGAAAAACGTGCTTTTGGAAAAAGTGTATGGACAGGAACCGATGGACGAAAAAGCCATCGTGGAAGAATATAAAGTGCTGGCGGAACGGGTTCGCCCCTATGTGGCGGACACCTCGGTTCTGCTGGATAAGGAATTGAAAGCGGGGAAAAAAGTTCTTTTTGAGGGTGCCCAGGCGGTGCATCTCGATATTGACCACGGAACTTATCCTTTTGTGACGTCTTCTTCTCCCTGTGCCGGCGGCGCCCTGACCGGTACCGGTGTGGGGCCCACCAAAATTGATCAGGTCATCGGTGTGGCCAAGGCTTATACCACCCGTGTGGGGGAAGGTCCTTTCCCTACGGAGCTTTTCGATGAAATGGGGGAAGAACTCCGCAAAGTCGGCGGTGAGTACGGTGTGACCACCGGTCGTCCCCGTCGTTGCGGCTGGCTTGATGCCGTTCTGCTCCGCTACAGCGTGCGGGTCAGCGGTGTGACGGATCTGGCCCTGACCAAGCTGGATGTGCTGGACGGGCTGGATGAAATCAAAATCTGCGTCGGTTACCGCTACGGCGATGAGGAACTGACGGAATTTCCCGCCTCTCTCAACCGTATGGAAGGCTGTGAACCGATCTATGAAACACTCCCCGGCTGGAAGGAAGATATTACCGGATGCGGCTCTTATGAAGAGCTTCCCGAAAAGGCCAAAGCCTATATCGCCCGGGTGGAAGAACTGACCGGCGCGCCGGTTTCCATCGTCGCGGTAGGACCGGAACGTCATCAGACCATCGTCCGAAAAGATTTCTAAAAAAATGGAAAAAAGTATTGACAATTAGGTCTTATTCGTGTAGAATATCTAATTGTGACGAGCCATTAGCTCAGCAGGCAGAGCACCTGACTTTTAATCAGGGTGTCCGGCGTTCGAATCGCCGATGGCTCACCATATCTGGCGCGTTGGAGAAGCGGCTGAACTCACCAGCCTTTCACGCTGGCATTCAGGGGTTCGAATCCCCTACGCGTCACCAATAAAAAGTATCCACTCCGCGGAGTGGATACTTCTTTTAAACAATTTCGCGGCTTCTCCGCTGAGAATAATGCGGGTGTGGTTCAATGGTAGAACATCAGCTTCCCAAGCTGAAAACGCGGGTTCGATTCCCGTCTCCCGCTCCAAATGTCTTGAATGAGCCATTAGCTCAGCAGGCAGAGCACCTGACTTTTAATCAGGGTGTCCGGCGTTCGAATCGCCGATGGCTCACCAGTAAAACCGT
>JBJDXI010000091.1:0-10999 GCA_051866595.1 Clostridia bacterium
CAGAAACCCAACCGTGTTTACGCCGTTCTCGGCGATGGCGAACTGGATGAAGGGATCATCTGGGAAGCGGCGATGTCCGCTGCCCATTATGGTTTGGATAACCTATGCGCCATCGTGGACAACAACGGTCTTCAGATCGACGGCGCCAACAGTGATGTTATGGCTTTGGGTGATATCGGCGCAAAATTTGCCGCTTTCGGTTTTGAAGTATTCCATGTGGATGGTCATGATATTGAAGCCCTTCAGGATGTATTCGCGAAAGCCGCCGAAGTAAAAGGCAAACCTTCCGCGATCATTGCCAAAACCGTAAAAGGCAAAGGCGTTTCCTTTATGGAAAATCAGGCCGGCTGGCACGGAAAAGCAATGAACGAAGAAGAATTCGCCGCTGCCAAAGCGGAATTGGAGGGTTGAGATATGGAAAAGATTGCAACTAGAGAAGCCTACGGCAACGCTTTAGCCGCCATCGGTAAAGAGGACAGCTCCATTGTCGTTTTGGATGCGGACTTATCGAAATCTACCAAAACCAACGTGTTCGCCAAAGAATGTCCTGAGCGCTTTTTTGATATGGGGATTGCGGAGAGTAACATGGCCGCGACGGCAGCGGGACTGGCTATCGGCGGAAATACAGTATTTATGAGCAGTTTTGCCGTATTTGCCACCGGACGTTGTTTTGAAATCATTCGAAACAGCATCTGCTATCCCAAATTGAATGTGAAAGTTGCCGCCACCCACGCCGGTGTCACCGTCGGTGAAGACGGCGGTTCCCATCAGAGTATTGAAGATATTGCCATCATGCGGGTGCTCCCGAATATGCAGGTTTTTGTCCCCGCCGATGGCGTTGAAACCGAACAAATGGTTCGTTATATGGCCAAAGAAGAAGGCCCGATGTATCTGCGTCTGGGTCGCAGCGGTCAGCCGGTTCTTTTTGATGAAAGTTATCATTTTGAACCCGGCAAAGCAGCGGTGCTGAAAGACGGTGCCGATGTGGCTCTGATCGCCTGCGGTTTAATGGTCTCTAAAGCGATGGAAGCCGCGGAAATGCTGAAAGCCGAAGGCATTGACGCCGCCGTGATCAATGCTTCCTCCTTGAAGCCCTTTGATGCGGATACCGTGATTGCCTACGCGGAAAAATGCGGCGCTATCGTTACCGCGGAAGAACACAGTGTGATTGGCGGTCTCGGTTCCGCCGTGGCGGAAGTTCTCGCGGAAAACAGACCTTGCCCCATGACGATGGTCGGTGTGAAAGACCGTTTCGGTCAGAGCGGCAAACCCGATGCTCTTCTGGAAGAATACGGTTTAACTGCCAAGGAAATCGCCGCCAAAGCCAAAGAAGTGATGAAAAGAAAATAAACAGGAGCCTCCGAAAGGAGGCTCTTGCGTTATGTATAGAGAGTGATTCTATGAGTTATTTCGGAAAAACAGAAAGTCTTGATTTTTTCGGTAACGGTATTCTTCACATGGATGGTAAATGCTGTTTTATTAAGGACGCGCTTCCAACCGAAGAAATCCGTTTTGAACTTACCGAGGAGAAAAAAAGATTTGCAAAAGGGCACAGTATTGAGATTTGCCGCAGATCGCCGCACCGTACTGCGCCTTCCTGTCCTTATTACGGATCCTGTGGTGGATGTGATTTCCAGCACGCTGATTATTCATTGGAAAAAACGGCGAAAGAAAATCATGTGCTGCGTTCATTGAAACAGATCGGCGGAATCCGGGATTTTACTTTTCTGCCGATGGAGACGCCTGAAAAGCTCTACGGCTACAGGAATCATGTGACTTTTCATATGAAAGACGGAAAAACCTGCTTTTACCGGGAAAGCACCCACGATCACATCGAGATTGAACGGTGTGAGCTTCTGGAACCGAAATTGAATGAAGCGATGAAACAGATCAACGCGATGTCGTTGAAGGACGCTTCTTCGGTGGTTTTACGCTGCGATAACACCGGCCATCTGATCGCCGCGATCTATGGAACCAAGGTAAAAGATTTTTCATCTTTTGTCGGAGAAAACAAACTCTTCTCCGGGATTATCGTCATCAATGAGCAGGGAACCCGTGTATTTGGAGAAGAAATGCTATGTTTTAATCTGGATGGGCTTCGTTTCCGTGCCACATTCCGCAGTTTCTTTCAGATCCACACCGAAGCGGCTTTGAATATGCTCCGCTATTGCCGTATTCTGCTGGAAGGGGAGCACATCGAAAACCTTCTGGATCTCTACTGCGGCGTCGGGAGTATCGGTCAGTATCTCGCTTCGCGAAAAACCCGTGTATACGGCATTGAAATCGTGAAAGACGCCGTAAAGATCGCCAAAGAAAACGCAAAAAACAACGGAATCGAAAGCAAATACGTCATCGGTAAAACCGAGGATCATTTGAAGAATCTGTTAAAAAAGATCCCTCATGCCGATACGGTGATCCTCGATCCACCGAGACAGGGGCTGCAGAAAAATACCGCCTCCGTTTTAAATCATTACGGCGCGGAACGGATCCTTTATATCTCCTGTGATCCCGCATCCTTGAGCCGCGATCTCAAAGAACTGAGCCAGAACTACCGCGTCATTTCCGCAAAACCCTTCGATTTCTTCCCCCGCACCGCTCATTGTGAGACGGTTGTACTGCTTTCCACAAAAAGCCAGACGGACATATCAACGTAAAAGTTGAGTTTGATGAGGGTGAGGGAAAAGTTCCGCTTGATAATATTGCTAAAAGAGCGGAAAGCTACAAGCCCAAAGAACGAGTGACCTACAAAATGATAAAGGAGTACATAGAAGCTAAATACGGCTTCAAAGTACATACCGCATATATCGCAGAGGTAAAGAGAGATTTAGGATTGCCGATGTATGATGCTCCTAATGCGGTAGAAGAATTGAAACAGCCGAGGAAGCATCCAACAGCGGAGAAAGTGGAAGCGATAGAGGATGCGTTGAAGAATTTTGAAATTATTAATCAAAATTGTTTGCCCCGTACGTTTCAGTGATAAGTGAACCGAGGGTGCAAAGACGAGTAAGAGATAAGAAATGCGGTAAATAATACCTTCATTTGTTTGAAGGTTCTTGAGCGTATCTCGTATACCGCACTTTCATATCTTTCATGAACCGAAGAAGAGACTTTATGGAAACAAATTATCATTATACGCAATTGAATAAGGATCAGCAATCCGTTTACTTTGCTTTGTTGGAAGGATTGAAAAGGCTTTCTCCTTCGTTTGCCGTGCCTCGTACAGGAGGGCAGGAGATCTTTGATGTCTTTTTCAGGCTTCGACTTGATCATCCAGAAATATTTTATGCGGAGTGTATCCGTTACCGCTATTATGATAACTCCTCATTCGTGGAAGTCACACCGACATATCTTTTTGATAAGAAGAAGATTAAAACCCATCAGCAGGCCATGTATGCCCGGGTAGAGAAATTGAAAAGACCGGCGATGCATTTTGCGGATGAGGAAAAAGTTTTGTATATTCATGATTTTATCTGTCGTAATGTGCATTATGATAAATTAAAAAAACAATATTCTCATGAGATAATCGGCCCTTTGGGACAAGGTGTCGGTGTTTGTGAGGGGATCGCGAAGTCTGTGAAAATCCTCTGTGATGCCCTTGATCTTTGGTGCGCAATCGCCGTATCCGAAGCAAATCCGGAAAAAGGAATCAAATACCGCCACGCATGGAACATTCTTCGTTTAAACGGAATGTATGTTCATTTGGATGTAACATTCGACCTGTCATTAAGTAAAAATGATATAATTCGCTATGATTACTGCTTTCGCTCCGATTCGTGGTTCTTTCGTGACCACGAATCGCTTGTTTGGACGATGCCGTCCTGCGGCGACGATCATCTGTTTTATTACCGGAAGAAGAAGTTTTCTTTCACGAAAACGGAAGATGTGGAAAAAAGTATCACTCAATACGCAAAAAAGGGAAAAACGTTGATCTTTCATTGGCAGGGCAGTTATCTGACAGGTAAGCTTTTAGAAAACATTGCTGAAATGGCTGAGAAATCGGCAGCAGAAAAGAAGAAATCTGCGGAAATCTCTGTCAACATTCCTCAGTCTGTCATCAGAATCAATTTTTGCGATCAACCAAAAGAAACGCAGATTACAGATGAGGATATATATCGTTATATGGAATAGGAAACCGGCATTTGTCGGAAATCTTGCAGAATCCTCTGGATATATTAAAATATTCTCTTGTTATCTTTTTTTCTCGGTGTTATGATATAGAACAGTAAAATGAGGCGATTTTATGAACCAAAAAGAATGGGAAAAAGAACATAAAAAACTGATCGCGGAAGAAAAACGTTTTCTGAAAAAAGGGAGGGAAGAAAAAACATCTTTCCTTACGGAAAAAGCGGAAAAGTACGTTTCGGACAGCGTGCGCGAAAAATTGGAGGCCGCTTTCAGAAAAGGTTTTGAGATCGTTTTTACAAAAGGTTCTTCAGTTATTGAAAAAACCTATTCCAAAACGAAATACGAAGAGGATTATAAAATCCATCATTTTTCCATGGAAACCAAAGAGAAGAGGTCTTTGTCGGGTTTCAAGAAAAAAGCCAATGGGTCCAGCCGTAAAAATCTGGCGCTTTCCGGTGCGGAAGGAGTTGTTTTTGGCGCGTTGGGAATCGGGATTCCCGATATTCCGGTTTTTATCGGTATGATGATGAAAACAGTACAGGAGATTGCGCTCTCCTATGGTTTTTCTTACGACAGCGAAGAGGAAAAAATCTTTGTTCTGAAAGTCATCCGTACCGCATTGAGCCGCGGTGATCAAAGGGCGGATGAAAATCGCTCTCTCGGAAAATGGATCTGTGGTTTTGAAAATGAATCAATGCCTTTGGAGGATGAAATCACGAAAACCGCGAAAGCTCTTTCGGACCGCTTGTTATATATGAAGTTTATTCAGGGAATACCTATTGTTGGACTTCTCGGCGGAATTTCTGATTTTACGGTTACAAAAGAAATTTCGGATTATGCCCGCCTGATATACAAAAAAAGGTTTCTCCGGAAATGGTGGAAGGAGCAGAAAGAGTCATGAGGAAAAAATGTTTCGCTTTGTCTTCACTGGCTTTGATGACCGGAGGCGCACTTTACACTATGGCGCCTAACAGTGATCGCAGCAGAAGACAGCGTTTGCGTTCTTTTGAAAGCGTTGCCATAGCCCACCGTGGACTTCATGATAATCATTCCGATGCTCCGGAAAATTCCATGCCGGCCTTTCAAAAAGCAGTGGACGCCGGTTACGGTATTGAACTGGATGTGCGGCTGACCCGGGACGGCGTTCCTGTTGTTTTTCATGATGAGGATTTAAAACGAACTTCCGGTCTTTCCAATAAAGTCTCGGAACTGACTTATGATGAGCTGAAAAAGGTCAGGCTTTTTTCTTCAAATGAGACAATTCCGCTTTTTGAGGATGTATTGGCGTTGATCGGTGGCAAAGTGCCGCTGATTGTGGAAATCAAAGCGGAGTATGACGTATTTGAAATATGTGAAAAAGTCATGCGAAAGCTCTATTGCTATCCGGGGATTTACTGTATCGAGTCCTTCTCACCTTTTGTTTTGAAATGGTTCAAGGATCATGAGCCCTTTGTTTTGCGCGGCCAGCTTTCCCTCGATTTTTTTGATCCTCAGTGGAAACAGGAAAAGCCCTGGCCCATTAAGTTTACGGCAAAAAACCTGATGGGAAACGTCTTTTCCCGGCCGGATTTTATTTCATACGATTTCCACAGTGCTCGAAATCTGCCGATGACCGTGAGCCGAAAACTCTTTGAGGCGAAAACAGCGGCATGGACCGTGCGTTCCGAAGAAGATTTGGCTTTTGCCGATCAATATTTTGATATAATTATTTTTGAAGGTTTTGAACCGGACAGAAACGGGAGAAAATAACAATGCTGCATTTTGACAGTGACTATATGGAAACAGCCCATCCCGAGATTTTAAGGAAATTTACTGAAATCATCGGGGAACAGAATACCGGTTACGGTTTTGACACTTATTCTTTGCGGGCCGCGAAAAAAATTGCGGATGCATGCGGAAAACCGGAAGCTCTGGTGAAATTTCTTGTCGGAGGCACCCAGACCAATGCCACCGTTATTGATGCTTTCCTCCGGAAATACGAGGGTGTGATTGCCGTGACCGGGGGACATATCGCGACTCATGAAGCCGGTGCCATTGAAGGTGGTAATCATAAGGTTCTGACGGTGGAAGGACGAAACGGAAAAGTAACCAAAGAGGTATTGTCCGATTATTTAAAAAACTTCTACGCCGATGAAAATTATGAACATATGGTTCTGCCCAAAATGGTGTATATTTCACATCCTACTGAAGACGGTACGCTCTATACGCAGTCAGAGTTGAAAGCTTTACGCAGAATCTGTGATGAATATCAGCTTTATCTTTATCTTGACGGCGCCCGGTTGGGTTACGGTCTCACCGTCCCCGGTACCGACGTTACTTTAAAAGATATTGCCGATTGTTGTGATGCCTTTTATATCGGAGGGACCAAAGTCGGCGCCATGTGCGGTGAAGCCGTGGTGATTCCCGATCCGCAGATTCTGCCTCACTTTTTTACTCATATCAAACAACATGGAGCTTTGCTTGCCAAAGGCTGGGTTCTGGGACTTCAGTTTGATGTTCTTTTCACCGACGACCTCTATTACCGTCTGGGAAAACACGCCAATGATATGGCTTTTCTGTTGAAAAAGGGACTGCGGGAAAAAGGCTTTCGTTTTTATCTCGATTCTCCGACGAACCAGCAGTTTATTATTGTCAATCAGGAAGAACTGGACCGCATTTCCCGGGTAACGACATATGGTTTCTGGTGTAAATATGATGAGAGCCATACCGTGATCCGTCTGGCAACCAGTTGGGCAACGAAGGAAGAAGACATTCGTGAATTGTTGGCAAATATATAGTTTTAATCATAATTTATTTTAAAGAAGGTGTTTTATTATGGAGTTCCTCAAAACAAAGGGGAAGGGGATTTTACTGTGTTTTTTGATTGCTTTGCCTTCCTGGCTGATTGTGCATTTTATCCCGGCTTTGCAGGTGGTGGGGGCGCCGATTATCGCGATTATCATCGGTATGCTTATCGCGTTGAAGCTGAAAAACCGTGAGAATCTCGACGCGGGTATCGGGTTTACCTCAAAATTGATCCTTCAGGCCGCCGTTGTGCTCCTCGGTTTTGGTTTGAATCTGGCAACCATCGGTAAGGTAGGTATGCAGTCTCTGCCGATTATTCTCAGCACCATTGCTACTTCGTTGATTGTTGCCTTTGTTGTGTGCAAACTTTTTTCGATTCCCTCTAAAATTTCAATCCTGATCGGTGTCGGTTCCTCCATCTGCGGCGGTTCCGCCATTGCCGCCACAGCGCCGGTGATCCGCGCCAATGATGAAGAAATCGCCCAGTCCATTTCCGTTATTTTTTTCTTTAATGTCATCGCGGCTCTTATTTTTCCAACATTAGGTGGGATTCTGGGCCTTTCCAATGAAGGTTTCGGTCTGTTTGCTGGTACGGCGGTGAATGATACTTCCTCTGTGACCGCGGCGGCATCGATCTGGGATACGATGCACGGAACCAACGGTGCGGTGCTGGAATATGCCACCATTGTAAAATTAACACGTACGCTGGCGATTATCCCCATTACCCTGGTTCTTGCTTTCTGGCAGATCCGCAAAGTCAAATCGGAAAACAGCGGCGAAAATGTGGATATTCGTTTCCGTAAAATGTTTCCGATGTTTATTCTCTGGTTCATCGTCGCGTCGATTATTACGACGATCCTTACTTCTGTTTTAAGTGGGAACGCTCTTGCGGTGGCGGAAGATGTTTTCAGATTCCTGAAAGAACTTTCCAAATTCTTTATTGTCATGGCGATGTCGGCCATTGGTCTGAATACCAATATCGTAAAGCTGGTCCGTTCCGGCGGCAAACCGATTCTTCTCGGTTTCCTTTGCTGGATCGCCATCACCTGCGTAAGCCTTTTAATGCAGCACGTCCTCGGAATCTGGTAAAAGCTTGACAATTTCGGATTTTTCCTGTATAGTATGACTCAATAAAAAGAATACTTTATACGGTGTGCCTTTTTACGAGAATACTGCCGAAGATAACATGATTTGTTATCTTCGGCTTTTTTATTGCAGAAAGGAAAGTTTCAGAATGTATCTTCTCGTTGATAATTACGATTCTTTTGTTTATAATCTGGCGGCTTATATTCGTGAGCTTTGCAGTCATGTTGAGGTTGTGCGCAATGATTGTATCGATATGAGAATGCTGGAAAAGCGCATTGAAAGCGGCGAAATTGATGGGATTATTATCTCACCGGGCCCCAAACGCCCCGAAGACAGCGGTTGTTCCGAAGAAATCATCCGCCGTTTTGAGGGACGGATTCCCATTCTTGGTGTCTGTCTGGGGCATCAGACCATCGCCTATCGTTACGGTGGGACCGTCCGGAAGGGAAAACGCCCCATGCACGGAAAAATTACGGAAATCCGTCACAATCATTCGTCGCTGTTTTCCTCTTTGCCGGAAAATTTCAATGTCACTCGCTACCATTCTCTGGTCGTAAGTCCCGAAAACCTGCCGGATTGTCTTGAAGTAGACGCCTGCACCGAGGATAACACCATTATGGCTTTGCATCACCGGAATTATCCGGTTTACGGAATCCAGTTCCATCCGGAAGCGGTGTTAACGGAATACGGACACCAGATTATCCGTAATTTCATGACGATCTGTGAAGGGAGAAAAGTATGCCAACAGCAGTAAAAAAAATTACGGGAGAAATTTCTCCTCCGCAGGTTTATGATCTTTTCCGGAATGAGCCATACTGCGCGATTCTGGATTCTTCTCTTGAATCGGAAAATGGCAGATATTCCATGATCGGGATTCATCCCTTTTATGTGCTGAAAGAACAGGACGGGAAAACCTACGCCAACGACCATGTCATTGAGCGTGAATTTGAAGATGCTCTTTCTGATTTTCTTCTTTTACATAAAGAGGAAAATCATACCGGTCTGCCATTAATTTCAGGCGGAATTGGATACTTCACTTATGATTACGGCTGTAAATTTGAGAATATTCCCATTACCAATCCGAAAGAAACAGATATGCCGGAAGCGCTGTTCTGCTTTTATGATAATTTCATTGTTTTTGATCTTTTAAGTCATGAATGTTATATCACTGCCAAAGGCATATTAAAAGAGACCGGGGAAAGTATCGGAGAAATTGAATCCCGTCTCAATGAAGGCACGGCTCCGTATTGTTTTGATGATGATTTTCGCAGTGAGATTTCTTTCAATTTCGTAAAAAAAGATTATGAAAAAACAGTGGGAAAAGTGATTGATCATATTGTTGAAGGGGATTTTTATATTTCCAACCTGACCCAGCAAATGCGGGTTCAATCTGAATTGCCGCCTTATGCTTTGTTTTCAATGATGAGAAAAAGAAATCCGTCACCTTTCGGCGGCTACTTTCACTATCCGGATTTTGATATTGTCAGCGCTTCTCCGGAACGCTTTATTCAAATGAAGGATCGCTATATTGAAACAAAACCGATCAAGGGAACGCGAAAGCGCGGCGCAACACCGGAGGAAGATGCGTTTTACCGCCGTGAATTGCAGATGTCGGAAAAAGACCGGAGCGAGCTGTTGATGATTGTGGATTTGGAACGAAACGATCTGAACCGGATTTGCGAAACCGGATCGGTAAAGGTGACAAAACATTTTGACATCGAAGCCTTCGCTACCGTATTTCATTTGGTCACCACGATTGTGGGTCGAATGGAAGAACATTTGACCTATGCTGATTTACTGCGGGCCATGTTTCCCGGCGGTTCCATTACCGGAGCTCCCAAAATTGAGGCCATGAAGGATATGGATGAATTGGAGCACAGTGCCAGAGGGTTATATACCGGTTCCATCGGTTATATCTCATTTAACGGTGACTGTGATCTGAATATCGTTATCCGAACGGCGATATGGCAGAACGGTACTTACCACATCGGTATCGGCGGCGGGATTACCTGTGAGTCGGACCCGGAAGCCGAGTACGAAGAAACGCTGCAAAAAGCGAAAGCTTTTATTGATATTTTTAAAGGTGAAAAAAATGAATCCAATCCGTCTTGACCGCGGTGTACAATTCGGAATCGGTGTTTTTGAAACGATTGCCGTATGGGATCATAAAGCGGTTTTCCTTCCTTTTCATTTGGATCGTCTTGAAAAGGGTATGGATACGCTGGGAATCCGAAACAAAGAATACCATCGCGATACTGTATTGGAAAAAATCAGCGATATTGAAAAGCTTTTCGACCGAATTGCTGTGAAAATCATGGTTTCGGAAGAGAATTTCATTGTAAAACTGCGAAAAATTCCATATACTCAGAAAGATTACGAAAAAGGATTTCACATCTGTTTCAGCGAAGTCCTGCGCAATGAAACATCGCCGATGACCTATCTGAAAACCGTAAACTGCGCCGATCTGATATTAGAAAAGGGAAAGGCGAAGGAAAGGGGATTTGACGAACCGGTTTTTTTGAATACCCGGGGAAATGTTACCGAAGGCGCGGTCAGCAATATTTTTTGTGTAAAAGACGGCAAAATACGTACGCCTTCTCTTTCCTGCGGATTGTTGAACGGAACTGTCCGCCATTACTTGCTGACGGTTTTCCGGGAAATTGAGGAAACGGTATTGACGAAAGAAGATGTTCTTTCTGCCGATGAGATTTTTCTGACAAATTCCCTGATGGGGATCATGCCGGTAAGCGCCGTGGAAGATAGAGTCCTCTCTTCCCGGGAAAAGGGAGATTTTTTGAAAAACCAATATTTTAGGTTTATACGGGATCTTTGATGCAATTTAAAAAACGCGTCCTTGGGGGACGCGTTTTTTTCAGTAATGGTTTCTTTCGCGATTCATATACTGAACTGACAAAGTTTTGGAGGTTTGGTATGGGATTATCGGAAGTTCTGGTTGTGGGAACCATCGCGGGGCTCGCCACAGCTGTCGGAGGGTTGATTTCTT
>JBJDXI010000092.1:0-2133 GCA_051866595.1 Clostridia bacterium
CGAGTTTGTGGATATTGCCGGTCTCGTCAAAGGCGCCTCCAAGGGCGAGGGCCTCGGCAACCAGTTTCTGGCCAACATCCGGGAAGTGGATGCCATCGTTCATGTGGTGCGCTGTTTCGAGGATGACAATATCGTCCATGTGGACGGCAGCATCGACCCGGCAAGGGATATTGAAACCATCAATCTGGAGCTGATCTTTTCCGATATTGAGGTGCTGGAACGCCGCATGGTGAAAATGAGCCGCGCCGCCCGGAGCGATAAAGCCGTGGCGAAAGAATACGCTTTCTGCGAAAAGCTCATGGCCCATCTCCAAGACGGCGAACTGGCCAAAACCATGGAGCTTTCCGATGAGGAAGAAGCCTGGCTCGCCGAATACAACCTGCTCACCTCGAAACCGGTGATCTATGCCGCCAACGTCGCGGAAAAAGACGCCAAAGACGGCAACGCTTATGTGAAAAGCGTCCGCGAGCTGGTGAAAGATGAAAACAGCGAGGTCTTTGTGGTTTGCGCCGAGATCGAGCAGGAAATCTCCGATTTTGATGAGGAAGAAAAAATGCTCTTCCTCGAGGAACTGGGGTTAGAAGAATCCGGTCTCGACCGTCTCATTGCCGCCAGCTACCATCTGCTGGGGCTCATCAGCTTCCTCACCGCCGGTGAAGATGAATGTCGCGCCTGGACCATTCAGGCCGGCACCAAAGCGCCTCAGGCCGCCGGGAAAATTCACACCGATTTCGAGCGGGGCTTCATCCGCGCCGAAGTGGTGAACTATAAAGATTTCGACGCCTGCGGCAGCATCGCCGCGGCCAAGGAAAAAGGCCTCGTCCGTCTGGAAGGCAAAGACTATGTCATGGCCGATGGCGATATTACCCTGTTCCGTTTTAATGTCTGATGCCGCGTGCCTTTTTTGGAGCCGTCGGCGGTGACGCCCTTTGAGGTGAATTGTGATGAAAAAGCTCTCTTACGGTCTTTCGGCGCTGGGCGCCGTCTCCGCCGTTCATTTTCTGGTGGATTTCGCCTGCATCTTTTTGATTACATCGTGTATTCCCGTTTCCGACTGGCTCTTTTACGCTCTGCTCTATAATTTCTGCGCCTTCGCCCTCCAGCTCCCGCTGGGGATCTGGGCGGATCTGCGGCAAAAGCAGATGCCCTTTGCCATGCTGGGCTGTGTCTTTGTGGCGCTGGCGTTTTTCCTCGTTCTTCTTTCGCCTTTGGCGGGATGCGTTTTCGCCGGTGTGGGCAACGGTTTCTTTCACGTCGGCGGCGGCGTTACAGTGCTCCGGGCCTTCCCCAAAAAAGCCGCGCCGCTGGGGATTTTCGTCTCCCCCGGGGCCTTGGGGGTGTTTTTCGGGCTGACGCTGGGAACATCCGGCTTTTCCGGCACGGTTCTCTTTCCGCTTCTTTTGGCGGCGTCGGCAATTTTGCTGTTTCTCCTCGGCCGTAGGGAAGCGCCGGCGCGTTACCGTCCCGGCGTTTCGTTGAAAAAGATTCATATCGCCGCGGTCCTGGGCGTGCTCATGCTCTTCCTCGCCGTGGTGCTTCGCTCCTATCTGGGGCTGATCTTCTCCTTTCCCTGGAAAACGGGGTTTGGACTGTCTTTTCTTGTGATTTTCGGCGTGGCCGCCGGAAAAGCCCTGGGGGGCTTCCTCAGCGACCGTTTCGGGTTGGTTCCCACGGCGTTGGCGTCTCTTTCCCTTTGCGCCATCCTGCTGATTTTTGCCGGAAACAGCCCGGTCTGCGGGATTCTCGCCGTTTGCTGTTTTAATATGACGATGCCCCTGACGCTCTTCGCTTTAAGTGAAATTCTCGGCGATGCCAAAGGCTTCGCCTTCGGTCTCACCACCTTCGCGCTGTTTCTGGGGACGCTGCCTTCGTTGATTTCCCTGCCTGCCGTTTTCTCGGGAACGGCCTTTGAAATCCTGCTGACGGCGGTTTCCGCTTTCCTGATTTTAAGCGGCGCGGCCATGGGAGGAGGCGCCGGCAAAAAATGATTTGTTCCCTTCTGGTCTCTTTTGGAATCACCGTCGCGGTGGAGTGTGTTGCCGGGTTTCTGCTGGGTCTGCGGGATAAACGATCCCTGCTCATCGTTTTTCTCGCCAATGTGATCACCAACCCCGCCGTGGTCTATACCGTGAC
>JBJDXI010000093.1:0-10783 GCA_051866595.1 Clostridia bacterium
ATCAAAAAAAGAACCAATCCCCAAATCAACGCCGGCTTTGAAACATAGCGTTTCACCATAACCCCCAGGCCTTCGGCCCGGGCCGAAGGAAAGCAGAGAATACAGCAGATCATGATAAAACGAGAAAAAACGAAACCGCCGAGAATCGCCGCGAAAAACCAGGCTTCGGACAACACCGCATCGTACAGCACAAATTTAAGCAGGAACAGCAGGATGACACCGAGAACCGAAAAAGAACCGACCCGGCTGTCTTTCATGATTTCCAGCGCCCGTTCCCTGCCCCGGGAGGCAAAAATCCCGTCGCACATATCCATGAAACCGTCGAGATGAATCCCACCGCTGACGGCAACGGAAGTGATCAGAGCGCAGGCGGCGGCTACCATGGTATGATCCGTCAAACGAAACAGCCAGGCGACAAAACCGACGATCAGACCGATAATCAGGCCGACCAAAGGGAAAAAGACCGAAGACCGGGAAAAGGACTTTTCATCCCACTCCCCTTTATAAGGCAACGGCAGACGGGTCAAAAACGAAACAGCAATTCTAAACTCTTTCCACATTTTTACGATGCTCCTTCAAATATTCTGATAAAAATACGGGCAATTCTGTCTCTTCCAACGCGACGGAACCGATATTCCCGTGGGTTCGGTCACTGTGACCATGATAATCGGAACCACCACAGACCGACAGATGCCGCGCTTCCGCAATGGAAGCGAATTTCGCCGAATTCACCGAATGATGCGAACTGTGATACACCTCGATACCGTCCAATCCACAGGGAACCAGCAAATCGAGAAAATCAATGGCCCGATCCAGACCGGGATGGGCCAGCACAGCATAGCCACCGCAATTTTTGATAAGCTTCACCGCTTCCATCGGAGAAAAACGCTGGCGTTCAACATAGGCCGGTTTGCCCCGGTTCAAATAACGGTCAAAAGCCGTCTGGTTGTCCTTGGCGTAACCGTTTTTCACCAGAACCGCCGCGACATGGGGACGTCCGACCGTTCCTTCACCGGCCAATGACCGAACCTCATCAAAAGAAACCGACAGACCGAGATCATTGCATTTTTCCACGATCCGGGCGATACGTTGTTCTCTGCAGGCGGCAAGCTCCGCTAATTTTTTTTGAAACGGTTCCATATCGGTCATACAATAACCGAGAATATGAACATCACGTCCTTCCCATTCCGTGCTCAGTTCCACACCGGGGAAAACCGTGACGGGATAAGTCCGTTCCACACTGGGAATCTCTTCCCATCCGGCAATGGTATCATGATCCGTCAGAGCAAAACCACCAAGACCGGCTTCAACCGCCTCTTCACCAAGGTGCATCGGTGTTTTCACGCCGTCGGAATAAGTACTGTGAACGTGAAGATCGTATTTCATGATTCCTCCCTTGAAAGCGCCGAAATGGTATAACGGATGAGGTTTTCTCCGGCAACCATCCGAATTTCCTCATCGGAAAAATCCCGTTCCTTCATCCTGCGGTAAAGACCGGACAGTTCTTTTTGAGATTCCAGATCTTCGGGCATATCGGCACCGTCAAAGTCACTGCCGAGAAAAATCCGGTCAATGCCCATATAATCCGAAGCATAAAGGATATGATCAATCACGGAATCCACCGTTGCTTTCCGGGGTTCTTCTTCCAGAAATTTATCGACAAAGGTAATACCCATCAACCCGCCGGCCATACGCAATTCTTTCATCTGACTTTCTTTTAAATTACGGCAATGAGGATTCAGATCATAACAGCAGGTATGGGTCACGAGAGGCGGATATTCCAGCACATTCAGAGCGTCGTAGAAACTGCGTTCATTCATGTGCGCCAGATCGGTAATGACCGGCAGACGGTTCAATGTACGCAAAAGCCGTTCACCTTCCGGTGTCAGTCCCGCATCGGACTCGGCGCCGCCGGCAAAACAGTTTTCATGATTCCAGACAATACCGAAAGAACGGAAACCTTTATCGTAAAGATCAAAAACGGCATCCTCGTCAACGCCGAGGGCGGCACAGTTTTCCAGTGCCAGCACAAGACCGATATTTTCCGGTTCCAGACGGCGGAAGCTCTCTCCGTTTTTCAGCGGAATCCACAAATCGTAATATTCTTCCGTCAGAAGCGTCCGGTAATAATGATACAGGCTTTCCAGCTTTTCCATGGCTATGAAGGAATCTGCCTCTTCATCAATGAAAATCGCCATGAACTGCATATCCATATACCGCTGCATTGTTTCAATATCAATGTGCCGGCAAGTTCCCTCCCTCATCGCGAGAAGTGTATCGCAATGTCCGTCGGCACGTAAAGGAAAAGAGCCTGAAAAAGACAGGCTCATATCATCAAAAATCATTATGATTCTCCGCAAAGAAGGACTCTTTTACCCCGTTCAACTTCTGAATGACAAATAAAACCATGGGAGGTCCTCCTTTTCTCTGCTAAATACTGATATATACTTATTCTGGATATTTCACAAAAATCCTTTTTAAAATTCGGGATAAATACGGTTAATTCGCTGAATGGAGCGGGCTTTGTGATCGTCTCCCAAGTCAATGACAACGCCATTGATCTGTCGTTCTCCCGCCGCCGGTTTCATCGGTGTATGTTTTAACGAGATGAATTTGGAAATTGAAGCCTCTTTTCCCATACCGAGACAGGAATCGTAAGCTCCGGTCATGCCGGCATCGGTAATGTAAGCCGTTCCCCGGGGCAGAATTTTTTCATCGGCGGTTTGGATGTGGGTGTGCGTACCGCATACGGCGGAAACTCGCCCGTCAAAGAGATGACCGAAACAGACCTTTTCCGAAGTCGCGTCGCCGTGAAAATCCACAAAAATCGCCGTATCCTTTAAAGACAGATCTTTTAAAATATCCTCCATTTTTCTAAAGGGACAGTCGAGGGACATTTTACTGTATGCCCGGCCCACAAAATTGATGATGGCAAGGGATTCGCCGTTTTTCAGTTCAAATTTCCGTATTCCCTGCCCCGGCGCGTCCAGCGTTAAATTCAGAGGCCGAACAATATTTTCCTTACGGTCGATAAAATCAAATATTTTTCGGTTATCGAAGGTATGGTTTCCCATGGTAAAGGCATCGGCCCCGGCGGCGGACATCATATCGTAGGCTTTCAGATCCATACCGAATCCGCCGCTGGCGTTTTCCCCGTTGATAATGGTAAAATCCACACCGAATTCCTGTTCCAGCAAGGGCAAATTATTTTCCAGAACCTCCCGACCGGGACGTCCCACCACATCACCGATAAATAATAATTTCATTCTTCATTCCTCAGTTACTGAACACAAGCACCTTTCCGGCTTCGCGGCAGACGACAATCTGATTTCCCACACTCTTCTCGTCCATCGTAATCCGCCGGTCATTGAGGCGCTGATGTTCTCCATCCTCATAATACCATTGATACTCATCCTCAAAAGCGGAATCCATCTTTTCCACCATGATATTATCCATAAATTGCAGCCGGAACAATTCAATCAGAAAAGTAATTTCCTCCCGGGTAACAGTGTCCATATCACGGCGGATTTCCACGATGAGATAATCTCCCACTTCTTTGGAAATCATTTGAAAATCAAAAGATTTCTTTCGTTCCAGATGAAGATATTTTTCAACGCCCGTCCTGATTTTTTCCAGCCGTTTTTTCCGGTCGGGAACTCCGGCTATTTCTTTCAGCATAAAGGTAAAACAGAGTACACCGCTGTCCCGGTGGTAACAGATCTTTCCAACTTCAGGAAAACAAATCAATACCGAAACAAAAAGATTCACATATTCGACAAGTCTTTCATTATCCTGCAAACGCATGAAATCTCCTTTATTCTACGGAATGACGAAAACAGGGACAGTACCGGCAAAATCATACCGGTACTGTCTTTGATTACATTTTATTTTGCATAATCCACCGCGCGGGTTTCGCGGATGACAACAACTTTGATCTGGCCGGGATATTCCATTTCCGTCGAGATTCTCTTCACAATGTCGCGGGCAAGACTTACGGACATCACATCGTCAATCTTATCCGGTTTGACCATAATCCGAACTTCACGGCCGGCCTGAATCGCAAAGCTCTTTTCAACACCGGGGAAGGAATTGGAGATTTCTTCCAGTTTTTCAAGGCGTTTGATATACGTTTCCAGCGTTTCTCTTCTGGCACCGGGACGGGCCGCCGAAATAGCGTCCGCCGCCTGAATCAGAACCGCTTCGGTACTGGTGGGATCTACATCTCCGTGGTGGGCGGCGATGGCGTTGACAATCACTTTGGATTCGCCGTATTTTTTCGCCATATCCGCGCCGAGGAAAGCATGCTGGCCTTCCATTTCCCGGTCAATGGCTTTCCCAAGGTCGTGGAGGAGACCGGCGCGTTTGGCCAAAGTCACATCCAGCCCCAACTCTCCGGCCATGACACCGGCGAGCTGAGCGACTTCAACGGAATGATTCAGAACATTCTGACCGTAACTGGTGCGGTAACGCAAGCGGCCCAAAAGCTTGATCAGTTCCGGATGGAGTCCGTGGACACCGACGCTGAAAGTGGCCTGTTCCCCTTCTTCCTTGATGGTCTGATCGACTTCGCGCTGAGCCTTTTCCACCATTTCCTCAATGCGGGCGGGATGAATACGACCGTCCTGAATCAGTTTTTCCAGGGCGATACGGGCAACTTCCCGGCGGACGGGATCAAAACCGGAAATAATTACGGCTTCCGGCGTATCATCGATGATGAGATCAATACCGGTCATCGTTTCCAGGGTACGAATATTGCGTCCTTCTCGACCAATGATGCGGCCCTTCATTTCATCGTTGGGCAGAACAACCACGGAAACGGTGGTTTCGGCCACATGATCCGCCGATACGCGCTGAATGGCCTGAGTCACCACTTCTCTGGCGTATTTTTCTGCGTTTTCCTTGGCGTCGCTTTCAATTTCTTTCATCATGACCGCGGCGTCGTATTTTACTTCTTCCTCAAGACCGCTCAGTAAAAGCTGTTTCGCTTCATCCACACTGAGACCGCTGATATGTTCCAACTCCGCCTGTTTTTCCGAGACGAGCTTGTTGGCTTCTTCCAGCTTATGGTCGAGATCACGTTCTTTTTTATTGAGCTTGTTTTCTTTATGCTCAATATTTTCAATCTTTTTATCCAGATTTTCTTCTTTCTGGATGACCCGACGTTCCATCCGGGACACTTCATTTCTTCTTTCCTTGGTTTCCTTTTCGCTGTCGTTTTTCATTTTGAGAATTTCTTCTTTGGCTTCAACGATAGCTTCTCTTTTCTTGGAATCGGCTTCCTTGTAAGCGTTTTCAAGGATTTTTTTCACTTCTTCTTCCGCAGATTTGAATTTGGATTCCGCAATGCGTTTGCGCAGCACGTAGCCGATGAAAAAGGCGGCGGCGGCAGCAACAACCACGGCGGCAACCGTAATCATGATACTCAAATAAATGCACCCCCATTATAAAATAGAAAAAAGCCAAGATAAACTTGGCTTATGCTGTATTCCTCACACCGGGATATAACACGGGCAATGACAGGAAAAGACCTGCTTTTCCCTTCGCCACCTTGTATTTTTATTTAAGCGATTATTTAATCTAATATAATAGGATATATAAAAAATAATGTTAAATATATAAAATACGTGATTATATCACAACAGCTGAAATTCAGCGGATAAACTACGTTTCATCTTCTAATAGTATATACTATGTACCTCACCGTAGTCAAGAAGATATTTTATCTCATTCGCAGTCTTTTTCGTAGATTTCTTCAAATAAACGGAGCTGCTCGCTGATATTTCCCACGGAAAAGCCGCGGCGGTATAAACGCTGAAAATAACGATTTTTATTTTCTTTAAAATCTTTTCCCCGCTCACACCATTGTGACAACAATTTACCGATGATCTTCTGTTCTTCCTCATCGGTATAGAGGTCTTCCAATTCGTATTCGCAGTCGATCCCGGCCTCCTGGAGCTCACGGCGAACAAAATTTCGGCCTTTGGGATTGTTGCGTTTTCTCTTGTCCACTAGGTATTCCTTATGGCGCTCATCGTCAATATATCCCCAGCGTTTCAGAGACTCCACCGTTTCTTCGGCAACCTCTTCGGAAAACCCCCGCTTTTTTAAAGCGAGGGTCATCTCTTTTACACTGCGGGGTTTATAATTCAACAGCCATAAACTGTAATTCACCGGATTCGGAAGCTTTTTGTTTTTTATGCTCATTTTTATTCGGATTCAGAAATGTTTTCTTCTTCTTTTTCATGGTCGTCTCCGAAGGAAGAAACATCTTTATTGCGGATAATGGACATCACGGTGTCTTCCACTTCTTTGTAAACATCGGGATGTTCTTTCAGATAGGCTTTGGCGTTTTCACGGCCCTGACCGATCCGTTCTTCTTTATAGGAGAACCATGCGCCGCTCTTGCGGATGATTTCCTGATCCACGGCAATATCCAGCAAACTGCCGACCCGGGAAGCGCCCTCACCGTAGATCACGTCAAATTCCGCGACTTTAAAAGGAGGTGCCACTTTATTTTTGACAATCTTCACTTTAGTGCGGTTCCCGATGATTTCCGTACCGTTTTTAATGGCGTCGGCCTTACGGATTTCAATACGCACGGAAGAATAGAACTTCAAGGCCCGACCGCCGGTGGTGGTTTCGGGGTTACCGTAAACAATACCGATTTTTTCGCGGATCTGATTGATGAAAATCACCGTCGTTTTGGTTTTCCCGACGATACCGGTGAGTTTCCGTAAAGCCTGAGACATCAGGCGGGCCTGAACACCCATATGGCTGTCGCCCATTTCCCCTTCCAGTTCCGCCCGGGGAACGAGGGCAGCGACGGAGTCCACTACAATAATGTCCACGGAATTACTGCGCACAAGGGCTTCGGTAATTTCCAGCGCCTGTTCTCCCATGTCCGGCTGGGCAATGAGCAGTTCGTTGATGTCCACACCGAGTTTCCCTGCGTATTGGGGGTCCAAAGCGTGTTCCGCGTCGATAAAAGCCGCGGTACCGCCCATTTTCTGCGCTTCGGCAACGATGTGCAGGGCAACAGTGGTTTTCCCGGAGGATTCCGGACCGTAAATTTCAATGATACGTCCCCGGGGCACGCCGCCGACGCCGAGGGCCACATCGAGGGAAAGAATCCCGGTGGGAATGACTTCAATGTTCATTTTCGCCGCATCGCCCAAACGCATGATCGCGCCTTTGCCGAATTGTTTCTCAATGTGATGTAACGCTTCTTCCAAGGCATCTTTTCTGTTATTTTTATCCATTCTTTTCTCCATCCTTTAGCATAAATTGATTGATTACGGTATACACCGGAATTTTTTCGGAAAGATCGCTTTTCATCAGCAGAAAGCGATCCACCTTCATCGTCCCGAAATCACGGTGCTCCGCCCGATAAAATTGCTCCCAAAAGGTTTTTTGTTTTTCTTCGGTAAATTTTACCCGTCCCACCGTAAGATGGGGCGAAAACTTTTTCTTATCGCGGCTGTCCGTCGCTTTTCGGACAGACAAAGCCAGCGCCGTCAAAGAATCATTCTTTTTCAGACCGACCCAAACTACTTTGGCTTCCCCGTTTTTGGGAAAGGTACCGACGCCATGAACAGACAGTGAAAAAGACTTATGATTTCCTGCCACCGCCTTGAGTTTCTTATTTAAAGCAGGCAGTTCGCTTTCGTCGGTTTCTCCGAGAAAATCCAATGTCAGATGAAGGTTCTCTGCCGGCACCATTCGGATACCTTTTACAGGACCGAGTTCTTCCATGAAATTCCTCAAAGAAGAGCGGATGTCCTCGGATAACGGTACAGCGATAAAAGCTCTCATAATCCGCATTTCTCCGCAATAAAGCCGAGGGCCGTGGCCACCGTCTGACGGCGGATTTCTTCCCGACTGCCGGAAAAGAGATTCTTTTTGATAAAGACCTCATCCCCTTTGGCCAATCCCATATACACAAGACCCACCGGTTTTTCCGCGGAGCCTCCGCCGGGACCGGCAATGCCGGTGACGGAAACGGAAACATCCGCGCCGGAAACACTTTGCAAGCCCCGGGCCATTTCAAAAGCGGTTTCCGCACTGACGGCGCCGAACTGTTCCAGTGTCTCCTTTTTCACGCCGAGAATCTTCATTTTCGCTTCGTTGCTATAGGTCACCATCCCGTAACCGAAAATTCCGGAAGAACCGGGTACATCGGTAATAGAGGAGGCAATCATGCCGCCGGTGCAGGACTCCGCTGTGGCGACAACGATTTTTTTCTCCATGAGCTTTTCAACGATTTCCCTGTTTTCCATCATTCAAACAATTCCTTGGCTTTATAAAGATAATCCGCGCCGGAAAGGACCGTAATGATCACAGCGATCCATAACAGAACAGTGCCGAGAACTTCCGGCAAAGCGGTGAACTGACCGGCCAGGAGGATGTAAGTAATGGCAATGATCTGAGAGACCGTTTTGAACTTTCCGAAATAAGAAGCGGCAATAACAACGCCTTTATCGGCGGCAATGGCCCGAAGACCGGTAATGACCAGTTCCCGTGTGAGAATCAGAATAATGGCCACCGCCCCGGCTTTTTCCAGGGCCAGAAGGCAGATCAACGTAGCCAGAATCAACAGTTTATCCGCCAGAGGATCAAGGAATTTGCCCAGCGTCGTCACGAGATTGCGGGAACGGGCAATGTGACCATCCACCCCGTCCGTCGCCGCGGCCACGACGAAAATAATCGCGGAAATCAGATATTTTCCGGGAATCGGCAGCAGCAAAAACAGTATAATCAGCGGTATCATGGCGATACGGATCAGCGTTATGGTATTGGGTAAATTCAGTTTCATTCTTCTTCTCCTTGGGTTTCTTTCAATATTTTACCGGTAAGATCGTAAACATCACTGCCGGTAATTTCAGCTTTTACAACATTTCCCGGCACATAGTCTCCATTGCCGGAAAGATAGATCAAACCGTCCACTTCCGGCGCCTGGAAAGAAGTCCGGCCGTAATAGGGATATTGTTCATGAATGGGATCATCCTCCGGGGTGAGGCCGTCAATAAGCACAGTTTCTGTTCTTCCGACCCAGCGTTCCAGCTGTTGAGCGGAGCAGCGGCTCAGAAGAGACATTACCGCGTCGTAACGGAGTTCCTTCACCTCTTCCGAAATCTGACCGGGCAGGTCATAAGCGGCGGTATCTTCCTCCCGGGAATACGGAAACGCGCCGACCCAATCAAGGTTCGCTTCTTTCAAAAAAGAGCAAAGAGATTCAAATTCTTCTTCGGTCTCACCGGGGAATCCCACAATAAACGTACTGCGGATGGCGAAATCCGGATCCACCTCCCGGATCATCGAAAGCAGGGAAACCAGTTTTTCCCGCCGTTCCGGCCGACCCATCGCTTTCAGCACGCGGTCATCCGCATGCTGCATCGGAATATCCAGATAACTGCAGAGCTTTTCCTCTTTCGCCAGCAGTTCCACGAGTTCCCGGTCAATGCGGTTGGGATAACTGTATAAAATACGGATACGCAGAAAATCCAGTTTGACGAATTCTTTTAAAAGTTCTTTCAGTTTCGGTTCCCCGTAAAGGTCTTTACCGTAAACTGTGGTATCCTGCGCCAAAAGATTTACTTCTTTTACGCCCCGACGAACCAGCTCCTCCGCTTCCTCCAGAATATCTTCCATGCTGCGGCTTACATAGGAACCGCGCATCTGAGGGATGGAACAAAAAGTACAGGTATTATTGCATCCTTCAGCAATTTTGAGATACGCCCAGTGAGACGGCGTGGTCAGGACGCGTCTCATCGGATACGCTTGTTCCGCCGGCTCGCGCCAGGGAAACATTTCATCCAGACGCTCCGCAATGGTCTCAAAATTCAATGACGTAAGCCAAAGATCCACTTCGGGAATTTCTTTTGCCAGCTCTTCCTGATATTTTTGGACAAGACAGCCGGTAACAATCAGGCACCGACATTCTTCTTTTTTTAACTGTGCGTAGCGTATAATCGCGTCAATGCTCTCTTCTTTCGCTGACGCGATAAAACCGCAGGTATTCACAACGATCACATCAGCGTCTTCAAATTCGCCGGTCAAATGATAACCGTGATCTTTCAGGATGGCCATCATGCGCTCACTGTCTACCAGATTTTTGGCACATCCCAGACTGCAGATTGCAACTTTCAAATTTCTTCTCCTTTATATCCAAAGACGGCTGCCCAAAAAGGCAAAAAACGCCAGAATCGCCAAGGTAATCAAAATGGAAGCCAGCAAACGTCGTTGCCGCGCCGAACGGCGGGAAGCGTTTTCCCATTGGCTGTTCCGTTTTTCAATATGTTCTTCCGGAGTAAACAGGCGTTTTTCAATGCCGCTGTTAATGAAAGAAGATTCGTCATAACCGATTTCTTTCATAATCTCTTCCGTAATTTTTCTTGAATTCAGACCGAGATAGGACGCGTATGTCTTCGCGTAACCGAGAACAAAAGTTTTTCCCGGTAAGTCATCGTAAGCTTCTTCTTCCAACGCGAAAAGATACGGAGCGTCAATATCCAATTCCGAAGCGACTTCATTCAGAGTGAAGCCGGCTTCCATCCGTGCCTGCTGGAGGCGGAGTCCCGTTGTTCCCATAATCTCACCTGTTATTCCTCAAATAGTGATTGTTCCTGCGGCTCTTTAAAAGTTTCTTTAAATGTTTCCAGCGACATCAGAACCGTACGGGGCTTCGCGCCGTCCGCCGGACCGATAACTCCTCTTTCTTCCAATTCTTCCATAATTCGGGCGGCATGGTTATATCCGATACGAAAACGCCGCTGCATCATCGAAG